>JAQBNG010000231.1 GCA_028288675.1 Flavisolibacter sp. | reverse complement strand
TCAACTTCTGCAACAAAAGTACCAGGGCTGAGCCTGCTGTGCAAGAGCGAAACTGCCCATTGTTAAGAGCCTTAGTTTTACTGAGGCCTCACGTAGATTAACGATGAAGCAAATGCGATAGATACGTGTGGTGCGTTCAGTATGCGTTAGCTAATTTTTAAAACATAAATACATTGTGTGGAGGAAACAAGCCGTCATTCTATAGCCTGAACTTAACACCACCATTTACCACAAAGCCGTCAACAGGCGCATAAATATCTCTGAATACCGGGTCAACGATAGAGCCTTTATAGATGGTATCAAATTTTGTTTGTCTTGTATCCGTGAAGTTTTCAAAATTGATAAAAATTGAAAAGCGCTTCCACACCTTTTCGCCCATTAAGCCAAATGTCCAGAAAGATTTGCCGATACCATCATTCAGCTTTTGAGGACTGAAATAATAGGCCTCCAAACCAATTTTAAGCTTTTCCTCTTTCTCATACATCAACACGTTATTAAGCCTGTGCCGAGCCGTTAAAGGAAACCAGCTTTTAATGTTATTAAAATGCGTGTTCACATCAGCATACGTATATCCAACAAACAGTTTGAAGTCGTTATAAGTAAAGCGAAGATTCGTCTCTATTCCTTTCGTATCAATAGTACCATCTGCATTCTTAAATTCGTAATCAATGCTTCCTGATGCTGTTAATACCAAAGGTTTATTCAATGTTGTATAAAAGAATAATTGATTGATGGCCAAACCAACTGCTCCAATTCTTGTGCGGTAGTTAATATCAAAATTGCCGCCTGCTGAACGCTCATTTATAGCTGTATTCTGATTAATCGGCAGTATGTTTTGAAACTGCATTTTCTCTGCCTCCTCGTTAAATACGGTAGGCGTTTTATAGCCTAAGCCGCCGCCCAACCTCATAGTAAGTGAAGGCGACAATTTTACCATCGCTGAAATTCGTGGCAATACCTCAAAGCCATATTGTTTTACGTAATCAGCTCTTAAACCTGTTTCTATTGTAAACTGCTGTGATGGCCACCAGGTGCTTTGAACAAATGCACCAACAGTGGTATAATGATAGTCTCTTAAAGCATTGCTGCTTTGCCTGTCTTCTGCAAAATTATCAGTAAGAAGGTTTGCCCCAATTACCCAGCCTGTTTTTTCTCCATCGGCAATATAAGTACCTTCTGAAAAAGTAGATTGCTGCATTCCTTCGAATGCCGTGGTAGGGATTTGGATGGCCCGGCTAAAACGGCTATAGCTATTCTTAAAACTAAGCCGTGAGTTATCATTTATAAGGTGTGTCAATTGCGCTTGTGTGATAAAACGGTCGGTATTGTTTTTTTCAAAATAACCGGCTGTACCGCTTTTTATATAGTCCATGCTGCCACCTATACGGTCTTCTGTTATATAACTAAATCCCACATCGGCGGTTGTTTTTGTGCCGTAAATAAATAGCCTTGGATTTATAGTATAGCGTTCAAATTCCGGAATAGCTGTAAGGCCAATATCGGCAGGGTCATAAGCTCTGGCTGTATTTCGGGAACCAAAAACGGTTACACCTACCTTCTTAAACTTTTGACTATAAAAGGCACTAAGGTCAAGTCCACCTGCTGAAGTCCCATTGGCTAAAAAATTTACCTCTCTCTTTGCCGTTGGAGTTTTGGAAACAAGGTTTACCAAACCTGCTATTGCACCGCCGCCATACAAGGTGGATGATGAACCTTTAATGACTTCAATTTGCTTTAGGTCCAAAGGTGCTACCTGCATTAAACTCAGGCCACCGGAAAAACCTGAATACAGGGGAAAACCATCTCTAAGGATTTGTGTGTACCGCCCGTCTAAACCTTGTATGCGTATGCTTGAGTTATAGGAGGTCGCGGAAGTCTGTTGCGTTTGAATACCAGTGCTTTCATTCAGCAACATTCTAATGTCGCCTGGCTTCATATTGCCTTTTTCAGTTAGCTCTTCCCCGGAAATCGTTTCCACTCTTGTTGGTATGTCGTTAATACTCCTGCTCAACCTCGTGGTGGTAACAATTACTTCTTCTTCCTCCTCTTCACCTTCTTCCAATACGACTGCAAAAGGTTCAGCAGATTGCATCGGAACAATTACTGATACTGCAGCTTCTTTTAATCCTGCAAAAGACACTTTAATCAAATACAAGCCAGCGACGATGTTCTCAAATGTTATAAGACCTGAACTGTCTGCGATAGCTGTTTTATTAATAGAACCGATTATTGCGGTGGCGCCGGAAAGTGGTGCATTTTCCCCGCTGTTCTTTATAGATAGTTTGATGGTATGCTGTGCATAAATACCGGTACTTGTGATGAACACAGTACATAAAAATGATAGTATATACTTCATGATACTTTTTAGGGTAAGTAAATAAATGAAATTCTGACTTGGTGAGATTAAGCCACTTTGGGCGGCTGAAAGAAAGCCGCTTGATACCCTGCTTTTAAAACCATATGGTAATTAGTATAAGAAGGCTTTTCAATGAAGGCGATTGGCATTTTCAATGAAACTCTTTGATGGTTAACAACAAAGCCATGTGCTGATGCACAAATGGAAAAAGGTGAGCAATTATCACAGTCAGTTAACCGGAAAGGCCTTGATGTTTGTTCAGGATGATCTTGCTCTTCTTCGCAAGTATCAAAAAAGGAACAAGGCACAACTGCACTAAGCAAAATGTAGAACGATAATATGTAAGCAATAAACTTTTTCAAAGCAGCGAAGATAATCTGCGCTCAATAATTAAAATTAAACCCAATTAATCCTAAAGTCAAAATTGTTACCAGCTCTTCCATTACCTATGGCATATTGACAAGTAAATGATCCGCCGCTTCTTTACTCAAAATGATCGAATTCTTCTTATGTGAAATACTCAAGGATTTATCAAAATCTTCAACTTCCACTATCTCAACTGCTGCTCCTATTTTCAGCCCGATCTTATCCAAATATTTTAAGAATTCATCGGACGAATTACCTAAAGCAACGATGGTAAGTTTCTTTTTCAGCGGAGCTTCTGTTAGCGGCTGTGTCCTGATCTTTTTCATCTTTCCGTTTTCATCCGGTATCGGGTCCCCGTGGGGGTCAACCGATGGATAACCTAAAAATACCTCAAGCCGCTTCACCAGGTCATCCGAGTCAATATGTTCCAATTGCTCCGCCAGGTCGTGCACTTCGTTCCATTTATAGCTAAGCTTGTCCACTAAGAACACTTCCCATAGCCGATGCCTTCTTACAATCTGTAGTGCCTTTTTCTTCCCTTTATCCGTAAGGATGATAGTTTTGTCAGCAAGTATCTCCACCAGCTTTCGTTCATTCATCCTCCTGACCATTTCCAATACAGTGGCCGGGTTCAGTTCCAATGCCTTTGACAAAGCAATATTATTCACCTTTTTTATCTGCTTATTCTCCAGCTTGTAAAGCGTCTTCAGGTAATTCTCCTCAGAGTGGTGGGCAAAATGCTGCATGGCACAAAAGTACAAGGTTTGTCAAAAACAATAAATTTGGTTACCCAAATGAATTGTTTTGGTGTTTACAAACTTCTTATATCTTTGAAATACAAATCTTCTGCTATGAAGAAAAAGTTACTTGTTCTGTTCTGTTTGGCTGCATCTATGCTTATCTATCTTTCCTGCGGCAAGGTTTTGCCCGGCGCAGCAGAAGATGACCAACTACTTGATGGCCCGGTTGAAGGGTTGACGTCCGAACAGAAAAAGGCTTTTTTACGCGGCGATGCTGCCTTCAACAATGAAATCTTTACAAAGGAAACGGGGCTTGGGCCAGTGTTTGTTGCTACATCCTGCGGCACTTGTCATGCCGGTGATGGTAAAGGGCATCCGTTCTCCACTCTTACAAGGTTTGGTCAAAGCGATACATTGGGCAACCGGTTTTTAAATAATGGCGGGCCGCAGTTACAGCACAGAGCCATCCCCGGATTTCAACCAGAGAAAATCTCACCCGGTGCTGCCTTTTCTAATTTCACACCACCCGCTAATACAGGGCTTGGATTTTTAGAAGCTGTTTCTGATGCTACACTTTTATCTCTGGCAGACGAAAATGATAGCGATGGAGATGGTATATCCGGTCGTCCAAATTGGATCAACGTACCTGCATATTCTTTCATACGCAGTGGAACAATTATACGCAGTGATAGAAAGTATATTGGAAGATTTGGCAAGAAGGCCGCGGTTTATGACTTACTACAGCAAACAGTCAATGCCTATAACCAGGATATGGGTATCAACTCATTTTACGAGCATATTAATACTTATAACGGGCAGGATGCGGATCCCGAAGTCACCAATCAAACAGTTCAGGATGTAGTATTTTATTTACAAACATTAAAAGCACCGATACAAAGGACAACCAATGATGCGGATGTGCAGGCGGGAAGACAACTCTTTTTAAATAGCAACTGCGGCAAATGCCACACACCACAAATACAAACAGGAAACTTTCCAATAGCTCAATTAGCAAACAAAACCTTTTCCCCTTTCAGTGATTTTTTATTGCACGATATGGGGCCGGCATTAAATGATGGTTACACTGAGGGAGCAGCAATGCCTGCTGAATGGAGAACACCGCCGCTTTGGGGATTGGGACTATCTAAAAATTCGCAGGGCGGCAAATATTTTCTTTTACATGATGGCAGAGCTGGAAGTATTGAACAAGCTGTCAACTTACATGGCGGTGAAGCGCAACAAAGCAAATTAAAGTTTGGCCAACTGTCTGCATCTGACAAAATCAAAACCATTAAATTTTTAGAATCGCTATAAAATGCACAGGAGAAATTTTATCAGGAGCAGTTGTACAGCCTGTCTTTCGTTCACAGTCGCTTCAACCTTTTTAAGCGGTTGTGTAGCCACTAAATATATATCCGGAGACATCGGGAAAAATGGACTGACGATTAGTAAAGATGAATTTAAGGTGGTACAAAAAGGAGGAACCGCTTATAGCTCTTTCATCATTGTTCGCAACGATGCTTTGAGATACCCTATTTGTATTTACCGTATCAACGACTTAGAATATTCGGCCTTGTGGATGCAATGTACTCACCAGGGTGCGGAGCTTCAGGCATCGGGCGATGTGCTTCAGTGCCCCGCGCATGGAAGTGAATTTAATAACCATGGCAAGGTTACAACTGGGCCTGCAGGTACAGATCTTAAAACATTTCCTGTCACTGTAAACAACAATGAACTTTTCATTGACTTGAGGAAACAATCATGAAACAGGTTTGCCTATTAATTCTAACAGCGCTATTCTTTGCACAGGCAAACGCACAAATAGACCCCGAACTGCTTCGCAAACCCCAGGCTGATACTGGCAGTTTAAAGCTAAATATGGATGCCGTGTATGACCGTCCTTTTGCAAAGGTGGGTAAGCTGCCGGTTGCTTTGGGTGGTTACATGGAAGCTAACTATCAATACCTGGGTGAAGATGGTGTAACAGAAGGTCACCAGTTTCAAATGCGAAGACTCACTTTGTTCGTTTCCTCCTCTATCTCCCAACGAATTAAATTTTTGACGGAGATAGAATTTGAAGACGGTACAAAAGAAATTAATATAGAATTCGCTTCAGTAGATTTTGAATTTGCACCGCTATTAAATTTTCGTGGTGGTATAGTAATGAATCCTATCGGCGCCTTTAACCAAAACCATGACGGTCCCAAATGGGAGTTCATTGACAGGCCCATATCTGCTACGCAAATGTTGCCTGCAACTTTCAGTAATGTTGGCTTTGGGATATTTGGAAAGAAGTATGCAAACAAATGGGTGTATGCGTATGAAGCTTATTTAACCAATGGTTTTAATGACAGGATCATTGAAAATAGTGAGAACAAAACTTTTCTGCCTGCTACTAAACCTGATGCGTCCAGGTTTGAAGAAAGCTTTAATGGCAGTATGCTTTTTACCGGAAAAGTAGCTGTAAGAAATAGCCGAATTGGAGAAATCGGATTGTCTTACATGAGCGGCGCCTATAACAAATTCCAGGAAGATGGATTAGTGTTGGACAAAAAACGGTTGGCAACTATTTATGCGGTAGATTTTAATACAACCTTGCCAACCAAAACATTTATTACAGGGGAATGGGCCTGGGTAAATGTTGATATACCCGACACGTACACTGAACAATTTGGCAGAAAACAGCAAGGCGGTTTTGTAGATATCGTTCAGCCTATATTGCAACGTTCTATGTTTGGATTTGGAAAAGCTACATTAAATGCAGCCCTAAGATTAGAATACGTTGATTGGAATAAGGGAAGCTTTAAGTCAACAGGTGATAAGGTTGGAGACCAGGTATATTCAATTATTCCTGCTATAAGCTGGCGGCCAACTTCACAAACCGTATTGCGATTGAATTACAGGTACAATTGGCAAAGAGACATGTTAAATAACCTGCCCTCCAGGCTGGCAGGTCTTCAATTTGGATTATCTACCTACTTCTAAATTGATTTCCTTTTTAGACTATTGGAGATAGGTAAAAGACTTACTATTTATGAAGGTATTAAGTAAAGTCATCCCGGTTTTTCAATCTTATTATTCAACAAATGTGTATCGTTAGTACCTTAAATTCAATCCTGAATTTACTTATCATAATATAATCGGCTGCACCCTATTTGGCTTTAGTAACCCGCCATATTTTTTTGCCGGCATCATCGGCCACCAATAAAGAACCGTCTTGAGTGAACGCAACTCCCACAGGTCTTCCATATACTGTTCCACCTTCCAGGTTAGCAATAAAGCCGGTTAAAAAATCCTGCGCAGGGCCTGATGGTTTTCCATTTGTAAAAGGCACATACACAACTTTATAACCTGAAAGCACACTACGGTTCCAGGAGCCATGCTGACCAATAAACATACCTCCATGATACGCAGGGCTTAAATAGTTCTTATCATTAAAAGCCAGGCCCAGCGAAGCAGTATGGGGACCCAATGCAACATCAGGTATCAAGGTACTGTTGACCAAATCCATGCGTTCACCGTTCATACGTGGGTCAGGGTTTTTACCGTAATAAGCAAAGGGCCAGCCATAAAATCCACCTTCCTTAACAGACGTAGCATAATCCGGTACAAGGTCATCGCCTAAGCCATCTCTTTCATTAACTGCGGTCCATAAAATGTTCGTACCTGTGGCCCAGCCCATACCCACCGGGTTGCGCAACCCACTTGCGTAAATACGTTCGCCGGAGCCATCCGGATTAATTTCTAAAATGTCCGCTCTGCGACGTTCGTTATCCATACCACGTTCCGCAACATTACTACCAGAGCCTACCGATATATATATTTTTGAACCTGCTTTATTTGCTATGATATTTCTTGTCCAGTGATTATTATATCCACCGGCAGGGAGTTCTAAAATCTTTGTTCCAGCGCCGGTTATTTGAGTTTGGCCGGTTTGATACGGGTATGTCCACAGGCCATCTGTGTTAGCTACATAAAACTTGTCATTTAGTACTAACATTCCCAGCGGACGATTTAATCCCGTTAAGAAAACAATTTTCATTTCAGGCACTCCATCGCCATCCTTATCCCGCAGGAGTAAAATGGTATTGCTGCTTTGCTCCCGTTTTTCTATGCCGGATGTTTTGGTAAAACCATCAGAGATAGTATTGGCCATAGCTACAAATACATCACCATTGGGAGCTACATAAATCCAGCGCGGATTATCAAGACTATCGGCAAACTTTGTTACAATAAAACCCTGCGGCGCTACAGGTGTTTTGTCGGAAGGCCAGCCAATTGTTTTTGAGTTATTACGTGCAGATGGCGTGGCGAACGGCGGTGGAAGTATTACCGTATCGGAATAAGTTTGTGCTGCCTGGTTACTTGTGGATAGAGCATTATTTCCTTGCGTGCTTTTGCAACTGATTAATGTGTAAAGAAAAAATGCGGGTAATGCAAGTTGTCTGATCATCGTATATTATTTTTTGTCAGGATGCTATCTTAAACATTCTTAAAGCGGTAACAATTTATGTTCGATTAGGTTGAAAATAAAAATTTTTTATAGTTCTGCTTCGGCTAAAACGATACGAGCAATCAAATATTTACTGATGTTTCGGAATAAGTTCCCCTGTTCTTTATACAACTAAAACCTTTCTGGAATTTCTTACCTATAATTATATTTAAGTTGTTATTTATGAGATGGATTTATCACAGATGGGAGCATTAATTAACATAGGGGCACAGTAAGATTCATAGATAAAAACAGTTACAGGAATCTAGTCTACTGATCCAATTATGGCACACCTTATATGCTGCATAATAAGCCAGATAGAACTTCGAATAAAGCAGTAACAAAACAGTAGAAAATGCATAGCCATAAGAGCTGTAAATACTGGAATTAGAATAAAATATTAGTAGCCTTCTTAACCTCTTCAGTTACTATGGAAAGAGTTTATCAAACCTCTGCTGTTGGATAAATTTTCTTTTTCATTTCCTCAATCAGGCACACTTCGTCCTCGGTTTAACTGATAGGTATCCTCTTTTGGGCTGTTTATTAGTATACTTATTATGGTATAATTGCTGTAATAACTTATATATACGTGGATCTTAATCTTAAAATAAATTGCATGCTTACCATTTCAACCTTTTATCAGCTCAGCTATAAGCAACAAGCAGATACGATTTTACAGGAAGGCAGTTTCATACAATCGCGAATTGAAAATAATTTTGTGATAGATATGTTTGAATTGAATGATCTTCTGGTGGAGATATTTTATCAAAAGGGCAGTGAAGACCTGGTTTCTATTATGGCTTATAATACAAACGATAAATTGCAATTGCTTAGCAGAGGAATCAATCTCACCCCACGGCTCAGCTTTAAAACAGATAGAACTATTTACGCTGCCAAAGGAATGTGTGCATAATATAATTACTCTGCATAAAAACAAATCCCCCGGCCTAAGGCTGGGGGATTAATAATTTCAGGCGGTTTTAGGTTTTAGTTTTCGGATCTTCATTCTTAGTTGGACGCCTGTAGTTTTCATAAGTACCGGAAGGGTTTTCTCAGGGATACATGATTAAAAACGGAATAAATGGATAATGGATTAAAAGAACAGTTTTTTACGTGATACTGGATTTTAGTTTTTGTCTTTAACAGGATTTGGATATTGGTTTTTGGATATTGGTCTGAGCTTTTTATCGCTCATTTGTTGATACAAAACTACTGCTCTCGGGTATGCTGCGCAATGGCAGTTTCGCCCTAATTTTTCAATATGGTAATTACACCTTCAGAAGTAAACAACACGTTACACTTTAAGAAGATTTACCAGTATTTGTTTCGTAAAACTACGTGCATAAAAAAAGCAGCCTAAGCTGCTTTAAAATTTTTAAATATTTCTATTTTTCTATAACGAAGCTTTGTTTGATTTTTTTCGCTACGGGTTTATCACCTAAAATCGCAGGCTCCCATTCAGGCATTTGTTCCATAGCCGATATCAGGTCGTCATCAAACTCTTCATTCACACCCTGCAATACTTTGAAATTTACGGGAACACCATCGGCATCAATAATGAACTCTACAACCATGTTCGCTTTTTTTATTCCTTGCGGTAACAAAACAACCAATCGCTTGCCCATCTTGTCCAGATACTTTAAAAAGTTTGGTCCTCCGCCTGGAAATTGTGGCCACTGTAATACCACATCAGCTACCTGGGCAATATTTCGGGTACGATGTTGCACCGGCGCCCGTTTTTGTTTTACAACAGGCTTATCTGTTACCACCACTTTTTTTGATAAACCGTCGAACTGATAGTCACCCCTGCTATCCGTCATTATCACGGGCAATTGACGGGTAACTTCAAAATGATCGTAAACCGCTTCCAGTCTTGATGCGAATGTTTTCAATTTTTCATCGGTCTTTGTAAGCGTAGCGAGATAGTCTACACTTTTTTTACTGTTGTATTTTATTGGGAAAATATGCACCGGTATGTAGTCCTGCCCGGCACTTTTTGCATGAGCCGCTAAAATATAAATCTCGTCTATCTGCTCGTCGGTTACTGGTATACAGCCCACCGTAACGCAACTGCCATGAATATAAATATCACCACCGGGCTTTATAGGATCGGCTAAAATGCGGTCGGATATATTTGGATAGTTAATGCCAAGCGATAGATGATAATTACTGTTTGGGTTAAACTCATTAATGTAATAGAAGCCTTCCGGCACCTGGTAATCGCCTTGCATGCGTTTAGGTCCTAACGATCCGGCAAGAGCACAAACACGGTAGGTTTTAAAAAGCCTATAAGGTTCTTTACGGCTGTTGCTCACCCAAATTTCTAACTGCGAATCGTACTTAAAAGAACGGATATAGATATTTTTTGCCGGCCACTGTAACCCTTTTGCGGCAAATTGCTTTTGCAAGGTATCCAGTTTGTTTTGCATAGCAACTGCCGGCCTTGCCATGCTTCGCTGAAAATCTACAAACGAAACCTGTGTGCCCTGGCCAAAGCTCCACAATGATGTACCTAAAAATAAACTGAATAAGAAATTTTTCATCTGAAACAATTCTTTACGTTGGCAAGTTCTGTTTTAAAATGCTAAGGAAATTTCAAAAATCGCCCGGCGGTTTAGTTTATTGGTTGAGTAGTTGAATCGCTGATTAGTAAAAACCGCTTACTATTCCCAGGTTGCTTACCAAATTAACTGATTACCTAATCAACCAATCAACTACAAATTTCCCCTCTCCGCCTGTTCTCTTTCTATCGCTTCAAACAGCGCTTTAAAATTTCCCTTGCCAAAGCTCTTTGCACCTTTACGCTGGATGATTTCAAAGAAAAGCGTAGGCCTGTCCTGCACCGGTTTCGAAAACAATTGTAAAAGGTATCCTTCCTCATCACTATCTACTAAAATACCTAATTCCTTTAACGGCTCGAGGTCCTCATCTATTGCTCCGACCCTTTCTAATAAATCATCGTAATAAGAAGTGGGCACTTGCAAAAATTCCACACCCCTGCTTTTTAAATCTTTAACGGTGCCTACAATATCCTTTGTTGCAAGGGCTACATGCTGTACGCCTTCACCTTTATAAAACTCAAGGTATTCCTCTACCTGCGATTTCTTTTTTCCTTCAGCCGGTTCGTTGATAGGGAATTTTACATAACCATTTCCATTGCTCATTACCTTACTCATAAGCGCTGAGTATTCGGTGGAAATATCATTATCGTCAAATGACAAAATATTTCTAAAACCCATCACGTCCTCGTAAAATTTTACCCAAGGATTCATGCCGTTCCAGTCAACGTTTCCAACGCAATGGTCAACATACAAAAGACCAGCATCTTTTGGTGCGAAATGCGGATTGCTCCAGGCCCGAAAGCCAGGCATGAAGGGACCAGTATAATTGTTGCGCTCTACAAAAAGATGCACTGTATCGCCATAAGTATGAATACCGCTTAGTACAACTTCACCATCCGCGTCGTCTAAATGTTTTGGCTCCATATAACTCTTACCGCCACGCTTTGTTGTTTCTTCCCAGGCCGATGTCGCATCATCAACTTTAAGCGCTAAAAATTTTACTCCATCGCCATGCTTGTAAATATGGGCCGCTATTTCGTTATCGGGCCGGAGTGGCGTAGTTAAAACAAAGGTTAGCTTATGCTGCCGAACCACATAACTCACTTTGTCTTTCATGCCTGTTTCGGGACCTGCATAAGCAAGGGCCTGGAAACCAAAAGCACTCATATAATAATGTGCCGCCTGCTTTGCATTACCTACATAAAATTCAACGTAATCTGTGCCTTGAAGCGGAAGAAAATCAGTCGCTGGATTTATAGCTATTTTTTCTGTTGTTGCTGTGTTCATATAAAAGTTTTCAAATTTAAATTCAGGAAAGAAGATTTACTGATTGGTGTTTATGATGTTATATGGTATGCTTTTTTAATTATGGATGATATAGTTCTTTTGTACCCGGCAATAGAATATATATTAGGCTTTACTTGCGTCGCACTCTTTTACATTCTTATCTCTATGCAGCATTATGCAACGTCATTACATCCCTTAAACTTTACATTATAAGCAGAAGCCTGAAAGGCCTTAACATCAATAGCCCTGGGTGCAACCCAGGGTAAAGGAGTAACTAATGATAGGCACAACCCTGAAGGGGTTGTAATAAAACCTGATAATCTATCACCACGGGTTGTACCGGCCGCTATTCATATTTAAGCCTTTCAGGCTTTTGTAAAAACCTGTCATTCCTTTCCCACTTATCCCACTTATCTCACTTATCCCAGTTCGGACAAATGCCCAATAGAATTACAAAGCGTACAAGAGTGCGACGCAACAGACGATGCCATGAAAATTATAGCCCGGTTCATAATCAGTATTTCCTTGCAAAGAACTATTCTTATTTCACTGCTCAGTATCTATTTCATCCATTAATAAACACAGAGTTACAACACTTCCCCTTCGGCAAATTTAATTATATTGCCTCTATAAATTAAGGAACATGGAACCGGAAAAAACCATACATCAGTGCTCACCTTCGCAAATTGTAAACCTAAGCCCTTTTGTTTTCGCTGGCTTAGCCATCGCTGGCATTATTGTTCTTTCTATTGTTACAGACACCCCCTTAGTTCTTGCTGCTATTGTGCTGCCGCTTTTTTATATATGGTGGAAGTGGCTGCTGGTAAAATCAACTAAACTCACCATCACCGATCAACGGCTTATAGTTACCCAGGGAGTTTTTCACAAATCAACCAATGAAACAGAATTGTACCGCGTAAGAGATACCTCTATTGAAGAGCCTTTTTTCTACCGCATGTTTGGCGTGGGTAATATAATTATTTATACCACCGATGAGGCTGAAGGCCAGCTTCATTTTAATGCATACAGCAAACCTCATTGGATCAAAGACCAGATCCGCAACAATGCTGAAATTTGCCGCCAAAAGAAACGGTGGGGCAGCGACAATGTGCTCATTCACGACATTAATAATTGAACGGGTATGTATCAGGCATTTTATGGCTATTACTATGCAAACGCAGAGGATGCAGTGCCATTGTTTTATCTAAATAAATGAAGGCATCGTAACGCTTAGCCATTACAGAAGGAACATAATTTCCAAACCGCTCATTGTCCGGGTTATACACCACACCAATAGCCCTGTGCTTTATACTTTCACTATACTTTGCAATAGCATTTTCTGTATTAAATAACAAGTAGCCATTGCTGCTGTTGCATACTTCATGCAACTGGTGCTCTATGCTTCCTTCCTTTGCTTTAGGCACTTGCATCTTCTTCATGGCTGCGCCCCATTCGTTGCCCGCAATAACAGTTCCTTCATAAGATCCAAAGCCAACAAGATATACCTGGTTGACTCCATGTTCTTCTCTTGCCAATTGTCCAATGTTTACCATGCCTGCCTGCGTCATATTTGTAGCCCTGGCATCGCCGATATGCGTATTATGTTCCCAAACTATTCCTTTAGATTTTTTGCCATGAAAGTTCAACAGCCGGTCTAAAGTTTCCATCATGTGCCGGTCACGTACATTCCAGCTTTCATTATCAAAACTCATCATAGCCGTATAATATTTCTCGGCGTTTACGGCTATCAGCGCATTCTGTTCCGTACTAAACTGTGCCTCTTTATCACCGTCAAAAAGCTGTGCGTTTGCTCTTATATCTTTTAGCAAAGCCAGCACTTTATCGCGACAGGAATGTTCCGTTAAAGAATAACGGGCATATTGCTGCTCGTCCTCTTCAAATGGCGCAAAACATTGAATAGCTTTTTTTATTGATTGTGCTGCTTGCGGGTCTTCTTTTTCCAGGTAATCCATAATCGCATACATGCTATCCCAAAGGCTGTAAACATCTAATCCATAAAAACCAACCTTGTCTTCATCCGATAACGTTTTATTGTATTCTTTCATCCATTCAGCCAATGAGGCCACTTCCCAGTTTGCCCACATCCACGTAGGCCAACGGTCGAAATTGAGGAGTACATCTTTAATGGTCTCCCCTTCCTCGCTGTATCCTTTTACATAGCGGTTTATCTTATAGCAATCAGGCCAGTCACCTTCTACAGCAATAAACTGAAACCCTTTTTCCTGTATCAGTCTTTTTGAAATTGCAGTACGCCAGGTATAATACTCATGTGTACCATGTGAGGCTTCGCCAAGCATAACAATAGGACGGTTGCCTATATCCTCAAGCAACAAGTCCAGGTCTGCTGCTTTGTCCAAATGATGCATAAAAGGGAGTTTGAAAAGTCAGAACAAGGATTGCACCAAAGAGAACACCCCTTACTTTTGCGCCATGCTAAAATGTGGTATCCTTGGAGGCGGACAATTAGGAAGAATGTTATTGCAGGCTGCAGCTAACTATCCTGTAGAAACATATGTATTGGAGAACGATAATGAATGCCCGGCAGCCCATCTGTGCCACCACTTTTTCAAAGGCGATATAAAGGATTTTGATGCCGTATATAATTTTGCAAAAGCTTTGGATGCCATCACAATTGAAATTGAAAATGTAAATATCGATGCATTAGAAAAGCTGGAAAGTGAAGGTGTAAAAGTGTATCCAAAACCTGCTGTACTGCGCCTTATAAAAAATAAAGCGTTGCAGAAGAAATTCTATACCGAACATAGTATCCCGACTTCGGAATATGTCATCATCAATAACAAAAATGAAATCTCGTCTCATTCCCGCTTATTGCCTGCTGTACAAAAATTAGCCGAAGGCGGCTACGATGGAAAAGGCGTTGTGGTCATTGAGAAATTATCCGATGCGGAAGGTGGTTTTAATGTGCAAAGTGTTCTTGAAAAAAAGGTAAAGCTTAAAAAAGAAATCGCCGTCATTATTGCTGTTGATGAAAAAGGTAAAACAGCTATGTATCCCCCGGTTGAAATGATCTTTAATCCGAATTTTAATTTATTAGAATACCAGATATGTCCTGCCGATATCCAGCAAAGTATTTTATGGAAGATAGAAGCCATTGCTCTTTCGGTCGTTCGCAATTTTAAATCAGCAGGATTGTTTGCGGTAGAACTTTTTATTGATGAGGCCAACAACGTATTGGTAAATGAAACGGCTCCCCGTGTACATAACAGCGGCCATCATACCATTGAAGCACACTATAGTTCCCAGTTTGATATGGTATGGCGAATCATGCTTGGCTATCCACTGGGCAATACGAAAGCCATTCTTTCATCTGCAATGATCAACATTATCGGAAGCGATGGGCAAAGCGGAGATGCAGCGTACGACGGATTGGAAGAAGTGCTGAAAATTGATAACGCCTTCGTACATATCTATGGTAAGCGTCAAACAAAGCCCGGCCGCAAAATGGGGCATATCACCGTGCTGAGTAATGAAAAAGCCGACCTTGTACATAAGGCCAATAAAATTAAACAAACATTGACAGTCGTTGCAAAAGATAAGAGTAAGCCGTAGGCAGTTTGCAGCAAATGTCATTGATGGCTAAGGCCATCATTTAATCAATTAAATGTGCATAATAAAATGGCACTACGATACCTACATTAAAGTGGTTTTTTGTCAAGGTGCCGTATATTCAATTACTATCTACTCGTAAACCAGTGCCTGCCCTTATACTGCTAAGGTTAATTAAGGTTAAGTAAGGCAAGCTTAACAAACTTTCCTACAGGGAGGCTGGGCATTCCTCTTTATTTTTGCAACCTTAACCATTTACCCATCGAATGATCTTACGATTTATTAGCTATAGCACTACTATATTCCTTTTGTTTCTCCTTTCCTGCAACTCAGATAAAAAAAAGCAGGCCGCGCAGGCTCAAAAAGGTGGTTCGCAACGTCCACCGGTAAGGGCTGAAGCAATGACCGTAAGCACGACTACCTTGCTTGACAATATTGAGATTCCCGGAACAATTGTAGCCAATGAAACCACTGAGATCCACCCCGAGGTAGCCGGTTTAATTACCGGCATTTATTTTAAAGAAGGGGCCTTTGTAAATAAAGGCGCTACGCTTTTTAAATTAAATGATGCTGACTTGCAGGCGCAGTTACGCAAGCTGCAGGTGCAGAAAAAAATTGCGGGTCAAAACGAAAGCCGCTCCGAAGAATTATTGAAGATAGGCGGCATCAGCCGGCAGGATTATGAGACAACCCAGTTAGGCGTAAGCAATACGTCGGCTGATATATCTATCATTCAAACACAGATCGCTAAAACTGTTATTCGTGCCCCATTCAGCGGCAAGGTTGGTTTTCGCATGGTAAGCGTAGGCGCTTATGTAAGCCCGGCTTCTATAATGACTACCATCACCCAGACCAGCGATTTAAAAATGGATTTTACAGTTCCTGAAAAATATATCCCACAAATTAAGGCCGGCCAATTTGTGAACTTTAAAGTAGATGGAACGAATAAGAACTATACGGGAAGGATCGTTGCTTCAGAATCTAATATTACCGAGAACACAAGAACTATGCAGGTACGGGCAGCAGTGCAAGGCGATGCCGGTGGATTAACTCCGGGAGGTTTTGCAAAAGTGATATTGAATTTTGCCCCTGACCCCGATGCCATCATGATTCCTACACAAGCAGTTATTCCACAGGCAAGAGGAAAAAAAGTTTACATCTACCAGGGTGGTGTAGCAAAATTTGTTGATGTGGAAACCGGTATCAGGGATTCGGCAACGGTGCAGGTTACCAAGGGTTTAAAAGTGGGCGACACTGTTTTGCTTACTGGTTTGCTAAGTCTTCGGCCAGAAGCCAAAGTAACACTGTCATCAATAAATGGTAAACAAATAGCACCAAGACAAAAGCCTGCTGACAGTACAAAAACAGCAACTAAATAATTTCTAAAAAACATCCTCTTTATTGGAGAGGACTGAGCTGAGGTTATGAATATATCTGAATTAAGTGTACGACGACCCGTTTTTGCCATTGTACTAAGCATTATTATTATAGTGTTCGGTATCATTGGCTTTAACTTTCTGGGGGTTCGGGACTTCCCGGCTATTGATCCTCCGAACATTAGTGTTAGCACCTCTTACGGCGGCGCTAACCCCGATATTATTGAAACACAAATCACTGAGCCATTAGAGAAGGCTATCAATGGTATTGCCGGTATAAAAAACATTACCTCAAGCAGCAGGCAGGGAAGCAGCAACATCAACGTAGAATTTGATTTGGGTATAGACCTGGAAACGGCAGCCAATGATGTGCGGGACAAAGTATCACAGGCATCCCGGTCGCTGCCAACAGATTTGGAAGCACCACCGGTAGTTTCAAAAGCAGATGCTTCATCGGACCCTATTATTTCCATGACCGTACAAAGCAATACCCGCAACCAGTTACAGGTTACGGAATATGCCAATAACATTCTTGTAGAACGGTTGCAAACTATTCCGGGTGTAAGCGGCCTGCAGATCTGGGGAGAAAAGCGTTATGCAATGCGTATCTGGTTCGACCCTAAAAAATTGGCTTCCTATAACCTTACTGCTTCTGATGTACAAAATGCCTTGCTGCGTGAAAATGTTGAATTGCCTGGCGGTAAGATCTCTGGTAGTAAAACGGAACTGATTGTTCGCACTTTTGGTCGACTCAATACAGAGGAAGAGTTTAATAATATCACCATTAAAGCCGAAGGTGGCAGCACGGTAAGGATAAGTGATATAGGAGAGGCTATACTTGGACCGGAGAACGAAGAAAGCGCCTTAAAGGAAAGCGGTATTCCTATGATCGCAATAGCTTTTATTCCACAGCCGGGCTCTAACTATGTAGCTATATCCGATGAATTTTATAAGCGTTTAGACCAGCTAAAAAAAGAGATACCTAAAGACTTTACACTTAACATAGCACTTGACCAGACAAAATTTATTAAAAACTCTATCTCTGAGGTAAAGGAGACTTTATTGATTTCCTTCATACTGGTGGTGCTGATTATCTATCTCTTCTTTCGTGATTGGGCAATCGCTTTTCGCCCACTTATTGATATACCGGTTTCTCTTATCGGCGCCTTCTTTATCATGTACATCTGCGGGTTTACCATCAATGTATTAACCCTGCTAGCCATTGTATTAGCTACCGGTTTGGTGGTGGATGATGGTATCGTGGTAACCGAGAACATCTACAAAAAGATGGAAGCCGGCATGAATAAATACAGGGCAGCGATAGAAGGTTCCAAAGAAATTTACTTTGCGGTAATCGCTACTTCTATAACACTTGCTGTTGTGTTCCTCCCCATCATTTTCCTGGAAGGCTTTATCGGACGGTTGTTCCGCGAGTT
This sequence comes from Flavisolibacter sp., assembly GCA_028288675.1. Taxonomy (GTDB): domain Bacteria; phylum Bacteroidota; class Bacteroidia; order Chitinophagales; family Chitinophagaceae; genus Flavisolibacter. Next base: position 11,634 of record JAQBNG010000231.1, on the reverse strand, counting down.
TGGAATTGTAGTGGCGGGTGCTGTTTTAATTTCAGCCTTTGTATCGCTGACCCTTACACCGGTACTTAACATAAAGCTTAGTGGCAAGGTTCATAAACATTCGTGGTTTTATACCAAAACAGAGCCTTTCTTCCGCGGTATGGAAAATGGCTACAAATCACTGCTGACCCGCTTTATGAAGGTTCGTTGGATAGCAATCGTTATTATTCTTGGCGTTTGTCCTGCTATCATTTATTTTATCGGTGGTTCTATTCAATCCGAATTAGCACCCATGGAAGATCGCAGCCAGTTTCGCCTCCAGGTAAGCGCACCTGAGGGAAGCTCGTACGAGTACACTGATGCTTTTATTGACAAGCTTACTAATCTTGTATTGGATTCTGTGCCTGAGAAACAAACTGTTTTATCATTAACGGCACCAGGCTCCAGTGGTGGTTCGGCAAATACTGGTTTTGTAAGAGCAACCCTTAGCCCTCCGGGCGAACGAAACCGGTCACAAAAAGATATTGTGGCCATGATCAATCGTAATCTTTTTAAATATACCGAAGGCCGTGCCGTTGCCATTGAGGATCAAACTATTCAACAAAACCGGCGTGGCGGACAGCCGGTGCAGTTCGTTTTGCAGAATAATAATTTTGATAAGCTCACGCAGATCCTTCCCAAATTTTTAGAGGAGACTTCAAAAAGTTCTGTGTTACAAGGGGCTGACGCTGATTTAAAGTTTAATAAGCCCGAATTACGCATTAATGTTGATCGCCTAAAAGCAGCGCAATTGGGTGTTACTGTCGAAGATATTTCAAACACACTGAACCTGGCTTTAAGCAACAGGCGCTTAGGTTATTTTACCAAAGAGGGAAAGCAATACCAGGTTATGGGGCAGGTAGTGCGCAGCGACCGTGATGACCCTACTGATTTAAAAACAATCTATGTCCGCAACAGTGCCGGAGAAATGATTAGCCTTGATAATTTAGTGACCTTTGAAGAAGCTACCACGCCTTCCACTATCTTTCATTTTAACCGGTTTAAAGCAGCCACTATTTCCTCGGGTTTAGCACCGGGCAAAACGGTTGGTGATGGCATTGCGGAAATGGAGCGGATTGCAAAACCTTTGTTAGATGAAACCTTCTCCACATCACTTAGCGGTTCTTCACGTGAGTACCAGGAAAGCAGCAGCAATATCGGGTTTGCGTTCTTTCTTGCAATAGGATTGATCTTCTTAATTCTTGCAGCGCAATTTGAAAGTTTCATTGACCCATTGATTATCATGTTTACTGTTCCATTGGCGATAGCAGGTGCCTTGTTGTCGCTGTGGATATTTGATCAAACGCTTAATATATTCTCACAGATAGGAATGATCATGCTGATTGGCCTGGTAACCAAGAATGGAATTTTAATTGTTGAATTTGCCAACCAGAACCGTAAAAATGGAATGGAGAAAACGGATGCAGCTATCTATTCCGCACAGCAACGTTTACGTCCGATATTGATGACCTCTTTAGCAATGGCCTTAGGTGCAATGCCAATTGCATTGTCGTTAGGCGCAGCAGCTACCAGTCGCATTCCTCTTGGAATTGTGATCGTAGGTGGAATCATCTTTTCATTAATCTTAACCTTGTTTGTTATACCTGCTATGTACTCTTATCTTTCATCGAAGCATAAGGCGAATGAGTTGGAAAAAATGGATGAGGAAAATGCAAAAGCACAATTAGAAGGTGCCCGATATTAAACTGATGAAAAAATTTATTTTCTTTTTTAGTGCCGCCTTTTTTGGTAATACATCGTTTGCTCAGGATTCATTAACTGTTGAACAGGCGGTTGCCTATGCCTTGCAAAATAATTACGACATCCTGCTTTCCCGTAATGATTCTGCAATAGCGGCCATTAATTATGATTTTCGGAATGCCGCTTTCCTGCCCCGTTTAAACGGAACTACAAACTTATTATTCAATAATAATAATCAAAAGCAAACACTTGCCGATGGTTCTGAAAAAGACAGATCAGGCATCAAATCAAATAACCTGAACGCAGCTATAAATTTAAACTGGACCGTGTTTGATGGATTTAGAATGTTCATCTTACGAAATGGCCTTGATATAGCCACACGGCAGGGAAGTTTAACCATAAAGAATGCTGTGATCAATTCTGTAGCATCGGTTGTTAATACGTATTATGATATTGTACGGCAAGGACAACAACTTAGGAATGTACAAGAGCAAATTGTTTTTGCTTCCGACCGATTACGCCTGGCCCAATATAAATTTGATATTGGTGTTGGCATCAGGCCGGATGTATTACAGGCGCAGATTGACTTAAACAATAGCAAGGCAGCTCAAATTAACCAACTCGTTTTAATAGACCAGCGTAGACAAGAGCTTAACCAATTAATGAATGTAGCGCCAGGCGCAGATTATAAAGTGAGTGACACTATTCCTGTAAATACAGATTTATTATTAGGAAACCTGATGAATGATTTAACCCGAAGCAGTCCGCAGTTGCAGGCAGCGAGAGTTAATATAGAAGCGGCAGAATTGGAGGTACGTTTAGCAAAGGCAAATCGTTACCCTGTTGTTTCTTTGGTAACCGCCTACAACTTTAGCCGCACTTCTAACAACCAGGCTATTAATCAGTTCTCTACTTTATTCAATTTGAACCGTGGGTTTAACTATGGCATTTCTGTTTCTGTTCCAATCCTGAATAATTTTACAGTACGCCAGCAAATTCGTCAATCACAATTAGCGGTAGGCTTTCAGCAGTTGCAGTACCAGGCGCAGGAATCGTTGCTTAACTCAGGACTTGTTACCTCATTTAGAAACTACCAGGGACAAAAACAAATTGTTACTGTGCTGGATTCAAATGTTATATTGGCAAGAGAGAATTTATTTATTGAAAGAGAACGCTATCGTTTAGGACGGACAACGTTTATCGAACTAAGACAAGCAGAAGAAAATGTTTCTGCAACGATAACAAATCTGATCAATGCGAGATATAATTTAAAACTGTCTGAGACGGAATTGCTCAGGCTGCGCGGTGATTTGGTTAGATAGTTCTTTTTCGATGCTCTATTTTAGTGCAAATATTGACAATGGCTGAACCCCAAACCCCAAACTACAAACTTCAAACTGCTATAATCGGAGTAATTATGGGTAGCGATAGCGACCTACCAATAATGCAGGCTGCAGCCGATATTTTAAAACATTTTGGACTTCCATTTGAACTTACGATCGTATCAGCACATCGTACTCCGCAACGCATGTTTGAATATGCACAATCGGCAAAAGATCGTGGATTAAAAGTTATTATCGCCGCCGCTGGTGGCGCAGCTCATTTGCCAGGAATGGTGGCTTCACTTACAACTCTGCCCGTAATTGGCGTGCCTATAAAAAGCAGCAATTCTTTAGACGGCTGGGATTCTATACTGTCTATTTTACAAATGCCTGGTGGCGTACCTGTAGCAACAGTAGCATTGAATGGCGCAAAGAATGCCGGCATTTTAGCAGCACAAATGATTGGAGCTTTTGATGAAGAAGTATCAAAAAAAGTAGCTGATTATAAAAAGAGTTTGGCTGACGAAGTGATGGAGAAAATCAATACACTTCATAAGATCGCTTAATCTGTTTGTATAAGAATTGTAAACTCCTGCTCCAGGGCTAAAGAATTCTTATACAGTTCCTCAATAAAACTTCTCCCCCATTTCGCATAAAAACCACTGAAATTCTCTACTCTTTCCTGCAAGCCATTGTTTGGAAATAACGCCGCTTTAATAGTTTGAATTTGTCGTTGCTGATCGGCATATTTTCTTTTCTCGGCACGAAGCATTTTCTTTTCTAATCCCAACAAAGCCTTTAACGATTTTGCCTGTATCGCATGCACATGCTTTGATAGAGTAAAATCAACCTGCAGGGCTTGTGCTTTTATCTGCTCAAATAATTCAGAAGCTTTTTCTAAATTACCATTTAGTAAAACAGGATAAGCTGCATTCTTTGTAACAATTTGCTTCATCAACTCATCTTCCGGTTGAAAAAAGTCGGTTACTTTCAAACCTAATCTTTCAATCTTTTCTTTCCATTTTTCCTCTACCATTAAAAACGAATTACGCAGCATCAACACCGGGTAAGGAACGCCATAATGTGCAAACAAATCTTTTAACTGTAACCAATATGCCAATTCGCCGCCGCCTCCAACAAAAGAAAGGTTGGGTAAAATTGTTTCCTGGTAAAGACCTCTCAATATTACATTCGGACTGAACCGTTCAGGGTATTCTTCTAATTCTTTTCTTAGTTCATTTTCGGTAAAAGAGAGTTCTGTGTTCAGTACTGTAAAGCGATCTTCTTTCTTTTCAATCCGTTCCCGTATATCATCTTTCAAATAAAATAAATTGATTTCTCTTGGATGCGCCTGCACATTAAAATGCTTACTTAACCTCTCTGATGTTTGTTGAACAATACCGGATGGTGTGTTATGAAACAGATCATCTTCAAAGATCTTTTTCATTTGCTTTTTGAAAGCGGGATGGTCGGGAATTAAAACCACCAAACCGTATGCACCATATAATTGGTTCAATAATTCAAAGGTTGCAGCCTGTATGGTTTTACCATTGGCATAAGATCTTCGCAACAATTCTATCACTTCCCTTCCGTATTCCTGAACAATCAGTTGACCTTCCAGTTCGTCAACTAACTGAACCAACGTTTTATCAACCACCATCCGACCTACCGCTCCTCTTTGTTCTTTCTTCCACTCAATTTTTTTGCCATCTACATAAGTATGGTTTAATTCTGCAAAGTCGGCATCCTCAGAACCCATGTAATAAACAGGAACAAAATTGTACTGCGGTAACTGTTCTTTTAAATAACGTGTAAGCTTAATAACATGCAAAATTTTATAAACAAAGTATAGAGGTCCGGTAAATAAATTTGGTTGATGTGCCGTACAGACAGTAAATGTGTGTGGCGATAAAAGTTGTTCTAAATTTTGCTGTACAGCATCAGTTGTTGGCAAACCTGCATACTGTTCTTTTAAAACATCCACTAACACTATGCGGTTTGTGGCGAAGGTTTTTCGCTCTTCAATCTTTGCTTTTATACCTTCAAAAGTTGATGGCTGCGAAAAAAAACTTCGCAAGTTTTCATCACCTTCCAAATAGGCAGTAACAATCTTTGAAAAAGCGTGGGTTTGGCTATATGGAATAAATTGAGGGGCAAACATGCTGTAAAAGTAAAGCATGAGCGCTTACTGATTACAGTCAAAGCCGTTTCGTCAGCTACATATTACCAGTTCTAAAAGGGCGTACCCTGTGCCGTTATTAAATGCTAATTATCAGCCAAAGTTGAAAGAAGGCCTTTCAATGGTTACACTACAAAACTATTTTTAATTCATGCTGCTGATAAAAGATTATAAAAAAGTTTTCGGCCCGCATTTGATCCTTGATATACCGGCTTTACAATTAGAGCAACCCCTTTATTGGCTGAGAGGCGCAAATGGTGCAGGCAAAACCACTTTTTTGAAATCGGTAGCGGGTTTACTTCCATTCGATGGAGATATTGCTGTAGATAACATTCCAATGAGAAGGCAAAGAAGGTTATACACCACTTACGTAAATCATGCAGGAGCCGAGCCTATATACCCTGGCTTTTTAACCGGTAATGATCTTATTAAATTTTACTCCGGAGCCAAGATTGGGAATATAAAGCTTACTGAAAAAATGGCGGGGGCTTTTGGTATGAACCAGCACCTGTGTAATAAAGTGGCTTCCTACTCCAGCGGTATGACTAAAAAATTATCCCTGCTTTTGGCTTTCATTGGAGAGGCAAAAGTTATTTTGCTGGATGAACCTTTTACTACTTTAGATGTAGAAGCAGTTGTAGTATTAAATGAACTGATCAATGAAAGCGTTAATAAGGGAATAATGTTCTGCATCAGCTCTCATCAGCCCTTGACATTGCCACATGTTGCCTTAGTTGTTCAGGACAAAACAATTATAAAAGGTTAGCATGGTGAATGCACTTTTTAAACTTTTTGTTGCCTCTTTTTATAAGGCCAATGCTGGTTTTTTTCTCTTCTTCTTTTTTATATTTTTCGGCACTGTTAACGGCGGTACTTTAATCAGCTATCATGCCTCCTTGCTGACAAGCATTTTAGGTTCATGGGAAATAATGAGCGGCGTCTTTTTCTTCTGGATTCTTTATGAAATAAAATGCCTGCTTTTTATTTTGCGAATTGCCAATAGCCAGGAAGGAACCTTTCTTTATAACCTGCAGGCTTTGTCTTTAATAACCCAGGTACTTGCTTATGCAGGCCTGCAGGTCCTGCTTTATGCACCAATTTTATTTTACTCAATTGTTGCCATGGGCTTTGGTTTGAAAAAGGGTTATACTATTTCGGTATTGGTTATTGGGGCATTCCAGGTTTTGCTTATTGCGTGTGGCAGCTATACTATATATAAACGAATGAATAACTGGCTAAGGCCCGCTTCTACATTCGCACTTGGAATTAACTTACCCAAGCCCTTTTTTTCCTACTTGCTTCATCACTTTTTTACCGGTCAGAAGCTGCTTTTAGTTGGCTTAAAAATATTCTCGGTACTTCTATTATACGTCGTGCTTGTACGGAACGCCGGCAAGGCCGACAATGATTCTTTTTTGCTTTTTTATCTTCTTATTTTATTAGCACATTTTATTATTCCTTTTTTATCAGTGCAGTTTTTCGAAAACGAACTGGCGTTTTTCAGAAACCTCCCTTTACCCAGGGTAAGTTATGCACTGGCATACCTGGTTACTTATATCATTATCCTACTTCCCGAAATGATGTACCTGGCTTTGTATGGTCGATCGTTGCTTTCTTTTCCAGAGATGGTTGCCTATTATACCACTGGTATAGCGAGCCTGGCGCTCTTAACGGCAGTTCAATATGCAGAAGCAATGGATAGAGAGGAATATGTAAAGGTTGGCTTTGCGGTGTTTTTTGTATCTATTTTTATGCTGCACAGCAAGGCTTTTATTTTTTGGATAACGATACAATTTCTTATTGGCCTTCTGCTGTTTTGGACCGGCTTTTATAAGTACGAAAGACATGCTTCCCAATCCGGAGCATAACTTTTTCATAGTTATAACCCTTGAATCTTTGCCTATTTTTCGAGCTTTTGTTACCGGCTTTGCTGCTACTATTTGGCGACATTGGCGACGCTCCGTTCATCAAAAGGATTGCTATATATTATTAAGGTAGTTTGTCATCCCGGGGCACGAGGGATCTTTGAACTGCATTGTAAACGACCATTGCATATAGCACTACTACTTGCCTTGGTCACTCAAAGAGTTTAGCTCAGATCCCTCGTTCCTCGGGATGACAAGGACGGGTGTTTATGATAGCAGACAGTCTGAATGATTAGAGAATGGTTGTACAGCGTTGATTAGAATTACAAACCGTACAAGAGTGCGACGCAACAGACGATGCCATAACAGTAAAATGCCGGGTACATAAAAAATGAACAGAGAAACAAGGAAAAGATGAATACCGCAATGGAAGACAATAATCACAGACTCTCGTCAGACCCCTGTTTAGGGATAGGGCGGAACGGTTGGAAATAATAAAGGTGAAGTCTGTTGAGAGCTTCACCTTTTTACACAGGAAATATCACCTGTTCTTAATAAGCAGCTATTAACTGCTTTTATAATTAGAAACTAAAGGTAGCGTACTTATAAATGCATCCGCTCTTTTTTCCCTAATAAATCTTCCACGGTTTCGCGGTACATCTCATCAGGAACGCAGCAATCTACAGGGCAAACGGCAGCGCATTGCGGCTCCTCGTGAAAACCCTGGCACTCGGTGCATTTGGTAGGAACAATATAATAGGTATCCACGGCAATTGGAGCATTACGCTGCCCGGCGTCCACTACTGTCCCATCAATTAAACTAAAGCTTCCCTTTACGCTGGTTCCGTCGGCGATTGCCCATTCTACACCACCTTCGTAGATCGCATTGTTCGGACATTCCGGCTCGCAGGCGCCGCAGTTGATACATTCTTCGGTAATCTTTATAGCCATAACATTTATTTCTTTAGCAGTGATTTATTTTTGCCCCCAAATTTAAATGGCAGGAATGAATTTACAAGAAAGAAAAAGCTTGCTACTCGATTTAGCCAGCTTTATGAAGTCGGATAACGAAGAATGGATGATAGCGAAGCAGCAGGCTACTGCTCAAAACCCCTGGTTTATACCCGAGTTTATAAACCTATCGATCGGCAATATCACAAAGCAGTATTTGGCGGAGAATGAGCTTCAAAAATTGATTGATGACTACAATATCCCACAACAAAATTTTGCCCCGAAAAAGGTAGGAATTGTAATGGCAGGCAATATTCCTTTGGTAGGATTTCATGATTTGCTTTGCACATTTTTAACCGGCCATTACGCTCATATAAAACTCTCATCAAAAGACGATGTGCTGCTAAAGGCGCTTATAAAAAAACTGGTAGAGTGGAAAGAAGAAGCGGAAACCTATTTTACTATTAGTGCCATGCTAAAAGGCTGCGATGCCTACATAGCGACGGGCAGTAATAATTCATCAGGATATTTTGAATACTATTTCAACAGGTACCCGCATATTATTCGAAGGAACAGGACCTCTGTTGCCATTTTAACCGGGGAAGAAACTGATGAGGAACTTGAATCTTTAGCTGATGATGTGTATCAATATTTTGGGTTGGGCTGTAGAAACGTGACCAAACTTTTTGTACCAAAGGATTATAATTTTGAACGGCTGCTAACTATTTTTAAGAAGTACGATTATCTAAGCAATCATCAGAAATACAAGAACAATTATGATTATAATCTTGCCATTCATTTACTTAATCATAAGTATTACATGAGCAATGAAAGTCTGTTGGTTATAGAAGATCCATCGCCCTTCTCTCCTATCAGCCAATTGAATTATGAGTATTATACTGACATAGAGACTGCCAAAAATTCCGTAGTTGAAAATGATAAAATTCAATGCATAATTGGACGGCCGGCTACGCCTTTTGGTGCTGCACAGCAGCCGGGAATTTGCGACTTTGCCGATGGAATGGACACCATGGAATTTTTAAGGGCTTTAACTTAGTACTACGAAAACCTTAGTAACGGTTTGTTAAACTGGTTGTGCGGTTTTTTAAAAGTCATGACACATCGTTACTTTGTTATGCTAAGGCATATTATTTGACAGTTATCAATAACGAAATAAATCACACGAACTATGAAATTTAAACAACTCTTACTAGTCGTTTTTATCAGTGCCGCTTCTGCAGTGGGAAGCGTTGCGTTGTACCATAAGGCAACCTACAATAAAGCTGAACATGTGGGAACTGCGGTTAATGGTTTACCTGCTAACTATGCAGGCTATTTTGATGGAAAAAACTTTTCTCCCGCCGACCCTGTGGATCTTACTAAAGCGGCAAGTGCAGCTGTACCAGCCGTGGTGCATATTAAAACCAAGATCCCTGCTAAGAAAGTGTCCAATGACCTGCCCCGGCGCCGTAGTATGATGGATGATTTCTTTGGCGATGTATTTGGCGAATACGGCCCGAACATGATTCCTGAACAAAGAGCTTCCGGCAGTGGTGTTGTTATCAGTGAAGATGGTTATATCGTTACTAATAACCACGTTATTACAAACGAGGCAACTGGTAATGTAGCAGATGAAATAAACGTTACCATGCATGATCGTAAAACCTATAAAGCAAGAGTTATCGGCCGCGACCCGAGCTCTGATTTAGCTGTTTTAAAGGTTGATGGCACTAAACTACCGTTTATGGTTTATGGTAATACGGAAGGCATTAAACTTGGGCAGTGGGTTTTAGCAATTGGCTACCCGCTCACTTTGGAAACAACAGTTACAGCAGGTATTGTTTCTGCCACCGGCAGAAGTATCAATATTAACTCCCGTCAAACAAAACGAGGCGATACACCGGTTGAATCATTTATACAAACCGATGCTGCTGTAAACCAGGGAAACAGTGGTGGTGCTTTGGTGAATTCCGATGGCCAGTTAATCGGTATCAACTCCGCCATCCTTGCTCCTACCGGTACGTATGCTGGCTATTCATTTGCCATCCCGGTAAATATTGTGAAAAAAATTGTTGGTGATATTATCCAGTTTGGCGATGTACAGCGTGGCTATCTTGGAATAAGCTATCAGCCAACTGAAGGGTTGAACGAAGAGCAATTAAAAAGTCTTGGCCTTCCCGCCAATGTAGAAGGCGTAGCAGTTAGCGGTGTATCTGCTGATGGCGGTGCGGCTGCAGCCGGAATAAGAAAAGGAGACCTTATAACAAAGGTTAATAACTCAATGATTACATCTGGTATTCAAATGAGTGCTCAAATTGCCGGGTTTCGTCCGGGAGATAAGGTACCGGTAACCTACTTCCGTGGTGGTAAAGAATATACAGTACAGGTTGCTTTGAAAAAAAAGACTGATGTAGTAAGTACGAACGTCGGAGTACGTATTGGAGGCGAACTGGCAACTGTTGATAAAACAAAGGCTACTAAGTTTGGAGTTGATGGCGGGGTAGTTGTAAATAAAGTTGCTGCTGATGGCATTTTGGCAAGGGCCCGTGTTCAGCCAGGCTTTATAATTACCGGTATTATTACCCCACAAGGCGAACGTGAAATAAACACTTTGGAAGACCTAAACGAAGCAATGCAAAACTTAGTGGGAACGGTGCGCATTACAGGAATTTATCCTGGTTACGGCGAGGCTTATACCTATCCGTTGAATTTAGGACAGTAAAGAATTCAGGAATAATCTACATAAAAAGAACGGGCTGTTTTAAACAGCCCGTTCTTTTTATGTCAGCATAGAAGATGTTTAGAAAGCCACTTTTTTGGCTTCGTATTTTTTCTTATACTTATCAAACAATTGCGTTTGATGATTCTCTAAACTAATCTCTCTGCCTTGTATAAAAGCATGGGTGATAAGATTTGTCTTCATATCCAATATATCGCCTTCACTGATAATGATATTGGCATCCTTGCCTACTTCAATGCTTCCTGTTTTATCACTTACACCTAAAATTTTTGCAGCGTTAGATGAGATGGCTGCAAGGGCCTGTTCTTTGGTTAAGCCATAAGCAACGGCTGTACCTGCAATAAAAGGAAGATTGCGGCCACGGGTCTGTCCATCATCATCATTGATGGCAAACGAAACCCCTGCTTTTTGAAGCATCGCCGGCGTTTTATAAGGCTGGTCCACATCATCATCGGGCAACAACGGAAGGCTATGTGGCGAGCTTAAAATTACAGCTACGTTATTTTGCTTTAGGAGATTGGCAACCTGCCAACTATCTTCTCCTCCAACAATTACCATATCAAGCTTAAATTCTTTAGCAAGGTCGATAGCTAATAAAATTTGTTTTACCGTACTGGCATGAACATAAAATTTCTTTGAGCCATCAAAAAGACCCTTGAAAGCTGCGTATTTCAGGTTGGTTTCATCCGGCGTTTTTAAACTATTATAAGCTTTTGCTTCGCGGAGAAATCCTTTAAAGCCATCAATTTTTTCCAGGGCTTCTTTCACGGGATCAGTTCCGGGTATCTCCTGGGGACCGCGGCCACCGCCACCCCCGCCGCCAAAACCTCGTGGTCGGGCCATCAGCGAAGGCATATT
>JAQBNG010000197.1 GCA_028288675.1 Flavisolibacter sp. | reverse complement strand
TATAAACAAAAAAACTGCTATAAACTTTTTAAACGTTGCTATATGAAAAGATTTTTACTTGCTGCTCTTCTTACGTTAAGTATTGCTTTTGTGCAGGCGCAGGGCACTTATTATTGGGTGGGCAATCTCGGCGACAGTATCAATGTCACTTCCAACTGGAATACGGATATTACCGGAACAGGTAGTTCACGAACTTCTAATACAAATGTTTTAGATATATTAATTTTTGATGGAACCAACCTGGGAAATCCCGTTCCGGCTTTTATGGTGACTTCAAGCGGCGGGGCCAGCTGTGGGCAGCTGAAGTTTGTTAACAATGCGGCCATCAGTTTGAATCGATCTGCCAGCGGAACTACCACTATCACCATAGCTGGTGCAACTGGCGATGATTTTGTCATAGAGAGCGGCTGCTCGCTTACTTTGAGTAATGGACCAGGGAGTGTAGTGCTGGCAATGGCTGCAACCAATACCGGGAGAGTGAGCGGAAACTTCAGTATGGTTACCGGTTTGCAGGCAGCCATTAGAAATACTACTGCCGGCGCACCGGGTTCTTTGGTATTTACTAATGGGTCAAACTTCTTTACAAATATTACGGCCGCATCCGCTGCTTATGCATTCGGTAATTCAACTCAATCAAGTGAGAAGTGGGTATTGTTTCAGGCAGGTGCTAATTTGTATTATGATGGCGGTTACAGTCCTATGGGGAGTAGCGCTACATTTCAGCCGGTGGATTTTCAGCCCGGTTCAAATTTAATTGTAAGGGTATCTAATCCATTAACAGGCTTTGGTACTTTTTTGAATAGAAAAGCATACGCAAACATCATTGTACAAAACGGTGCAACGCTTACCGCCGATGGTACAGTAAACAGGATAGATAATTTAACCGTGAGCTCCGGGAGCACCTTCATTACACATACCAGTGGGCAAACTGTTGTATTGGGAAATATAACTGTGGATGGAGCACTTACATCTGCAGCAACAAGCACAAATGAGGTTGTACTTGCAGGAAATACTACACAAACAATTTCAGGAACAGGAACGATAACAATCCCTTCTTTAACTGTTGCAGATCAAGCCGCTGTTATGCTGAATAAAAGCATCACAGTAAATAGATCGGCAACAATAAACGGACAGATAGATTTTAGCACGAGCCAGCTTACCGGGGCCGGAACATTTACTGCACGAAGTAGCAGTGCGGTTGTTAATGGCACAGGCAATACAACAACCGGTTCTTACTTAATAACCGGTGTAACAGGCGCCAATAATTTCAACAGGGGTATTTCAGTAACCGGTGCAGGACTTTCTCCTAATACAACAGTAGTAAGCTATACAGCAGCCTTTGACAGTATTTATATTTCACGTCCTGCTCTTGCTACGGCGTCAAATGTTACACTAAGTTTCAGCAGTACCGCTTCAACATTAATTACTGCAAATACAGCAGGCTTTGATCCGGTGAATGGTTCAGTTGCTGTAGTTGATACAAAGTTTTATGGCGATGGTATCAACTACACCATCAATGCTCCAACGGTTGCACCATTCGGTATTTCCACAGCTGCTACAATGCCTATTATTACAACAGGCAATGTGCTATTCAATGCACCTGTTACTACTAATGCAAGTGTGTCGATTCTAGGTAGTCTGCAGGCTACCACAAAGGCTACAATCCGTCCGTTGGATACATTGCGCCTTTTGCCTTCTGCTACACTTGCTGGCAGCTATAGCAGTGCTGCTTATTTTGTCACCGGTGTAAATGCGGCAGGAGATGCTGGTATATTCAGAAGAGATGGCATGTCAGGCAGTTCTTTGTTTCCGATAGGTACGTCAGCCAATTACTTACCTGTTACTTTAAATCCCGCAACCGGCTCTGATTTTGCGATCAATGTTTTTAGCGGTATCACAACCAATGGCCTGCCAACGGGAACTCCTTTCACTTCACTGCAAAAGCAAACAGTGGTTGATGCGGTATGGAACATCAATCGTGCCGCAGGAACCGGTAACAGCAATGTTCAATTGCAATGGATGGATGCACTGGAAGGTTCTACCATGGCCACGTTTGCCAACTCTGAAATAGGCATTATAAAAAATACAGGATCATCATGGTCGTTGCCATTTGGTGTAGGAGATAATACAGCCAATACAGCTGATACTTTGTTTAGCAGCTTCGGCCAATTTAGTGTAGGGGCAAGGCCGCCGGCCAATCCGTTTGTGTTCAATCCTATCTCCGATAAAACTTACGGCAATCCTGATTTTAGTGCTGGTGTTATCAGCAGTAATACAACATCACCCATCACATATACCAGCAGCAATACAGGAGTGGCAACTATTATAAACAGTAACATTCATATTGTAGGAGTTGGCATAACAACTATCACTGCACAACAGGCTACAGATGGATTTTATCCGGCGGCTAACATATCGCAAACCCTCACAGTGGCCAAAGCGCCATTAACTATTAAAGCTGATAGAAAAACAAAGCCGGAAGGTGATCCTAATCCTGCATTAACAGCAACATATACAGGATTTGTATTGGCAGAAACGGCTTCTGTTTTATCTACACCCGCCGTACTTGCAACAACAGCAACAACAATATCGCCGGCAGGCAATTATCTCATAACCGTTAGCGGCGCAACAGCAGCTAATTATGCCATCACATTCATTAACGATTCGCTGATTATAAAGCCACGTTCACCGCAAACGATAACGTTTGCTGCACCGGCGATAAAAACGTATGGGGCTGTCGATTTTGGAATAGGTGCTCTAAGTACTAACAACACTATACCAATTACCTACACAAGCAGTAATACTTCGGTTGCAACAATCGTGGGTAACAACATTCATATTGTTGGAGCGGGAACAAGCACCATTACAGCATCACAAGCAGGAAGTGACTTATTTTTTCCTGCACCAAACGTATCTCAAACATTGACGGTAAATAAAGCGGCACTTACTATCAGAGCAATGGATACAACAAAGATCCAGGGTGAAGCCAATCCACCATTCCGTATTACCTATACTGGATTTGTTTTAGGCCACACGCCGGCTGTTCTGGCAACGCAGCCTGTTGTGAGTACAACGGCCGGAACTAATTCCGCACCGGGTTATTATTCGATAGATGTCGTTGGTACTACGGCTGCCAATTATAACATTACACAGGTACCCGGACGGCTTACAATTTACCCGGCAACAGGTACCGGTACCGCTAACCTGCAGGCTTTTATGAGCAGTTCGAATACGCTAACGGTGAGGGTTTATTCGGCAGAGCCAGATCTTGCCAACATTGTTGTGTATGATTTAAGCGGACGGCCAATGGCATTGAAGAACGTGTTTTTAGCGCCGGGCTTTATTACCGCAACTATACCGTTGAATCAATTTGCATCGGGAATTTATACCGTGCAGGTGATTGGTAAAATAACCAACCTGAAAAAGACAATCAGCATCATCAGGTAAAATAATAACGATGAAAAAAATAGTTTTCAGTGTCTTATTTATTGCATCTGTCTACACCGTTTTTGCACAGGAAGACAGCACGTATAAACCTGTTGAATTACCTGCAGGTTTTACCTCGAAGCTAAATATTGTTTATACAAAAATTGGTAATTGGGAGGGCAGGCTGGACATGTATTTGCCTAAGAGCAGCGAGGCAACGCCGGTCATCATCAACATTCACGGTGGAGGATGGAACCATGGTGTGAAGGAATCGCAATCAGGTTTCAATACATTTTTTAAAGCCGGTTTTGCGGTGGCAAATATTGAATATCGCTTAACTCCCCAGGCTACAGCGCCAGCTGCTATAGAAGATTCCCGTTGCGCCCTGCTGTACCTGATTAAGAATGCAGCGGCCTTAAATATTGATGTGAATAAGATTGTTGTAATGGGTGGAAGTTCCGGTGGTCATTTAGCATTGATGACAGGGATGCTGGCCAACGATCATCGCTTTGATGCGAATTGTCCTGGTGTGAATGGCGTGAAGGTTGCCGCCATTATTGACAAGTATGGTATCACCGATGTTTGGGATTGGGGCTATGGCCCTAATAAAACCAGCAAGTCGGCTACATCATGGTTAGGCAGTTATGCAAAAGATCAAAAGTTCGCCGCAACCGTTTCGCCAATTAGTTATGTGAGCAAGGCTAATCCACCCATTTTTATTGTTCATGGCGATGCTGATCCAACAGTGCCTTACCAGCAATCGGTGGAGTTGCATAAGCAGTTGGAAGCGGCTGGTGTTGTTACCAAATTCATTACTGTTCCTGGTGGCCTGCATGGCAAGTTTGATAAGGAAAAAAATTCTGAAATTAATAAAGAGATTATTGCTTTTTTAAAGAGGGTAGGGGTGATAGAGTAGATCGTTTTTATGTAGCCAGCGGAAGAATATCTATGAAGCTTTTGTTGCAATCTTTGATTTGTTGTTTTTTATTCTTCCAGTCGATGAATAAAAAAGAATCACTCTTTTACTTTCATAACAACATGGAACAAGAAGCTTCATAAAGGAACGTACAGGTTTAAAGCATGGCTGTAATCAATTAGCAGTTCATTGTCATGCTGACGCAGGAAGCATCTTTAGTAAACAATATAAAGTATGATGCTACCAACTGCTCTTTGCAGGCGTCTTTTACTATGCAGTTCAAAGATTCCTCGTGCGCCGGGATGATAAGGCAAGAGTGTTTATAAAAGCGTACAGCATGAATATTTGAAAAAGGATAGCTAGCTTTCCTAAGCTTCAGATACGATAATATCCGATAATATTCGTTCCGTATCCGATACGGAAAAGGCATCCTGTTGTAAGTAGGATGCCTTTAATTATTAAAATCGTTTACCTATAAATGTATCGCTTCGCCATACGCTACTTCTATTGCATCTTTAATGCTTTCACTAATGGTTGGGTGCGGATGAATAGAATTCAGTACTTCATGGTAAGTGGTTTCAAGCTTTCTCGCAACAACTGTTTCGGCAATTACTTCGGTTACATTATAACCAATCATGTGCGTACCAAGCCACTCACCATACTTCGCATCAAAAATTACTTTTACAAAGCCTTCGGTGTGTCCGGCAGCAGAAGCTTTGCCTGATGCACTTAAAGGGAATTTACCTACTTTGATCTCATGTCCTGCTTCCCTGGCTTGTGTTTCCGTCATGCCGACTGAAGCAATTTCGGGAGAACAATAGGTACAACCCGGCACGTTAGCATAATCTAAAATCTCGGGCTGGTGACCGTGTTTTTTTTCTGCATACGCGATAGCTTCTACGCAAATAATAGCTTCTTTACTTGCTACGTGAGCCAATGCCTGCCCCGGTGTACAATCGCCAATAGCATAAATACCCGGAACATTTGTAGTGTAATATTTATCGGTGCTGATGCGGCCTTTGTCGGTTTTGATGCCTAATTCTTCCAGCCCGATTCCTTCAATATTTGGCTGAATACCAACAGCACTTAATAAAATGTCAGCTTCCAAAATTTGTTCCCCGGTAGCGGTTTTGATTGTAGCCCTCACGCCATTGCCAGAGGTGTCAACCTTGGTTACTTCACTGTTTACCATCACATCAATGCCTGCTTTTTTAAAGTTCTTTTCCAGCTCTTTTGAGATCTCTTCATCTTCAACCGGAACAATTCTTGGCAAAAATTCAACGATAGTTACCTTCGTTCCCATGGTATTATAGAAATAGCCAAACTCAACGCCAATGGCACCGCTTCCTACTACGATCATGCTTTTAGGTTGCTGCGGTAAAACCATCGCTTCGCGATAACCAATGATTTTCTTACCGTCAACCGGCATGGCTGGCAACTGGCGGCTGCGGGCACCGGTTGCAAGAATGATATGCTTTGCTTCTACGGTTTGTTTTCCACCATCGGCGGCAGTAACTTCTATTTTTCCTTTGGCAACCAGTTTTCCAAAGCCCATGATCACGTCAATCTTGTTCTTGCGCATAAGGAACTGTACACCTTTGCTCATTTTATCGGCTACACCACGACTGCGTTTTACCACGGCTTCAAAATTGTGCTGGCCAGTGGCTTCAATACCAAAGTCTTTTGCATGTTTGATGTATTCCATTACCTGTGCACTTTTCAGTAACGCCTTGGTAGGGATACAGCCCCAGTTTAAACAAATACCCCCTAAACTTTCCCTTTCTATAATTGCGGTTTTAAAGCCTAACTGTGCGGCACGGATGGCGGCTACATAACCACCGGGACCAGAGCCAATAACAACTACGTCGTATGCCATAATATTGCAGGTTTAAGATTTGCGATTTTAGATTTTTGCAAGAGGCAAAATTTCCTCTTTTTGCGTGGCGAAGCTAAAGGAAAATGATGGATAGGCAAAAGGAAGAAAAGTAGCAGTTGTAAGTAACTTTGTATGCTTATAAAAACCTGGATTATGGATAGTATCAAAGAATATCTTGAGGAACTAATGGACCTTAAACGGGTCGCTTCGGTAAAGTTCCGTTTTGTAGATGGCGGCATTACAGAAACCAAGGGCCACATCGTAAAAATGAATTCAGTTTCGGGTCGCGATATGATAGAAACCGATACCGGCCTGCTCATCGGCACCGACCAAATAGTAGAAGTTAACGGGCGAAGCTTTGAAAACATTTGCTAATATTTCTGTAACGCCTAAAAAATCTCACTGGCTCTTTATAATTCTGGATTGTTTCCCCTACTTTTGCCGTCCTAAAATTAAGAGTTCATGGCACGAGTATGTCAGGTTACAGGTAAGAAACCAGTTGGAGGAAACAAGGTTTCTCACTCCAACATAAAGACGAAGCGTCGGTTTTTACCGAATTTGCAAACAAAGAAGTTCTTTTTAGCAGAAGAAAATAAGTGGATCACGTTGAAACTTACCACTGATGCTATCAGAACCATCAACAAAAACGGATTATTTAATGTTGTAAAGGGGCTAAGAGCTCAGGGACAACATATTTAATTAGTAAATCTGCAAATGCGAAAATATGCAATGAAAAAGCATGATTTTCAAATTTGCTAATTTTCAAATTTTCAAATTAATTTAAAATGGCAAAGAAAGGAAGTCGGGTACAAGTTATTCTGGAATGCACCGAGCAGAAAAATACCAGCGTACCAGGTACCAGCCGTTATATTTCTGAAAAAAATAAGAAGAACAACCCTGAGCGTTTGGAATTGAAGAAATTCAATCCAAATCTTAAAAAGGTAACGCTTCATAAAGAAATTAAGTAATTAGCAAATATGCAAATGGGAAAATGTGCAAATGAAACAGCATTTTCAAATCTGCTAATTTTCAAATTTTCAAATTAACTCAATATGGCAAAAGCAGCAAAAACGGCGATAAAATCAAAAGATGCAAGAGCAGCCGCCGAAGCAAAAAACTGGAGCAAAGTGATTAAAGCTGTACGTAGCCCCAAAACAGGTGCTTATACCTTTAAGGAAGCAATCGTGCATAAAGATAAAGTGAAGGATTTCTTAGCGCACAAGTAGGTTGTGGATGCATAAATTTTTATAAAGCTGTCTATCGTTTGATAGACGGCTTTTGTTTTTACCAGTATCCGCTAGCGAGCCTTACTCATTTTTCCTTTGTTATATTGCAGCTTAAATTTTGAACTTTTATTTTCGGGTAACAAGCAGAGGAATTTCATGGCATCACCTGTTGCGTCGCCACTCTTAAGGTGCCCAACATAATGCAACAACCTTTACCCGGAAATTAAAATATGGAGCTATTAACACCTGAAACAGGCCTTTTACTTTGGACGCTTCTACCGTTACTGTATTTGTTTTTATCAGTTATAGCCCTATTGAAAATTAGCAGAGAAGAATTTAAAGACACTAACGGGAAACTAATTTGGACGCTTATTGTCTTACTACTTCCGTTGGCAGGTCCAGTTTTATATTTTCTTATTTGTAAAAACACTCAAGTAAACTCTAAATAAGCATGGGATTTTTCAATAAGCTATTTGGTAAAAAAGAAAAAGAAAGCCTGGACGAAGGGCTGCAAAAAACGAAAGAAAACTTCTTCTCTAAAGTAACAAAAGCCATTGCAGGCAAAAGTATTGTTGATGAAGAAGTGCTTGATAATTTAGAGGAAGCATTAATCACCGCCGATGTTGGACTTGACACCACTGTTCAAATTATTGAAAGAATTGAACAACGGGTTGCAAAGGATAAATACTTAAGTACATCGGAGCTCAATAAGATTCTTCAGGCTGAAATTGAAGCCACTCTCGTAGATGGGCAATCTGCGGGAAGCTATGCGTTCGATAATGATCTCCCCACCAAGCCTTATGTAATTTTAGTAGTTGGGGTAAACGGCGTTGGAAAAACGACCACCATTGGAAAACTTGCCTACAATTTTAAAAAAGCAGGAAAAAGTGTTTTGCTTGGAGCCGCCGATACGTTTCGTGCTGCGGCTGTTGACCAATTAACTATCTGGAGCGAACGCACCGATGTGCCAATAGTAAAACAGCCTATGGGTTCCGACCCTGCCGCTGTTGCTTTTGATACAGTGCAAAGTGCGGTAGCAAGAGGCTCTGAAGTAGTATTGATTGATACGGCAGGACGCTTACATAACAAAGCTTACCTGATGGAGGAGCTAAGTAAGATTAAACGGAGCATTCAGAAGGTTATTCCCGGCGCACCACACGAAGTGCTTTTGGTATTGGATGGTTCAACAGGCCAAAACGCATTAGAGCAGGCTAAACAATTTACAGCGGCTACAGATGTTACGGCATTAGCCATCACTAAATTAGATGGTACCGCAAAAGGTGGAATTGTACTGGCCATTGCCGCCCAGTTTAAAATTCCGGTTAAGTTTATTGGTGTGGGTGAAAAGATGGAAGACCTGCTGGTGTTTGATAAGCACGAATTTGTGGATAGCCTTTTTAGTTTAAAAGATTAAATCAGGCACGGGACTGCTGCATCCATTTTTGTCTCTTCCAAACGCCGCTTTCCTCTTTATAATTTTTTAAAGCTTCTTCTAATGTTGGCAGTAAAATGCCCCTGCTACTAGAAAGGACACTATACATTGGCCGCTTTGCCGCGTAGTTCAATTCTTGA
>JAQBNG010000124.1 GCA_028288675.1 Flavisolibacter sp. | reverse complement strand
TGATTTAAGCGTTTGGTTAAAGTTGAATGGCAAAATGGTACAAAAAAGCAATACATCAAACCTGATTTTCAAGATACCATTTCTGGTTTCTTACCTGAGCCAGTTTATGACCCTCTTGCCGGGCGATGTGATTTCAACAGGAACACCTGCCGGCGTAGGCTTGGGAATGAATCCGCAGGTTTATTTAAAGCCTGGAGATGTTGTTGAATTGGGTATTGATGGACTAGGAACATCAAGGCAAAACGTAATTGCGTATGCGCATTGATGCTCACCAGCATTTCTGGAGGTTTGACCCGGTACGTGATAGCTGGATAAGGGATGACATGTCAATTATAAAAAGAGATTTTTTACCTGGTGATCTACAACCTCTTTTAGAACAGGCAGGCATAAATGGTTGTATAGCGGTACAGGCAGACCAATCTGAAGATGAAACCGACTTCCTTGTTGAACTAGCGAACGCTAATACATTTATTAAAGGCGTGGTGGGTTGGGTTGACTTACAGTCGGAAAATGTTGAAGAGCGACTGGCACATTTTCACCAATTCCAAATCATAAAAGGTTTCCGCCATGTACTACAAGGTGAGTCGCGAAGAGACCTCATGTTAACACCTGCCTTCATAAATGGAATTGCTGCCTTGCAGGAATTTGGTTTTACTTATGACCTTCTTATTTTCCCCGATCAATTGAATTTTTGCAAGAAGTTGGTTGCCCGGTTACCAGAACAAAAATTTGTGCTGGATCATTTGGGCAAACCATATATAAATAAAGGGGAGATAAAAGAATGGAAGGAAGATATGGCGGCAATGGCAAAACATCCAAACGTCTATTGCAAACTATCCGGCATGGTAACGGAAGCAGATTGGAGAGCCTGGAAAATGGAAGATATCAAACCCTACCTGGATGTTGTTACAAATGCTTTTGGTACGGATAAAATAATGTTTGGCTCCGATTGGCCTGTTTGTCTGGTTGCTGCAGAATACAGCCAAACAATAGAAATTATAAATGAATATTTCTCACCATTTTCTTCCAATGAAAAGCAAAAGATTTTTGGTGAAAATGCAATTCGATTTTATAATCTATAAAGATAGAAATGGACCTTCAATTGAACGATAAAGTAATAATTGTAACCGGTGGTGCTAAGGGAATAGGAGAGGGCATTGTAAGAGCGCTGGCCAATGAAGATGCAATTCCGGTAATCATAGGCCGCAGCGAAGAAGATAACATGAAGCTGGTTGATGAACTTTCTTCCATCAATAAAAAGGCGCACCAGGTGGTTGCTGAATTAACTAAACCCGAAGAATGCGAAACGGCGGTAAAATCAATTATTAAAAAGTTTGGTAGGATTGATGGCGTTGTTAATAATGCCGGAGTGAACGATGGAGTAGGACTGGAGAGCGGAAACTACACAGCCTTCATTGAAAGCCTGCATAAAAATTTGGTACATTATTATTTGATCGTGCATCATGCTTTGCCACAGTTGATTAAATCAAAAGGCGCTATAGTAAACATCGGTTCTAAAACCGGGGAAACAGGCCAGGGCAACACCTCGGGTTACGCAGCATCAAACGGGGGCCGCAATGCACTGACAAGAGAGTGGGCGGTAGAACTATTAAAATATGGCATCAGGGTAAATGCTGTTATCGTTGCTGAATGCTTTACGCCGCTTTACCAAAAATGGATTCAAACGCTTCCCAGCCCGGAAGAGAAATTAAAAGACATCACTTCAAAAATACCATTGGAAAAGCGCATGACAACCGCCGAAGAAATTGCAGCCATGGTGGCCTTTCTTCTTTCGCCCAGATCAAGCCACACAACCGGGCAGTTGATTCATGTAGATGGTGGCTATGTACATCTCGACAGAGCACTGTAAGTAATTAAGCAACAACTAAACATATTGTTTCATTAATTGCCGGTGCTTTGTTGTATCAGTCTGCTAAGCGGCTTTCTTTCTTAGTTCCTTACCATGGCAGAAAAATGACCTTTATTTCACTTCTTCAAAGGCCTGAACTTTTCTATTGAAGACATACCTTCGCCCCTTATTTACCCACATATATGTTCAACGATTTTAAAATTGATAAACGCATTTTAACTGCCCTGACCGACCTGGGTTATAACAGGCCTACTATAATTCAGGAGAAGGTTTTTTCTGTAGTGATGAGTGGCGCTGATGTATGTGGTATAGCCCAGACAGGAACAGGAAAAACCCTGGCTTATCTACTTCCATTGCTTAATCAATGGAAGTATTCAAAAACTAAGGACCCCCAGATTTTAATAATAGTCCCAACCAGGGAACTGGTGATGCAGGTGGTTGAAGTTGTAAAAAGCTTATCACCTCATTTAAGTATTAACGTGGCAGGTGTTTATGGCGGGGTGAACATTAATACGCAACGTCTGGAGTTGCAGAATGGTGTTGATGTGTTGGTGGCTACACCAGGCCGGCTTTATGACCTTGCGGTAACCGGGGCATTTAAGGTGAAATCAATAAAAAAACTGGTGATAGATGAAGTCGATGAAATGCTTAACCTTGGCTTTCGCACACAGCTAAAAAATATACTTGGCCTCTTGCCGCAACGCCGCCAAAACCTGTTGTTTTCTGCTACACTCATTGAGGAAGTAGAAGCATTGATGAACGAATACTTCGACAATCCTGTACGAGTGGAAGCAGCGCCGGCGGGTACCCCTGTTGAAAATGTAATTCAAACCGCGTATGAAGTGCCCAATTTCTACACCAAAGTGGCTTTGCTTAAATTATTGCTTACCAATGATGTTACAATGACTAAAGTAGTAGTATTTACAGCTACTAAAAAACTCGCCGACCAGCTGTATGAACAACTGGAACCCGGCTTTCCTGGTACAGCCGGAGTCATACATTCCAACAAAGAACAAAACCACCGTTTTAATACTGTAAAAAGCTTTAAAGAAGGAACGTACCGGTTTATCATTGCTACCGATATTGTTGCCCGTGGTATTGATATAGCTGAAGTAACCCATGTGGTTAACTTCGATTTGCCGGATGCACCGGAAGATTATATTCATCGCATTGGCCGCACAGGTCGCGCCGATAAAAAAGGTTTGGCCATCAGCTTTATTACCGAGAAAGACGAGAAGGAACGCGAAGCCATAGAAAGTTTCATGAAGTTCGCCATACCTGTTTCTCCTTTACCGTCACAGCTACAGATTTCAACCGAATTGACAGAAGATGAACAGCCCAAGGTGTATATGAAAGAAGTGCAGGTAAAACTTCCAAAGCCGGAAGAAAGGGGCGCCTCTTTTCACCAAAAATCAGCAAAGAACAGTAAGGTAAATAAAAGGGTAAGCCGTAAAGAGCAGATGAAGAAGAAGTATGGCAAGCCTATAAAAAAGAGCGGGAAGAAATAGATCGAATTTGAACTTTACGGGTAACGCCCACGGAATGTGTTACCAACACTGCATTTTCCAACTTGCCTGTTGCTGGTTGCCTGTTTCACACCGACTGTGTTGTTAAATTAAAAAGGGGTTTCAATTTTTTTTGAAACCCTTTTTCTATGTTATGTTTAACGCCTTTACACATCCTTTTTTCATCGCCTTTTCTTATCCGGTTTCATAGCTTCTAACATCTCCCTCAATGCTTTCACTTTATCATACACATCTTTTTCTTTTTTATTAATAACACCGGCAAGTTCAAAATCGTAGAAATCCTGTAAAAAACCCTCTTTAAAGGTATTGCTACCTCCATATGATGAATCTTTATACTGATGATAATATTTATCAGCCTCCGCAAAATTCTTCGACAATAAATACCCGAGCGCCAGGTTTGTATAAATGATTTTGTTGGCGGGATCAATAGCGAGGCCTTTTTTACAGGCTTCTACAGCTGATTCAAACTGTTTTACAAAAAGGCGGTGATACGCCAAATCGTTGTAGTCCGATGACAATAGTTTTAAAAATGCTGTTTTGTAAGAATAATTTTTTGCCTGATTTACCAGCAATTAAACATTTTCAATATACTGGCTAATAATATTTAACTTAT
>JAQBNG010000115.1 GCA_028288675.1 Flavisolibacter sp. | reverse complement strand
AAAGGATTACAAGGAAAGGTTCCGGGGGTAGATATTCGGACTTCACAGGGCGTGCCTGGTTCTGCCACAAGAATTCAAATACGCGGTAATTCTTCGTTAGGCTTAGAAACACAACCTCTGATTGTAGTGGATGGAGTACCTTATAGTAATACGTCTCTTACAACCAGTGGGCAAACAAATGCCGGGGGTGCTTATGGCAGTGGTTTTGCTAACCTTGATCCGAATGATATTGAATCCTTTAATATTCTTAAAGGAGCAGCGGCTGCAGCACTTTATGGCTCCAGAGCTTCAAGAGGTGTAGTGGTTATAACTACAAAATCGGGAAGCGGACGCAAAGGGGCAAAGCCATTGAATGTAACTTTTAAAAGTTCTGCTTCTATAGAAACCATTGCCAACCTCCCTGAATATCAAAACCTTTATGGAACAGGGGCACAGAACAGAGTTGGAGGTGGTTCAAATGGTTCATGGGGTGGAAGATTCGGTTCTGGAAACGTATATGATGCAGGGGGTAATGTATTACGTAAAAGCGCATCAGGGATTGATTCAGTTCCGGCTTGGGGACCTTATTTATCCGCTTATCCCAAACTGTTTGATGCCAATGGAAGAACCGCTTATATAGCTTATCCAAACAATGTAAAAGACCTGTTTCATACCGGCACCTTATACGAAAATTCTATTGGTGTGAATGGCGGTACAGAAACTGCCGGAGAATTATAAAATATTCTGGAAACCATAATAACTAATTAAAAAAATAATGATGAAAAAACTATAATAGTATCCATATCATTTGCAGCCGTTTTACTTGGCGGGTGCAAAAAGGATGATGGTGCACTACCTAAAAAAGCATCGGTTGTAAACATTCCGGTTATAACAATCGCCAAAGAAGCAGGGTCAACTGTTGAAGTCGTTCCAAGTACCATTGCTTCCTTTATCGGAAAAGTGGTTTTAAACCCTGTTTATCCAAATGAAGCCCGGCCCGAAAAAGTTGATGTTGTTATAATTAAAAACGGAATTAAAAGTTCGGTTAAAGTAGTACAGGCGGGTATAACAACTTATCCGGCTACGGTTAGCTTTACAGGTCCTCAACTGGCTACTCTTTTTGGGGCGCCTACTGCAACCTGTGATTTTTTTGAGGTCGGAGTTGATATATACTCCAATGGGTTAAAATATGAAGCTTTTCCAGTTGTAGGTGCTGGGTATGGCAGTACAGGAGTATTAAACCAACCTAACTATACTCCGCAGGTAACCTACAATACAAAAGTTGAATATGACCCTAATATTTACCAGGGCAATTTTGTAGTAGTAACCGATGGATGGCAGGATACCAAGGCAGGCGATGTAATAGCTTTCACTAGAATAGATGCTACTCATTTTTCATTTATTTATCCCACCGTTGTTAACCCTATTCCTATCATTGTTGCAGTTGACCCGGCTACTCTTGCAACTACTATTGTAAAACAAACTATAGGAACAGCTTGGACTTATGACAATTCGCCAATTCCACCTACAGCAAGAACATCAGGTACTCCAAACTCTGTAGCGCCTTGCGCTAAAACAATTGCTTTAAAAATTGTTTGGGGGGAGGCGGGAACTGAATATGGACCTTACGAGTTTACCTTAAAAAAGCAATAATATTTATTATGAAGTTTTAATTAATAAGCGGCTGTCTCAAAAATTGAGGCAGCCATTTTTATTAATACCGGTGCTAAATAGCCTTTATTAAGCTGCTTTTTAGCTCATGTAGTTGCCGTACTTAAACCAACTTCAATATGTTTTAGTAGTAATTAATGGTTGATTGTTTTGATTCTCTTCATACATCTTCTTTACCGGTGGATTGCTAAGTATCTAAACTGATAAATATAAAACCAATTACTTAAGCAAGAACATTGCCCATTGGTTGAAGTTGATCTAAGAAAAAAAATTCAAAAAAACTTTTAGAGATGCAGCATTTTGCTAAAAAAAACCGCCTATGTAATCTTTCCTCCATTAGATTTGCCCACTTAAAAATGCTTTAACAAA
Source organism: Flavisolibacter sp. (assembly GCA_028288675.1). Lineage (GTDB taxonomy): Bacteria > Bacteroidota > Bacteroidia > Chitinophagales > Chitinophagaceae > Flavisolibacter. The sequence continues at coordinate 5,733 of JAQBNG010000115.1, read as the reverse complement.
AAAACATGAGAAAAATTCTAATCGTCATGCTATCAATGCTGCTTTTAAACTTGCAGCTTTTAGCACAAAACAGAACTGTTACCGGAAGGGTAACTGACGCTAGTGGTGCACCTGTTCCGGGTGCTTCAGTACAAGTTAAAAACACAACCATCGGAACGGTAACGGGAACAGATGGCACTTACTCTATCAGTGTACCTGCGAATGGTCAGACCTTAGTTATCTCGGGTGCAGATGTAACTGCACAAGAGATTACAATTGGCACTCAATCTTCAATCAATGTTAGTTTACGCGCTACAGAACGGAGCTTGCAGGAAGTAGTAGTGGTTGGATATGGTACCCAAAGAAGGGGAAGTGTTACCGGTTCACAGTCTTCTATAAAAGCTTCTGAAATTGCGGATAAACCTATTTTATCAACAGAACAAGCCCTACAAGGGCGTGCTGCCGGGGTATTAGTAACACAATCTTCCGGTACACCTGGAGGCGGAATCTCTATACGGGTTAGAGGACCTGGCTCTATTTCGGGAAGCAACCAGCCTTTATATGTTGTGGACGGAATTCCTCTTAACACAGGTTCATATACACAGGTGGGTGCTGGAGGACAGCTAACAAACTCGCTTAGCGATATTAATCCAAATGATATTGAATCTATTGATGTTTTAAAAGATGCCGCTGCAGGAGCTATATATGGTTCCAGAGCAGCAAATGGCGTAGTTTTAATTACAACTAAAAGAGGCGCAAATCAGCCTACAAAAATTAGTTTTAATACATATCTCGGAACACAAGAAGTGGCTAAAACTATTCCTGTTCTGAATGGTCAGCAGTATATCGAATTTATGAACGAGGCAATTAGAAACCGAAGGGGTGGAACAGCTAACTACAATTCTGAATTTGGCTTAAGTGCAAATCCAAATGATTATGCCAATACTAATTGGCAAAATGAAATTTTCAGAAAAGCAGCTATTAGTAATTACGAATTAGCAGTAAGAGGTGGAAATGACAAAACCAAGTTTGCTATTTCAGGTTCTTTGTTTGATCAGAAAGGAATTGTAGTAGGATCGGATTATAAGCGCTACAGCGGAAGAATTAATATTGATAATCAAGCTACCAGCAAATTGAAATTAATTTTTAGTTCCAGTTTTAGTAATTCAATAAACAACCGTATAAACAACGACAATAATATTAATGGTGTAGTAAGTGCTGCATTTTTATTAGGGTCTCATGTTCCGGTTTATAATGCAGATGGTACTTACGGTAGAGATGCCATTTCTTCAGTGGATAATCCTATTGCTCAGGCTACTGAAAACACATTTAAATTTACGAGCAATCGTTTATTGGCATCTGGAGGAATTGAATACAAAATAATACCATCATTGGTATTTAGGTCCAGTTTGTCAGTAGATTACTTAAGTACAAAGGATAGAACCTTCTTGTCAACCTTGACTAATGGCGGAAGGGGAGCAGGAGGTTCTGCTACAGAAGGACAAAACCAAGAGGTCAATTATATTTTTGATAATACTTTAAGTTATACTAAAGTATTTAATCAAGATCATAATGTAAGCGTGCTAGGTGGTTTTTCTTATCAAGAATCTAATTATGAGAATATTCTTGCAGCGGCAACAGGCTTCCCAGGGAATGACATCAGAAGATTATCTGCCGGGTCTGTAAGAACTACGGCCAGTTCAGGTGGTACTTCCTGGGCTTTAGAGTCATATTTTGCCAGAGTAAACTATTCTTTTAAAAATAAGTACCTAATACAAGGTTCTGCCCGTCTTGACGGCTCTTCGAGATTTGGTGCCCTTAACAGGTACGGTTTCTTTCCGGCAATATCAGGAGGATGGAGAATATCAGAAGAAGAGTTCTTTGGTGATAGTAAAGTCATCAGCGAATTAAAACTCAGAGGTGGTTATGGAATTGTTGGTAACCAGGAAATAGGAAACTTCACTTCCCTGGCTTTAGTAGGCGGCGGTGCAAATTATCTGCAAAGTCCCGGTTTAGCTCCAACCCAATTAGGAAATGATAGCCTTACATGGGAAAAGTCTTCATCTACAAACATTGGTCTAGACGTGAGCTTATTTAATAACCGCCTTACGTTCACTTTTGATGCTTACAGAAAAAATACTAGTGAATTACTATTAGGTAAACCTTTAGTGGGTTCATCAGGTTTTACTACTATTCAATCAAACATTGGCAGGGTAAGAAATGAAGGTTTAGAGTTTGGACTATCGGGTACAGTTTTAAGGTCCAAAGATTTTACATGGGATGCAAACCTGAATGTTTCTTTTAATAAAAATAGGATTCTTGAAATTTCGGGTAACCCTTTTGCTGCAGGATTTGCATCATGGGTAGAAGTGGGACAACCGTTAGGAGCTTTCAGAGGGTATAAAGTGCTGGGAATATTCCAGACTGCTGCAGAAATTGCCGCTTCACCTGTGCAAACTGTTACAGCGAGTCCATTAACATCAACCTCTCCTGGTGATATAAAGTTTGCTGATTTAGATGGTAACAATGTCATTAACTCTTTAGACCAGGCAATTATTGGTCAAGGATTGCCAACTTATTTTGGAGGCTTTACAAACAATTTCAAATTCAAAAACTTTGATTTGTCTGCGTTCTTACAGTTCTCCGGCGGTAACCAGATTTACAGTAATACAAGAGGATTTGGCGAGGGTATGAATAGCATCTTTGGTCAATTAGCTACTACATTAAATCGGTGGACACCAGGAAAAACAAACACAAATGTTCCAAGAGCTGTTTACTTGGATCCTTCAAATAACCGTAGGGTTTCTGACAGGTTTTTAGAGGATGGCGATTTTATGAGAATGAAAAACATTAATCTTGGTTATACTTTTGGTGCTAAAACATTAAGTGCATTGAAAGTAAGTGCCATAAGGTTATACGTTGGCGCTCAAAACTTATTTACTGTAACTAAATATTCCGGTTTAGATCCAGAGGTAAGTACTTTTTCTGATACTAACTCAGCTCCGGGAACCGACTTTCTTACTTTCCCACAGGCGAGAACATACACTTTCGGTTTAAATCTAACTTTCTAAAAAATACGCAATAACATGAAGTTTAATAATAAATTTTTAATTACTCTTTTTGCAACAGGCTTGTTCATGTCTTCCTGCAAAAAACAATTAGAGGACCAAACCCCACAGGCATCAATAGATGCAAATGGCGGGTTTTCAAGTGCAAGCAGTATTACTGCAGGTTTGTTGGGAGTTTATAGCGGCATGCAAAGCGCAAGCTATTATGGGCTGGAATACACAATTTTTGCAGATTTAAGCGCAGATAATCTTTCTCATGTAGGAACCTTTCCAACCCTTGCACAAATAGCCAATAAACAAATACTCACGGATAATGTAAATGTGAATAATGATTATAATGCCATCTATCGAAGCATTAATGTTGCAAACACCATACTCGCAGCCACTCCTGCTGTTACAGACCCGTCTTTGAACAAAGACGCAACGATGGCAGAACTAAGGGTGCTTAGAGCAATGATGTATTTTGATCTAATCAGATTCTGGGGTGGTTCTCCAACAGGATATAATAAACCTGGTGGGGTAGGAGTATCTCTCAGGACAAAGCCAACATTGGCAGAGGCAGATGCTACACCAATTCCCAGAAGCACAGAAGCAGAAGTTTATACGCAAATATTAACTGATATTGACTATGCTTTAGGTATTGCAAGCTATGCCAATAAAATAACCAATAGAGCAGGCAAGGACGTAGCTAATTCCTTAAAAGCAAGAGTGCAGCTTTATAGAGAGCAGTGGGCTGATGCAGACGCTTTGGCGACTTCTGTAATTGGGTCTAACAGGTATTCATTATTGAGTACTGCCAACTATGCTAATATCTGGCTTACTAAAAATTCTGCGGAATCTATTTTTGAACTGGATTTTAACTCAGCAGACCAAAATAGCCTTGCATTTTATTATTACACCACTGCTGCCGGAGGCCGTAATGAAGTCAGTTCATCTACCTCTCTCAATAATGCCCATGAAGCCAATGATATAAGGAAGGGAATTAATTTTACGGTAGCGGCTACTGGTATTCCTGCTGCCAAAACAAGAAAATATTCACGCATTGCCACACAGGATGATAATGTAATTTTATTTCGACTAGCGGAATTATATCTTATCAGGGCAGAAGCAAGAGTGCGTCAAAGTGCAACTGGTGCTGAGCCAATTGCTCAAAGTGGTTTAGCTGATTTAAATCTTATAAGAGTAAGAGCCGGATTGACACCATTAGTTTCTGTTGTAAAAGCCGATATTTTAACTGCCATTTTAAATGAAAGAAGAGTGGAGTTGGCGCATGAAGGGCATAGATGGTTTGACCTTCGCCGCTATAATTTAATTTCTACTTTAGGCGTAACCCAAAGCTTTCGTGCTTTGTGGCCAATTCCTCAAACGGAGGTATTAACTTCTGGTGGAATCATAAAGCAAAATGATCAATACTAAAAAACAGTAACAAGCAGTTGTCTTACTTTCTATTAGTTGCTTTTTCTTTTTGCAAACAAAATTTCTAAATTAGCGGCCTGGTGTAAACCAGGCCGTTTATGTTTAATTTTAATAATGAAACTCATAATCTTGTTTGCCTTTGTTTTATGCACACAAAAATCTTTTAGCCAGAGTGTAGTAAGTTATTATGATGGTACACCTGCATTAGAAGTAAAGCATACAAATGTTGAAGGAACTGAGCTTTTATATCCTGAATGGTGTGCCGGTGTTGTTAAAACAAAAGATGGAAATGCACTAAGGGGGCTCAAATTAAAGTACAATCAATTAGAAGACAGGCTTTATTATATTAATAGTAGCTCCGTCTCTATGATGTTTGTAACCCCCATTAAGGAATTTGCAATAGGCGATTCACTCTTGGGGATTAAAAACAGAGTTTTTAGAAATGGATTCCCTGTAACTGGAAAGTTTAAAAACGAAACTTATTTCGAAGTTCTTGCAGATGGTAAGATTATACTGCTAAAAAAAACTATAAAAAATATTATAGAAAGCAAAGACTACAATTCACCAGTAACAAAGAAACAAATAATAGATGATGATCAATATTACCTGTATAATGATGGCCAAATGTTTCTAGTAAAGAAAGATAAAGCAGCTATTGCATCGGTATTAAAAAGCAAAGCTCCGGGCATGGAAGCTTACATAGCAGCCAACAAATTAAATTTGAAAAAGGAAAAAGATCTTATAAATCTGGTTACGTATTGTAACAGCCTGTAAATTTTTTGCTAGGAAATTGAGCTTGCCGAATAGAGTAAAAATACTAAAATCGGTTCTGTCGGTTTGTTTTAGCTCATTTGATATATCTATTACTTGCAACCTTTAAGAAGACTTTAGAGGATTTCTACCTTACCAAATTCCTCAGTGTCCTCACTATCTCCTCTCCATGTAAATCCTGCGCAACAATATTCCCCTGTGGATCAATTAAAAAATTCGCAGGAATACCTTGCACACCATATAATACAGCTGCCTCATTACTCCAGAACTTTAAGTCACTGGCGTGAGTCCAGGTTAATCCGTCTTGTTGTATGGCTTGTAGCCAGGCATCCTTATTTTGATCTAACGATACGCCAAACACGGTAAAGTTTTTATCCTTAAACTCATTATAGGCTTTTACAACATTAGGGTTATCCTGCCGACAGGGCCTGCACCAACTCGCCCAAAAATCGAGCAATACATACTTTCCTTTAAATGACGAAAGCGAAACAGGCTGGCC
>JAQBNG010000108.1 GCA_028288675.1 Flavisolibacter sp. | reverse complement strand
ATGTATTCGCAGGCCAGCGAAAAATCCAACCATAATCCGGTCTCTGAGTTTTCACTATCGGCATCGGTATGCTTGCTCACAAAATGCGCCTCATATCTTCTTTTTCGATAACCTTCTGCCATGTTGGTGCAGACAGCCCTTGATGAACGCCTCATTTGCCCTGTTAATCCAAACATTTCTTCTTTAGGAAATTTCTCGCTAATCTTAAAAATTTTCATGGCAAGCGAAAATGCTTTCTGATAGGCAATCAAATTTTTAAAACTCATAAATTTTATTTTGCAAGCTTTGATTTTACTGCCTACTGCTTACTCTTTTACTGGCTACTCCTTCTTACTGCCCTATTGCTTCACCAGCTTCATATCAGCCAGCTTTTTATTTTCAGCTTCAACAGTAACCTGCTGGTTAACCTGGTCTTGTTGGTTCTTTTTTAAATCCTCTTGCAGCTTGGCTATCTTTTTATTCATGTCCTTTTCATCATTCCTCAGGTCATTCAACTTTTTCTCCGCTTTCTTAACGGTTTCCTCCTGGGTTTTTATATCTAAAGTATGCTTGTAAGTAGCTGTTTCGGAAACAAAGCCATTCAAAAAATTTTGTGCTGCATTGAAAGTGACAGGCTCCGATGAACCCGTAACAAAATTCTCAGTGCCTCCTTTACTAGTCATCATATAAATTACTGACTGGTTATCTTTTTTACTGCCGCGGCGTTCCACTTTAAAATAAAGGTCGGTAAGCGTGGCTGTACCACTATCCGACCGTAACGCTACACCTTTAAACACATAGTAACCATCTACTTTACTTTGTTTCCAAAAAAGGCTGCCTTTACTCTCAGGCTCGAAGCCTGTTTCTTTAAGCTTAGCCAATATAGTGCCCTCAGCTACATCCTGGTTGTAAGGCAGGTAAAGCAACAAGGCAGGTTTATCGGCTTTATTAAATTTTACAGAGGTGGTTACCGATTGAGCTGAAGCGGCTATGGAAAGTGCAAAAAGCACAAGTGATAAGATGGCTCTCATATAAATAATTTACTGTGAATATAAAGTGTTTCTCGTTTCTGGGTGTTGTCTTTTCTTCAGCATTAGGCCACTCTTTAACTGCCTTTTTAGTACCTAGTACGGGATGTCCCTGCTCCCCCGCCCGAACCTTGTATTCCCTTTGCCGTCGTTATTGTTCCTAACAATGACGTTAGTGTATTTTTTATGTAACGAGCAATAGAATTACATAGGATCGTCTGTTGCGTCGCACTCTTCAACTATAACAATTCTACTCTGCATCTTTAACCAACAAATTCATGCAGCGCTGAATCCTCCATTCAGGAGCCGGGTATGTTCGCAGGTTTAAACATTGGCGTTTTTATATCATGATAAAATAAAAACGTCCATCCTTCTATTGTTCCCTTTTCCCACCATTCACGCCGTAGCGCCATTGCCTTGTCAGGCTCAAAATCATATTTTGTTTTATAGCGTATTTTCATTTGTTGTAACTGGGGCGCCACATCACCGCCAAAGAAAATAGTTTCCCCCCCCTCCTTTATCCAAAATACCTGGTGGTGCGGCGAGTGGCCGCCGGTATGTTCGTAAAAAATGTAATCATCAATCACACCTTTGTCATCGTGCATAAAATGCACAAGTTCCGAATGAAGTAATGGCTCTATTTCATCAGGTATAAAAGATGGCGAACCTTTTGTCCAGGCAAAATCCAATTCGCGTTTTTGCAGATAATATTTTGCATTCGGAAAGTTCATTACATCACTTCGTCCAAATCTTTGGGCAGATGAATCAGCAATGCCGCCTGCATGGTCTTTATGCAAATGGGTTAGTAAAACTTTTGTCACCTGCTCCGGTTCGTAACCTGCCGCTCTTATGTTTTGGCGAATCTGCAATTCACCTGTCGTATCATTAAAACCGAGGCCTGTATCTAATAACAAAACATCTTTAGAGGTGATAACTAAAAAGGGTTGAATCTCCACCAGCAGACTGCCAATCGGCCGTTGGTTTAGCACATCTTTCTCTTCATCAAACGGAATAAAGAGTTTTGTTTTATCTATTGTAAAGGAGCCTTCGGATAACGGGATAATCTGCATTCCCCCGGTTCCTCTAAAGGGGAGATTTAGGTTTGTGTTTTCTTTTTTATTATCAGGCATTTCTTTTATTCAGTTTTTACGAAACTACTTTATGAATAGAATTACAAAATGTCGGGGCTATGTAATAAAAGACGATAGCAATCAAATACAGGTAACAGAAAAGCTTGCCTTTTATTTAAAGAGCTAGACGAAAAAGTAGAGTTTCATCCCCCTAAATCTCCCCTTTAGGGGGACAGGTGATTCTATCTCAGCACCATCTGCCTGTCCGCATCCAGCCGTATTAAAATAAATAACAGGATAGAAAAAGTCAACAGCGATGTACCTCCATAACTAATAAATGGTAAAGGAATTCCAATCACCGGCGCAAGGCCAATCGTCATACAAATATTGATAACAATGTGAAAGAAAAATACAGCCGCCACGCCATAAGCATAACAACGGCTGAACACACTTCGCTGCCGTTCGGCAATTGCAATAATGCGAAATAATAAGAGTAAATAAATAAGCACTACGATTGTAGTACCTATAAAGCCAAAGCCCTCGCCTATGGTGCAAAAAATAAAATCGGTGCGTTGTTCAGGCACAAATTCGTAACGGGTTTGCGTGCCTTTTAACAGGCCCTTTCCTAATACACCACCGGAGCCAATGGCAATCTTCGATTGCTTCACATTATAATCTGTATCCTTTGGTACTGCATTGGCTATTTGTACATATTCTTTTTTATGCGCCTGTATGTACTCTATTGGCACTTCGCGGCCTACAGTGCTATAGATACGTTCTACCTGGTATAGCTTCAGCATATGCTTAAAAAAATAGGGCACACCTACGCCAACAAAACCCATGGTCAGTAACCATACTACTATCACCGGAACCACTACATAAAACCGCCTGCGCTTACGTTCCCATAAAATATAAGCGGTGATCAGTGCAATTGCTGAAAGCACAATCAGCAAAATATTTCTCTCCATTAATAGAGTGCCTACTACGATAAGAGCGATGGTAAACCCTATGCTTAAAATAGTAGAAGGCAGGCCCTCGCGGTACATCACCAGGAAAAAAGAAAAATAGACCAGCGCCAAACCTGTTTCGCTTTGCATGAGGCTCATAACAGCCGGCAATAATGCAATGGCCGCTGCAATTAACTGCGAACGGGTTTTACTAAAATCCATATTAGGCTGCGATAAGTATTTGCTTAGCGCAAGGCACACGAATATTTTGCAAAAGTCGGCTGGCTGAAAGTTAAAGCCACCCAGCTTTATAATGGACTCTGTTCCTTTTATATTGGAGTGAAACGGGAATACCAGCAACAGCAAAACAATGCCGACGGCATACCAAAGATTAGCTGTAGCCGTAAAAAATTTAGAATCGGTAAGCAGTATAAAAATACCCAGTACGGCTGCTATGCCGAAGAAATAAAATTGCTTACTGTAATCGGTTTTAAAGCCAAAAAAGGTAGAGACAATGGGGTCGCCATCCCTGTATGTAACGGCAAATATGGCGGTAATGCCAATTGCTACCAGCAGCAAATAAATCCAAACCAAACTCCAATCCACTCCTTTCGAAATGCCTGCTTCTTTACGGCTCATGATACGGTCTCCCTTCTTCTGAAATTTTGGATGCTGCGATCCCATAATTCGTCGCGGTAGATTAATCCTATCCGCTGGGAGTCAGGCTCTGCAGGCTTTTGCGGCCGTGGTTTTGGAGAGGTTGTCTTCACAATGGCGATTTTAGGCTTTATCGTATCGGGTTTCTTTTCCGGTACATCGCCATGCAAATACTTTTTTATGTAGGTGCTGTCCTTTGTAAGGTTGTAATAAAAGTAAGCTCTTGTAGAATCGGCAATAAACTGCTCTACTTTTAAAATGCTTGGCATTAGATCTTTCTTGGAGAATTCGTCTGCTTTCTTTGCACTGGCGGTGCTCAGGGTGTCGTTCAAATATTTTTCCATCATTAACGAGGCGATAGGTCCTGCTGCGGTAGAGCCAAAGCCAGCATTTTCCACTACCACGCAAATAGCAATCTTTGGATTTTCTCTTGGTGCAAAAGCAACAAACATCGAGTTCTCATTCAGCTCTATTTTTTTGCCGCGTATAAACCGGAAATTCTGGGCAGTACCTGTTTTAGCGCAAATATTTATGCCGGGTATCTGGGCGCCGGTGGCCGTACCATGTTCCACCACATCCTGCATTCCGCTCATCACCGCCTCAAACGCCGTATCGGTAATAGAAGTTAGTACATTATGCCTGGTGCGGTACTTTTTCAGGATTGTATCTCCAGCCGATTCGTTGTCGATAGATTTTACAAAATGCGGCGTGTAGTAATAGCCTTTGTTAGCAATGATGCACATGGCATTGGCTAATTGTAAAGGGGTTGCCGTCATTTTATCCTGGCCAATTCCAAGGGTAAGATTTGTACAGGAATTCCAGCTGCCGCGGTATTCTTTGTTGTAATCAACCGTATCCGGAATATTGGCTGCATCCTCACTTGGCAGGTCAATACCTAAACGAATGCCCAGGCCAAATGAGTTCATGTATTGTCTCCATCGTTCAAAGCCTTTTTTTACACCACCATATTTTGGGTTATCAGCAGCCATGCGGTACATGTGCGTAAAATAAGAGTTGCAGGAGTTGGCAATAGCCAGCCGTAAAGTAGCAGCATGGCCGGGGTTATGGTGGGTACAAGCTGGCTTTCCATGGCCGCAGGCATAATACCGTCCGCCACATGGGTAACCAAAAGATGGAGTTATTAATCCTTCATCCAACGCTACCAATGCTCCCAACGGTTTAAAAGTAGAGCCGGGTGGGTACTGCCCCTTAATAGCACGGTTTAGTAAAGGCCTTGCCACATCCAACACAAACTTGCCATAGCTTTTCCTGAAGTTGGGGCCTGTTAACGCTTCGGGACTAAAGTTGGGCCCCGATACCAAACTTAAAATGCCACCGGTTTTTGGTTCGATGGCTACCACAGCACCTACCTTATTTTGAAATAATTTTTCGGCCAGTTGCTGTAGTTCCGCATCTACGTAAGTATGCAGACCACGGCCGGCTTCAGGCTTTTCATCTAATTCGCCGTTTTCAAACTGCCCTACCAGTTTGTTGCGGTTGTCCTTGATCCAGTATTGAACACCACGCTGACCCATCAGCACTTTTTCATACGTAGCTTCCAGGCCGCTACGACCTACATAATCGCCCGATTGATAAAAGCCTTCAGAGCGGGCAATGATAGCAGAATCCACCTCACCGGTGTAGCCGATAAAGTGTCCTCCAACACCAAAAGGAAAGGTGCGTATGGGCCGGTCCTGCAAATAGAAACCTTTACCCAGGCGCCAGCTATTTTCTTCCAGCCTTGCATGTTTTTCAGGCGATAATAAACTTTCAAATGCCGAAGCCCTTGAACGGCCATTTTTTATGATAGCGGTTAGCATCCGCAATTTGTATTCGGCTGTATCAATTTCAAGTAACTGGCATATATAAGCTGTATCAACACCTTTTGCTTCGGAGGGCACCACCATCAGGTCGTACATCAGTGTGTTGTTGATAATGGCCTTGCCCTTACGGTCGTATACAATGCCACGGGCAGGGTAAACGATTTTTTTGAAGATGGCGTTTTCCTGCGCCAGGCGCTGGTATTTGCTGCTTATTACCTGTAGTGCAAACAGCCGTATGAGGATGATGAGAAAGGCAAGAATAAAGATAATTCTAACGATGTAACTTCTTGATTGCGTGAAAACAGACATAGTAAATGAAAATGGGCCTGGTTTTTCGGAAGAGAGCCGGGTATTTCGGTACAAAAATGATAAAGCTTTGCGGATATGCAATGAAAGGAAGAAAAAGAAGGTATAATATTTTTATAAAAGAAGGAAGAGTTAGGAGTTTGAGGTTAGGAGTTTGAGGGTGGGTGTTAAGAGTTTTGGTTTTTTCCTTTTGTTGACCGGCTTCATCTTCTTAATCAAGCGACAGTGGCGACGCTCCATTGCCGCTGGGCTACTACAGAATTGCTATTTGGCAGTAGTGTCGTTTGTCATCCCGAGGCAGGAGGGACCTTTGAACTGAATATTAAACGACCGCTGTGAAAAGTAAAACGGATGACAGCATTCATCAAATTACAATGCACAGATCCCTCGTGCCTCGGGATGACAAGGGGAGATGCATTATGATAGCGTGCAGGTCAATAGTTTGTAAAGTGCAGTATGTTGCCCAATAGAATTACAAAACGTACAAGAGTGCGACGCAAGAGAAGCTTAATAGTAGCACTTACCTTGGTACATAAGCTTAACCCCCAGTATCAAAACCTAATTTCTTTTCTATCTCTTTTGGTAATTGCGGCAACCGTCGCCGTTCAATTAAAAATGAGGTGAGTTGGGCAATTTCCTTAAAGATGTAATGCTTGTCGGCGGCGGCTTTAAGGTAATCTTTACCGCTGCTGCCACCGGTGCCAATGCGGGTGCCAATCATACGGTGCACCATGTTCATGTGCCGGTGGCGCCAGGTGCTTAGCTGCTCGTCAATATCTAAAAGTTGGTTGAGTAATTGAAAAGGCATTTGTAACAAAGGATAGCCGCGGTACAGCATAATAAATAAAGCGGCACGGTTGGCCTTTGCTGAAAACGTATAATGCGACTCCCGCTGGCCAAAAAAAACGTCATCGAAATATTTGATATTATCTTTTTCTGCTTCGGCCAGGCTATGGCTGTAAACCTGTTGGTAAGCTGTCCAAAAAGGATGGATATCTTTTTCACCGTTGCCAATTCCTTTCCACAATTCATGATCATCGAAAAACGGCATACGTTCCAGCCAGTCATTCACCAGTTGTAAAAACGATTGATCTGTCTCTGCATTTTTTATCAGGTCAACATGCTCCTGCCGTAACTGTTTTGTATAATATTCCTGCCCGTGGCGATACTCGAACTTAAGTCCCAGCTTAGCTTCCAGCAATTTAAACTGCCAGCTTTGAAAACCCGATGCGGGCCGAAGCAGGTCACGAAAGTCCAAAAAATCCATTGGCGTCATGGTTTCCAAAATGTCAATCTGGTGCACCAGTACCCGAAGGATAACGCCCATGCGGTTAAGGCGGTGAACAACCGTTTGTAACTCAGGAGAGTTATCGTTAACAGCCGGTTTGCGCATGATTTCTATAACCGAGTCGGCTTCATGATGCAGTTGCTTAAACCATAGCTCATAAGTTTGATGTATGATGATGAAAAGCATTTCATCATGCGCTGAAGCGTTTTGCTTGTTGCTTTCGGGATGCTGGGCGTCAAGGATTTTATCAAGCTGCAGGTAATCGTGATAGTGTACTTCATTCATAGCAAGTCAATTGATAAACGTAATGGAGATAAAAAAATTTGTGTAATTCGTGTTTATAAAAACTCAAACCCAATATCCCTTCTGAAATATTTTCCTTCAAACTCCACTTCTTCAATCAAATCCCTGCTTGTATTAATAGCCTCATCCAAGTCATTTGCTAAAGCTGTAGCGCAAAGTACACGGCCACCGTTGGTAATTATTTTGCCATTTGCTTCTTTAGTTCCCATGTGAAAAATGTGTTGATCTTGAACGGCCACTTGTAAGCCTTCAATCTCAAAACCTTTTTGATAATCATCCGGGTAACCACCGCTAACCGCTACAATCGTTGTTGCAAAACGGGGGTCAACATTTATAGAAACGGTATCGAGCATTCCATTAGCAGTTGCCGTTAACAACTCCACCAAATCGTTTTTAATTCTTGGAACAACCACTTCTGTTTCAGGGTCGCCCATACGGCAGTTGTATTCAATAACAAAAGGTTCATCGCCCACTTTCATCAGGCCTATAAAAACAAAGCCTTTATAATCCAGTCCATCTTTTTGTAAGCCTTGCACGGTGGGCTCAACAATTTTTGTAATTACTTTTTGCATAAACGCTTCATCGGCAAACGGCACCGGGCTTATAGCACCCATGCCTCCGGTGTTTAACCCGGTATCTCCCTCACCAACCCGTTTGTAATCTTTTGCTTCGGGCAATAACAAATAATTTTTCCCATCTGTTAGTACAAAAACAGAAAGCTCAATGCCTCTTAAAAAATCTTCTACTACTACTTTTTTGCCAGCCTCACCAAATTTGGAACGCTGTATCATCAACTCAAATTCAGATATAGCTTCAATATGATTCTGGCAAATGATAACTCCCTTACCAGCTGCTAATCCATCGGCCTTTAATACAATAGGTAAAGTGCGACTTTTTAAGTACGAAATGCCTTCTTCAAAGTTTGCTGAAGTAAATTCTTTATAAGCAGCAGTGGGAATGTTATGCCGCTGCATGAATGCTTTTGCAAACGCTTTGCTGCCTTCTAACTGTGCGGCTTCTTTAGATGGGCCGATGATTAGGAGTGAATCGCCAACTTCATCTTTTAAAAAATCGACAATGCCATTTACTAATGGTTCTTCAGGACCTACAATTACCATATCAATGGCCTCATTAATGCAACATCTTTTTACAGCTTCAAAGTCGGTTGTAGCAAAGGGCTTATTAGTACCGCATTGTGCTGTTCCCGCATTGCCGGGTGCGATAAATAATTTTTTGCATAAAGGGCTTTGTGAAAGTTTGAATGCAAGCGCATGTTCCCGCCCGCCGGAGCCAAGTAGAAGTATATTCATAAGAAGTTGAAAAATGAGTTGCGAATATCGGTACAAAACTTAATGGCAAGGTTAATTGTAAGTTGGCATTTATAATTTGTTTATTTTGGGCGAAACAATTTCGTACAACTTAATTCATTAACTAACTAATCATTTATGCCGGAAATTAAAGCATCAGATGAAATCAGATTAGACTTCCCCGAAAATTCCAAAGGACATCCAAAAGGATTGTACATCCTCTTTGCCACTGAAATGTGGGAGCGATTCAACTACTATGGCATGCGTGCCATATTGATTTTGTTCATGACTAAAGCCTTGCTCTTCGATGATGCTTTTGCTTCTAATCTTTACGGTAGCTATACCGGGCTGGTTTACCTGACTCCGTTAATTGGCGGCTATATTGCCGACCGTTACTGGGGCAGTAAACGATCAATCATCCTGGGTGGTTTGCTTATGGCAATTGGTGAATTTCTTCTTTTCTTCTGCGGTTCGCTGTATGATACCTCTTCATCGTTATCCACTCTCTTATTCTTTTCAGGATTAGGATTTATGATTGCGGGCAACGGTTTTTTTAAGCCTAACATTTCTTCGTTAGTTGGCCAGCTTTATCCAAAAGGGGATAGAAGAATTGATGCAGCTTACACTATATTTTACATGGGTATTAATGTTGGCGGAATGTTAGGTCCATTGATTTGCGGCATCGTTGGCGATACAGGTAATCCTGCCGATTTTAAATGGGCTTTTTTAGTTGCAGGCATCGGTATGTTGATCAGTGTTCTTGTTCAAAAACTATATCAGGATAAATATGTCCGCTCACCACAGGGAGAACCTTTGGGGGAGCCTGCTGCAAATGCACCCAAACAATGGACAAATCCTTTGCTAGTAATTGCAGGCTTATTAGTTTTTGCCGCAGTTGCTTTCGGTTTATTATACGTTGATGCTACAATGTTTAGCTACTTATTATACTTGCTGATAGCTGCTGTTTTATTTATTGCCTATGTTCTTTTCACAGATAAATCGTTAACCAAGTCAGAGAAGCAAAGAGTCGGCGTCATATTTATCGTGGCCTTCTTTGTCATATTCTTTTGGGCTGCATTTGAACAGGCAGGCGCCTCGCTTACCTTATTTACCGACCGGCAAACAGACAGGGCACTCAATATAAATCTATCGGTGTATGTTATTTATGCGCTTTTAGCCGCATTGATAATTTACCTTGTAAGCCTCTGGAGAAAAGCAGTGAAAAATTTAAAGGCTAACGACAAATCATTGCTCTCAGGCGTGCAGGTAATATTATTCCTGATAATAGCAGGCACAGCCTGGGTTATTTTTTCGCTGGCAACTAAGGGCGAGGCCAGTTTATTGTTAGACGAAGTTCCAGCCAGTACTTTTCAATCGCTCAATTCCTTTTTTGTAATTCTTTTTGCCCCGCTTTTTGCATGGTTATGGGTAAAGCTGGGAAAGAGAGAACCATCAGCCCCTACTAAAATGGCGATGGGTCTTTTCTTATTGGCGGTTGGTTATTTATGGATTGCCTTTGGCGTTAAAGATGTTTCTGCTACAGCTAAAGTGAGCATGATTTGGATAACAGGGATGTACGCATTGCATACCTGGGGCGAGTTGTGTTTATCGCCAATTGGACTTTCGTTAGTAAATAAATTAGCACCCTTAAAATTTGCCTCTTTGTTAATGGCTGTTTGGTTCCTGGCGAATGCTTTTGCTAATAAATTAGCAGGCGTTTTAAGTGCATTATATCCTTCTCAGGGAAAGACTACATCATTCCTTGGCTACACTATGAATGATAACTACGACTTCTTTATGCTGTTTGTAGTTATGGCCGGTGTAGCTTCGCTTATTTTGTTTTCAATTACAAAGAAGTTGCAAACAATGATGCAACCTGGAAAATAATCTTCAAATTTCTTTTACAAAAGGGTAGCTATATTTAGCTACCCTTTATTTTTAAACGATTGGTATGTTTAAACAACACCCTAAAGCATTGCCTTTTCTTTTCTTTTCCGAAATGTGGGAACGCTTCGGTTACTACCTGATGATTGGCATTTTTACGCTGTACCTAAAAGATGTAAAAGCAGGCTTCGCTATGACGGAAGCTGAATCGGCTGATTTGTATGGAACGTTTATCGCTCTTGTTTTTCTCACTCCTTTTCTTGGCGGCTTGCTGGCAGACCGTTATTTAGGTTACCGCAAATCAATTATCGCCGGCGGCATTATGATGGGTCTGGGTTATTGCCTTATGTACGTTCACAGCCTTACGGCTTTGTACATCGCTATGTTTATGGTGATCATCGGCAATGGGTTTTTCAAGCCGAATATCTCTACGCTTTTGGGCAATGTTTACTCCACACCCCAATTCGAAAAACAAAAAGATGATGGCTACAACATCTTTTATATGGGCATCAACATCGGCGCCTTTATTTGCAACTTTATCAGCGCAGCTCTATACGTAACCTATGGCTGGGGAGCCGCTTTTTTTTCGGCAGGCATTGGTATGTTCATTGGGGTAACAATTTTTATCATCGGCACAAGACATTACAAAGCATTTGATATTAAAAAAGGTGTAACCGAGAATGATATGCCGATGTCAAGGATTGTATTATTGATATTGGTACCATCTGTTATAGCGGGCATCATTGGGTGGATGATCCCCGGCACACTGGTAGGTTCCGATTCTACTGACGCTTTCATCTTTGCCTGCATTCCTGTCATCTATTTTTATGCATCGCTCTACTTCAAAGCAAGGGCAGATGAGAAGAGACCTATCGCTGCTTTGCTTGCCATTTTTGCTGTAGTGATTTTGTTCTGGGCTGTATTTAAACAAAACGGTTCAGCATTAAATACCTGGGCTGATCGTTATACAGACCGTTCTGTATCCGGTACAACAGGTAATGTTTTTACAAGCCTAAGACAGGCGCAACCGCTGGCTTATAAGAAAGATTCTATCGCTGTTTATGACAAGCAGTTTCGCTTGCAAAAAGAAGATGGCAAAGTGATAAAAGAATACAATTATCCAACCTATTTCAGAAACATTCCGGAAACAGCAAGACCTGCCGATGGAAACGAAGTGAGCTTGTGGGCTACTAATCTTAGCCAATCAATCAACCCGGGTTGGGTTATTATTTTGACACCGTTAATTGTTGCTTTTTTTACCTGGATGCGCAGGAGAAATAAAGAGCCGTCAACCGCTACTAAAATTGCTTTCGGACTTTTCATTTCGGCGCTATCTGCATTGGTGATGGTAGGCGCTGTATATGCAAGCAATAACGGTGGGGAAAAAGCAAGTGTGCTTTGGCTGATTTGTAGCTACGGCGTTATTACCATCGGTGAATTATTACTAAGCCCGATGGGCCTTTCGCTTGTTTCAAAACTAAGCCCTGTACGCATTACTTCGCTTATGATGGGCGGCTGGTTTTTATCTACTTCTATCGGCAATAAATTATCGGGTGTATTAGCCACCATGTGGGATACGTATGATGATAAAACAAACTACTTCTGGTTGAACTTTTCATTACTGATGGCCGCCGCAGTTATGTGTTTTGCTATGTTGCGCTGGCTGAACAAAATTATGAAAGAGAAGGGTGTGAGGTAGTTAAGCAACTATATATGTTGACATGGTAAACATCATTACCTGAACTTAAGAATGAAACGTAAGAAAACTATCAATCCTTTTAAAATTATAGGCAATCACCCGATAACTAATGATTTGATTAGTTTGAAGTGGTATAGAGGGGCTAATCGCTACAACAATGGTGCTACGAGGTATGGTCGAAAATATGAGTTCAGATATATCATCAGTAGCGTAAAACAAAAGCCTTATTCGATGGAAGCTAAAGTTGTAACAAGTGATGGATCATGACTATAATTTAAAACGCTAAATACCCAGAACTGTTATGAAAGAAATAGATGAATCCACCGCAAAGCCAGAAGTACTAAATACCCGCCAGCCTAAGCAGTTATACCTGCTGTTCTTTACAGAAATGTGGGAACGCTTTTCCTTCTATGGAATGAAAGCTTTGTTGATTGCTTACATGACTACGCAGCTGAATTACGATGATCCAAAAGCGTATGCTATTCTTGGTTCTTATGCGGCGTTGGTTTATACTATGCCCATGTTTGGCGGCTTCATGGCAGATAGATTTATTGGTTACCAGCGGGCTATTTTATTTGGCGGAATCTTAATGACGATAGGACATTTGGTTTTAGCCTTACCGCAAGACTGGAGCTTTTTTTACGGAATGGCATTCATTATTTGCGGCAACGGCTTTTTTAAGCCAAACATTTCCAGTTTAGTTGGAACGCTGTATGGTGAAAATGATCCTCGACGAGACAGCGGTTTCTCTATTTTTTACATGGGTATAAACATTGGTGCTGCAATCGGTGGGGCCCTTTGTGCGTATGTAGGCACAGAAATTAACTGGCATTACGGCTTCGGTCTGGCTGGTATTTTTATGGCCATCGGCCTTGTCGTTTTTGCTATTGGTAAAAAATCGTTAGGCAATAAAGGCTTACCTCCAAATAAAGCTGCATTACGTAAACCTGTATTCTCTTTTATAAAACCCGAACTACTTATTTATGGTGGTACGTTGCTGGTAGTGCCATT
This sequence comes from Flavisolibacter sp., assembly GCA_028288675.1. Taxonomy (GTDB): domain Bacteria; phylum Bacteroidota; class Bacteroidia; order Chitinophagales; family Chitinophagaceae; genus Flavisolibacter. Next base: position 10,536 of record JAQBNG010000108.1, on the reverse strand, counting down.
AGTAGTTACGCTATTCAACCAATACCACCTGATGGATTACATCATGTTCGGTCTTGGAATTATATCGTTGATCTATGTGCTTTCTATAGGGATGAAGCTGGAGCGGGAAGCAAAATATAAATTGTTTGCGGCGCTTGTTATGATCATTTTCTCCATTGTATTCTGGGCGGTGTACGAGCAAAATGCTGGCTCCATGAACCTGCTGGCAGAACGCAATTCTCAAATGACTTTTTTGGGAATTGACCTGCCTGAATTATCCGTAAATAATTTTCTTCCACCGGGGTGGGTGATCATTCTTACATTAATTGTTGCCCCCTTATGGCCCTGGCTTAATAAACGTGGAAAGGAGCCAAGTACGCCATTAAAATTTGCCTTGTCTTTCATCTTTTTAGGAATCGGCTTTTATGTTTTTTACTTAGGCTGCTATGCTAATGAAGATACCGGCATCCTGCCCCTGTGGCCATTTGCAGGTGGTTATCTTTTTATCATTTTGGGAGAGCTTTGCCTCTCACCAATTGGCCTGTCAATGGTAACAAAACTATCGCCTGTAAAAATGGTAGCTATGATGATGGGCATCTGGTTTTTTGCCTCCGCCATTGGTGAATTTTTAGCAGGAAAAATAGGTTCATTAATGAGCGTACCAAAAGAAGTGTTGGATAAAAATGACCCTGTTCTTTCCCTGCCTTATTATGCCGACATCATTCAAAAAATTGGAATTGCTTCTATTGTTATCGGCATCCTGCTTTTGTTTACCGTTCCATTTTTAAAGCGGTGGATGGGTAATGTGAAATAGCGTATAGTATATCAGGTATCAATAATTAATCATAAATTTTAGGACACGCAATAGTGTATTCCTACGCAACCGCGCTTTAATGAATACCAAAGAAGCCGGTTATGGTTTAAATTTGGAGAAGCATGTCCATCCGCACATTCAAATATTTATCGCCTTGTCTTGTATATATTGGAGCTGTTACTTCATTCCTGGCGCAGGGCTTTCCTATTTGGATTCCGTTAATCTATGCCTGGATTATTATTCCTGTATTAGAGCTATTTATAAAGCCTGATGCTTCCAATTTATCAGCAACGGAAGAAGAAATTGCCAAACAAAACAAGCTTTACGATTACCTTCTTTACTTAATAGTGCCATTGCAATTATTTGCGCTTGGGCTATTTCTTTACAGTGTTACTTATGTGCAACAACCCCTGATAGATATCGCAGGTAAAACAGCCGTAATGGGATTGCTCTGTGGCACCTTCGGTATAAACGTAGGCCATGAGTTAGGGCATCGTGTAAACAAGGCCGAACAATTTTTTGCAAAGCTGCTTTTGCTATCCTCCTTGTACATGCACTTTTTTATAGAGCACAACAGGGGCCATCATAAAAGGGTAGCTACGCCGGAAGACCCAAGCAGTGCACGATATGGCGAAACAGTGTACGCCTTTTATTTCCGTTCCATTGTATTCAGCTATTTAAGTGCATGGAAGATTGCGAATAACGAAACCAGAAAGAAAGGCTATCAACCCTTTTCAGTAAAGAATGAAATGATACAATTTCATCTAATACAAATAGCATTTGTTGCCACTATCTTTTTTGCATTTGGGTGGCTAACGGCAGTACTGTTTTTAGCAGCGGCCATACAAGGCATTTTACTGTTAGAAACAGTTAACTATATTGAACATTATGGTTTACAACGAAGTGAGGTTGGTGATGGAAGATGGGAAAGAACAATGCCTGAACATAGCTGGAACAGCAATCATATTATTGGCCGTGTAATGTTGTTTGAACTTAGCCGCCACAGCGATCATCATTATTTAGCAAGCAGGAAATATCAATTGTTACGGCATCATAATAACTCGCCACAAATGCCTGCTGGTTACCCCGGAATGATGATTCTATCTCTGCTTCCGCCTGCCTGGTTTTTGATAATGAATAGACGCATAAAAGAACTGCAGCAAGAGGCTGCATTTCTACCAGTAGCACTGAATTAATTTATTGTTTAGAAGGAAGTATCCAGCGTAAGCCGATTGAAAGAGTACTGAAGCCATTGGCATTGGCTGCTGCATTGAATTGTTTACCACTTGCACTTCTTATGACTGTACCGGTAGTATTATAATCTTTTGCTTTGGTTGATTGATAGGCAATAGCAAATAGATTGTTTAAAGAAGTTTCCAAATGGAGTTTTTTAGAAGCTGCAAATGATAAGCCGGGGCTTATTGCAACAGAAGCACCAATATCATTGCTTTTGCCAAGGATAATTTTATTTTGTATTGTTTCAGTTTTTCCAAAGGTTACTGCCGCAGTTGCCTCGCCAAATAAGTAGAACCGGCTGCTTAATGGAAAATAATTCCGATAAAATATTCCTGTTTCATAAGATGAACCATGTGTTTCATTTGAAGTATCTACTCTTGATTTTGCTTCGTTCTTTAAATAACGATAGTTAAGAAACACGCCAAGGATTTTATTGGTAGCAATTGCCTTTCCAAATTCAGGCACCATTCCCCAACTCATTGTCTTAGACTCATTCAAAGGAGAAGCATCATCTTTATTAGAATAGTTACTTACATATACCGAACCTCCTAAAAAAGTTGACCCTTTTGTAATCTGCGCATTGGAAACAAAACTGGTGCAAGCAGCCACGATAGTAAGCATGTAAATTTTTCTCATAAGTTGATTTGTTTTAGAAAACGAATATGAACAACAAAAACAAAAAGCAGAACATCCCTGTTCTGCTTTAACACCGTTTTACCGCGAGACTATTTTTTGTAGTCGCTGTTACAATAACTCTTTTACATAACCGCCACCAATCTTTTCAAAACCCATCACCTTCAAAAATTGTTCGTGGCTTTTATTATCTACTCTGTTATAAACAATGCGCTTCACACCTTTCGATACTAAATAAGCCTTCTCCTTATCAAAAATAAACCGGCCTACTTTATAGTCTCTATACTTTGGCACCGTGTAATTTAACTTTACTTCCGCGGTTCCATCTTCTGTAAGTGAGGCTACAAAAACGTTAGCGATGACAATATCCCTTAGCACAACAAACCTGATATCATTCTCCGCTTCTTTTAATATAAATTCCGGAAAATATTCTTTGATATCATCTTCATAAAACCCTAAAAATTTTGCTATCAAAGTCGCATCGGTGCCAAATTCCAACAGGTCAAAATCTTCCTTCTTTTTATAAATTTTTAAAAGCGTATAAAGGTTGATCAGTAACAACAGCGTGTTGGTGAGAATGATAGGAAACGCGTTGATCAATATCCCATAAACAATAAAGGCAACACAACCACCTGTGTTCAGCCACCGGAATTTAAGATCATTATTAACCAGCAAAGAGATGCCCAATAATACCGATGCTAAATAACCAAAACCCTGGATAAAGAGAGAAGACATAGGTTGTGAACGGTGAATAGTGAGTGGTGAATAAACAGCAGTGATTGAGTGAAATAGTTAAGTGATAGTGAACCAACTCACCACTGACCATTCACTATTCACGCCTAAATCATTTCGCTTCCAAAATAACCTTGCAGTACAACCGGTAATTTAATTCCATTTTCATCCTGGTTATTTTCAAGCAGGCAGGCAAGTATTCTTGGCAGTGCTAATGAACTTCCATTTAATGAATGGGCGGCCTGCATTTTTCCTCCTTCATCTTTAAAACGGATCTTCATTCTATTGGTTTGAAAGGCTTCAAAGTTAGAGACAGAGCTAACTTCCAGCCAACGTTCCTGGGCGGCACTCCACACTTCAAAATCATACGTAAGCGCCGATGTAAAACTCATGTCTCCACCACACAAACGCAAGATGCGATACGGCAACCCTAAAGACTGCAACAGCTTTTCTACATGCTCCACCATTTCTTCCAGCACTACATAACTGTTGGCGGGATGTACTAGCTGCACTACCTCTACTTTGTCAAATTGATGCAAACGATTCAGTCCCCTAACATCCTTTCCATAGCTGCCGGCTTCTCTTCTAAAGCAAGGCGTGTAAGCGGTCATCTTAATGGGCAGTTCTGCTTCTTTTACAATTACATCGCGGTAAATATTCGTCAATGGAACTTCAGCAGTTGGTATCAAATAAAAATTATCTTCTGTTGCATGATACATCTGTCCTTCTTTATCAGGCAACTGCCCGGTGCCATAAGCCGATGCTTCGTTTACCATCAACGGGGGCTGGTATTCGGTATAACCGGCGGCGGTATTATAGTCTAAAAAATATTGTATCAATGCCCGTTGCAGTTTAGCGCCTTTGCCTTTGTAAACAGGAAAGCCGCTGCCTGTTATTTTATTGCCTAATTCAAAATCTATAAGGTCAAATTTTTTAGCCAGTTCCCAATGTGGTACAGCACCTGCGTATAATCCCGGTTTGTTGCCGCCTGTGCGAACAACTTCGTTATCCTCCGGAGTTTTGCCTTTTGGTACTTTAGATGATGGAAGATTAGGTAACAATACTAACAGCCCGTTCAGTTCCTTTTCTGCTTTTTCCAATGCATCACTAATCGGGCTTAGCGTATTCTTAAAGCCTTCTACCTCGCTTTTCTTTGCTTCAGCTTCTTCTTTTTTCCCCTTTGCCATCAGTCCGCCAATCTCTTTTGATGTGGCATTGATCTTTGCTTTTGTCTCATCAAACCGGAAGTTGAGTTTCTTTCTTTCATCATCCAATGCAATGATGTCATCAACTAGAGTAAGATCTTTAAAATTCTTTATTGTTAAGCGTTCTTTAACTTCTTGGGGGTTGTTGCGTAAAACGGCCAACTGTAGCATGGGCGTATTTTTTTGTGGTGGCAAATATAGCAGTTTGGGCTTTGGAGTAGGGTTTTGGAACTAGCGTGATAATCTAAAGCTTCTGTTTCTCTTTTGCTCTTTTCAATTTTTTTTGTACTTCTAATCGCTATGCGCAAAACCTCATCCACTTATCCTAACACAACTTTGCTGGAGGGGTAAAGTAAGGTGTACGTAAATTTACCTTACCTCGTTAGTAATCTTGCTTAAACGGTTTTCCTTTTTCAGTAAATACCATATCTCAAAACATAGTCAAAACTGCTCTTGCAAGTAGGGAAGGCAGCCTTTAGTTTTGTATTGAAGTTGATTGATTACATAATCAATCCATCCATCCAGTATCCAAAAACCGTCCAGTAATTTATTAATCCAAATCCTAAGAAAGATTAAAATCGTATCAGTCAACTTCTTTTTTTTATCCTATTGAAAACCTAACATAAATCCGTACCAACTGAAAAGCTAAGCGTTTCCTTATATTGGAAACCGTGAACGAAACTGAATTGGTGACCTTTTAATGTTGGTTTATGCGTACTACTGAAAAACACAAATCAAAACGAATTTTACTTGTTGATGATGATATAGATTTATTAATGCTGCTGGAGCGGAAACTCCAAAAAACAGGCTATATCATTGAATCCGCTGCCTCCATGGCTGAAGCGGAATATGTTCTCTCGCTTTTTAAGCCGCATGTGGTTTTATTAGATATTAATGTAGCAGGCGACGATGGCCGCAAGCTTTCCTGGAAGATCAAAAACACCGGCGATAACAGGGATGCCAAGGTTATTCTCATGTCGGGATATAACTATACCATTAACAAGCAATTGCTGTTTGGTGCCGATGATTTTTGCGCCAAGCCTTTTCAATCGGAATACCTGATGCAAAAAATTGAGAGCCTTTTATCAGATGCCTCATCTGTTGAGGATAGCTTGGTGCAAAGGGTTGAAGAAGGGGTACGTAAGTTGTCAGCCTGATAAACATTGTGTTCAACTATCTTATAATTACAAAAGCCTCAAAAGGTTTTTGTAATTATACTTTTACCATCTTGTACATTCTCTTTAATGGTGTGCCTGGCAAATCAGGGCTAAATTACTTTGCCCGTATCACTTTCTTTTCTTGGCCGATCGCTAAGCAATTTCCATCAGGAGGTGATGCTTCTAAACACTGCGTCCGGTATTTTTCAAAAATCAATTACGGCCAATAGAAGACGATTGAAAGATTGGTTCAAAAGAAAGCCTGGCTCGCAGCCTGGTAATTTTTATGAGGATCGGATCTCTTGCTTTCAAGTAATAAAATATACAACTGCAGGTGATGGGTGAGTATAAAAAGCATCACCTGCCAGGCAATGCTATCTATAGTTTTTGAACGCTGCTTACCTGAAAATAATCTGCTCTCTTGTTTTGGTATCGCCATAGCTTACCTCCAGTATATAATGTGTTTCTTTCGAAAAGGAAGGAGGCACTCTAAAATCAATGCGCCGGTTGCCGCCGGTAAAGCGGTTGTAATAAACCTTCGCTCCAATTAAATCATAGATGGTAATATCCACCGGCTTTGCGTTGACTTCAAACAATTCAACGTGTATAGTGTAGTTCTGAACCGGGTTTGGATAAACCCTTATCAGTTGCAGCTTATCCGATGCACGGAGCATAACTGTATTCGAGTAATCTATCTTACCCTGTTGGTCCTGCGCTGCTATTCGGTAGAACATCTTCGGAGCTGCAGCAGTATGGGTGTAAGAATAGGTTTCCTGTTGTGGAGCATTACTTGTACCACTGCGCTTCACCTCAAAAAAGCGTACATCATCGGTTGAAAATTCTAAGGCATACCACTTGTATTTTTGATTTTGCTCCGCTTTGCAGGTAAGGTGGCTTTGGCCCTGGTAGTACTGCCCCGTAAGTGATACGCCTTCCAACGGTAAGGTAGGACTATTGAAGATTGGCACCTTAGTAAACGAACTTCCCAATACCGTTTGCGACTCTGTTGGTGTTAAGCAAAGCCAATCCTGCATAACCGTAGCATAAAGCTGGCGGAAGTCGAATTGCATAGGCAATTGGGTGCTAACAGTAATGGTAGCAGGCAACATGGGTGAAGTACCAAGAATGCCACCCTGTACTGCCGCACCAAAGAATAAAACCGGTGCTGCCGTTCCATGATCCGTTCCAATAGAGTCATTACTTTTTATGCGTCGCCCAAACTCACTAAAGGTCATGCCTGATACCTTACTTCCTTTGCCCATCAGGTCAATATCATTTTGAAAAGCACCAATGGCATTTGACAAAATGCCCAGGTTATTAGCTTGCGTACCCGCTGTATTATTAACGCCGCTTACCTGGTTCTCATGCGTGTCATGCGAGTTAGGATGGTTTACAATATAGATGGGTGTTTTTAAACCACCACCAATTAGCCGCGCCACTATTTTTAGCTGATCGGCCAGTTTATTTGTGTTTGCAACGGGGTATTGTGAGGAAAGTGTAAGCTGTGCATTGTAGGCGATTTGAATCTTTTCTCTGTAGATATTGCTTTGATCTTTCATCAACCGCAAAAAAGTTAACTCGCGGCCATAATCATTGTTGGGAGCAGGGTCTGTGGTTTCACTTATTATTTGTAGCAATGAAGCTGGGTCCGAAACATTATAGCCCATATTAATTGACGGGCCCTGTAAAGAGAAAGGAAGTGTTGAACCGATTTGAACCGCCAGCGGGTCGGCCATTACAATGTTATTAAGAGGGTAAGCCTGGGGGTAATTAGGGTAGGTTATATCCAACTCTCTTCCTAACCAGCCGGTGTCCAAATATTCATTGGAAGCAGAGCCGGAGAACCAAATATCGGTAGCCCTGAAATGGCTGAAATTAGGATTGGGGTACGACACTCCCTGTACAATGGTCATTTTTCCGTTATTATATAAATTTTGTAGCGCTGTCATGGCAGGGTGCATACCAGTAGCCGTGCTGCCGTTGAGCGGAAGAATTGATGACTGTGCTACCATTATATTACTACGCACCGCATTTAGTTCTGCATATTTATCAATGGGAAGAATCATATTCAAACCATCGTTGCCACCATTCTGCTGGATGATGACCAAGACCTTACCGCAGTTAGTTAAGCTTTGGCCCATCATATCAAACAACTGATTGCCCGTAGATTCAGAAGCAAAAAGCGGAAGGCCATTTAACAGCAGTGGTGCACTGGCTGCAGATGTTTTCTTTATAAAATCGCGGCGTTTCATGCGTTGTGTTTTAGTGGTGGAAAGGAGTTGCAGGTGAGGCGGGAAACGTCAGACGTGAAACTGAAGAAACTTTTACTTTATAGTGAACTCTTGTCTCGTTTATCTTTTCACGTCTCACGTTCTCACATCAATTGATATTCGGCTAACTGTGTAATTTCAGAAATAAGTTTTTTTAGAAGGAGTTCTACAGCATTCCGGTTGATTGTTGTAGGAGAAGTAGTGAAGGTATTCCAGGCTGTGGTCCAATATCCATCGGTTACCTGGTTGTTTAAAAGCGTTCTTACTTTCATTGCATCTTTTTGTGACTGGCTCAAATCTACCGGCAACAGGAATTTAATACAGGTTGCCGTTAACGCATTCGGGTCTGCGGCAATTGTGTTACCAAACTGTTGGGCAAAAGCCACCGTATCAATACCAAATCTCCGCAGCGTAGTACCGGTGCTTATTATGGGGCTGATGGTATGTGTATTTACCATATCCCGAACGTAAGCAAAGCGTTTCTGCGCAGAATTAGAGTTGATCCAGTATTGATGGTAAGCCGGAGTTTGATAGTAAGCATTCCAGCCCGATACGTCTGGTATAGAGCCCATCTGCTGTTCCATGGCGGCGCTATATTCACCATTGTATTTTTGCCAGATGCGGTATTGCCATTCAATGTTGGCATCGGTAGTGTTTACATTAAAGCAGTTCAAGGTGCCAGCCACCAGGTCAAATGGCGATTTTATATAAACACCTTTATTGGCGGCGTCAAAAAAATGCTGGCTTTTAAACAGTTGCTCCAGCACCGGTTTTATGTTCCAGTTATTGGCTACAAAGGTTTGCGCTAAAGGCACAATCACGTTGGCTTCTATATTGGCATCAATATCATAATAAACAAAATAACGGTATAGCCTGCGGCAGATGTATTGGCTAACCATAGTGCTTTTAGCAAAAATCATGTTGATAAGTGCATCCAGTTCGTTAGCGCCGGCAGCAGCTGTTTGACCAGTGATAACTGTGTTATTAAAGAAAGCGGAAAAGGTTTTGTTTCCCTGCTTGTGCAAATTCGATTCAAAATTTGTAACGATGGTAGCGGTGTTTAGGTTTCTAACCCGCCAGCCGGTAAGTACTTTAGCCGCTTCTATAACATCGTTCTGTGTGTAGGAGTTCAGTGGATCGTCTTTGCCCAAAGTAAACAACTCCATTAATTCACGGGCAAAATTTTCATCCGGTGCTGTGGCACTATTCTGTTGGTTATTCAGGTAAAACATCATAGCCGGCTCGGTAGCTACAGCACGTATTAATGTCTTAAAATTCCCTAACGCACTATCGCGAAACAGTTTTAAATAGCGATAAAAAACCCTTGCACTGTTGGTATTGATATACTGGTTCGATGATTGAAAGATGGTTTCAAAATCGATAGGCATCAGGTGGTACCAGAACCAAACCATTTTTTCGCGGATGGTAGCATCGCCATTTAACACAAGGCCAAAAGACCAGCGGCGCAATGCATCCATCCTGTAATGATTAGAGGTTTGCCCTACGGCGGTTGTTGGAAAAAAATTAGTTGTCCAATCGGCGCCTAAGGCCAAGCCGTTTTCATCTGCAGACGTGGCATTTACATTTTGATACCAGTTTACCGGCGGCGCAGGCGGCGTATTATTAATATTGAGTACAGCATCTACCGTGGCAGAAGGTGTTAGCGTTAACAGGGAATCTACCCAGGGTTTCTTCCAGCCAAAATTGGTGCGGCGTAAAAGGTGCAGCACTTCCCACTCTGTCCATGTTCCGGTATAAGGAGCAAGGCCGCTTGTAATATTACCAATACGAGCGGGATCAGTATCTTCTGTTCCAACTTTATGCTGAATGGTTTCGGCACTGTAATGCCGCGGCGTTAACTTTTTGCGGCTGTATTTTTTAAAAAGCGGGTCATTGTTATCATCATAAGGCGCATCGGTTGTTGCGGTATTGGTAAGGGAACGAAAGAAGTTTCTTCGTGTAGATTTTTTGTCTCCCATAAGAAGTGGTTTAATGTGTAAGTTATAAGAAAGAAGGTATTATAAATTTACAATAATTGAATGGGAAGGAGAGTGTCATTGGTTTTTTGATAAGTAGGGAAGGTTTTTTGAGTAGGTGTACGGGGTAAAAATAAGAAGCGTACATCTACGCGATGACAAGTGTAGACCTTCCGTAGTCTTTATTCTATATTGCGTCCAATACCAACACTAACTACCACTTATGAGACGCATTATATTGCTGTTCCTATGTTTATACGCATGTGGATTTGTATATAGCCAAACGATAACACCAGGCGGGCCAATAGGGTTTTGTATAGGAGGAAGTGTAACACTTACAATTACCGGCGCACCGGCTGGCTCTACTTACCAATGGTTGCGTAATGCAGCAAACATTGCAGGTGCAACCAGCGTGACCTATACGACCAATGTAGCCGCTACTTATACTGCCATTGTCACTACTCCTCCCGACCCGCCTACTACCTTAAATGATGTTATAGTTGCGGCTTATGTATCGCCTGTTGCAGATTTTAC
>JAQBNG010000091.1 GCA_028288675.1 Flavisolibacter sp. | reverse complement strand
ATTACTGTTGCTGTTGCTTCCAAACTTTCAAAGATCTTGAATCAACCTCCCAACTTGAAACTCAAGCCAGAAGCGATTTTGAAGATGATAAGATTATGAATCTTCAGGCCTTTTGCCGCACCTTAATAAATTCGGCTCTCATTCCAAGTTCGGTTTGGAAATGAAATATCCGTATTACCTCAATAGACGCCCAAAACTTTTTTGGACAATATAAATAACTGGATTCTTAAACAGTAAAGTTCAATTGGCCACTTGTTAGAGAAACCAAATTCTTGCTGTTTAGACTTACCCACAAAGGCTGATGATGCCTATGGACAGAGTTGTGAGTAATAATTGCGAAAGCGGGTGCATCAGTAGATTAGAACTATAGGCACCATTTCATACCTGTTTCAAAAAGCGGAGACAAAGATACGTTGTTAGTAGTACTCTGACCCAAACTTTCAGGATTTTCTTGCTAAAAAACTGTGAAAGAACTATACTGCATCTGCAGCCATTTTATACTCTCTTTTCTCAAAAGCGATTGCAAAGATAAGGAGGTTTGAAGTATCACCCAAGAACTTTACGATTTTTTTGTTCTTAAAAATTTTGTAAATAAACTTTCCTCTTTAAAGAATGTTTTCCTCTCAAAAAGCGAATGCAAAAATAGGATGAAAGTAAATACCGTCCAAAGACTTGCACACTTTGGAAAAAAGCATCAAGAAGGATTGGAAGGATATGAGGCGGCGGAGATTTAGCAGAGGTTGCGTTTGAAAAAACTTTATTGGCGTGATCCTGAATTAGTTGAAATTAATATCATCGTGGCAAATATATAGTCACCCCATCCAATCCAACGAAACACAGCGCAGATACCTATTTGGCCATTATGGTTCTTTAGATGAATAAAGCAGATTTTAGAACTGACAGTATATAAATGGTATCAATGCCTCTCGTATAAACTTATAATAGATATCACAATAGAGTGGGATAAAAAAGTAAGGGAAAAGAAAACGTTCTAATTTCTCAAAACCCTTTATCCAGTTGTTTTTCAATGCGTTGTGACTTTAACTAGCCCAAGTTCAAACTTTTTGCTGCAAGATTTAAAGAGCATTATCGATTACTAACTCACCTTGGTTTTTTGTTTTTCAAATTGCTTTTCGATTAAAATATGGTGTGTAGAGGCTATTAGGTGTAAACAAAAAAACCTTGTAAAACCTAAGAAAGTTGTACAACAGTAAACCTTCGCTATGGATCTGCTTTTGTCTTATAAGCTAAACAAATTATCAAAAAAGTTAAGGGCATGAAAAGTCGAATTTAAACATGTAAAAAACCTGTGAAAATCCAACTGTGCTCGTTAAATCTGTACAAATGAAAATTGCTCATGAGGCCATGAAACTTAACTAAGGTTTTAAAAGAAATGACTGGTTCTGCCATATTGAAATACCATACACAATTACGTAAATAGTATGCAACACAATGCTCAATAATCCAGAGTATACTGTTGAATATATTGCCTCACAATGCGATTTCAAAACAGCGAGGCAATTACATAGAATTTTGGAAACAAGTAATAAAGTTGATAAATAACCTTTACCCTTTCTATAATTGATCTTTCTGGCATTTATGTATTCTCTAAAGTTTGAGAGATCTTTTAGAGTAGTAACAGAAGTCAAAAAAATAATTTTAATATATAGCTCCCTCAAGAAAACGATCAGCTGTTGAAAAAGAGGCGGCTTTGTTCTTATCTAAATATTCTCCCTTAATGTTGTCCGTTTTTGACATCGTGCTGACCTTTTAATCCTACCACGCTGCAATAGTTTTACTTCATCAAAAAACTATTAAATTAAATAAAATGGGAAAATCGCATTCACATTTTATGTGTTTGCTATCACTATCATCTTCCCCTTATAAACAATTCTTTGAACTTAGCCATGCCAAGCAAAAACTTCTGGAATAAGACAACCACTACGGTAAAAGAAAGTAGAAGAACATTAAAAAAACAATTAAGAGTCAAAGTAGTCAACTGACATAGTGTAAAGATTTTCACTTACCAGTTATTAAGAATTAATTACCACTTGTACTATTGGTTGAAGTCTGAGTTGAGCTGGTGATACATTTGCACTCTATTTGTAATTACTGCTAACAACTTACCCCGAAAGAATGCTTTATAACCAGCTAAAGCGCTTTCATAATAGCCCAAAAGCCTACCCTAAATTTTTTACTCCTGTTCTACGGATTAGAATAATTGAACAATTAATTTAAATCACATTAATAAACGTGTTATAAAAACACGCAGCGCATTTTTTTGCCTTATTAAATCAAAACAACGTTCTTATGCAACTAAAATTTCTGCAAAAACGAACTTTAGAAAAGGTTCTTGTCACAATAGCCATCCTTCTATCAGTTCCCTCTCTTGCTCAGGACCGGTATACAATTAGTGGAACTGTCAAAGACAAAATTACCGGTGAATTGCTTATTGGCGCTTCCATTAAAATTGCTGAATTGAAAGGTGGAACAACTACTAACTCTTATGGGTTTTTTTCCATTACTCTTCCTCAAAGCAAGTACAAAATAATAACAACGTATGTTGGCTTCAATGCGTTTGAGTCGATTGTAGACCTGTCTAAAAGCTATGAATTACTAATAGAATTAGAGCCAATTACTGCCTTACAGGAAGTAGTAGTAATTAACAAAAGGAAAGATGGAAACGTTACCAGGGCATTAATGGGTGTAGAAAAGCTAGACATAAAAATGATCAATCAACTACCGGTTCTTTTAGGAGAGCGTGATGTCCTAAAAAGCATTCAATTACTTCCAGGTATAAAGAGCGCAGGAGAAGGTAATAGTGGTTTTTATGTCCGTGGTGGTGGTGCAGACCAAAACCTCATATTGTTAGATGAAGCGCCTGTTTATAATGCTTCTCATTTACTCGGCTTCTTCTCTACGTTCAACTCAGATGCAGTTAAAGATCTCACGTTATATAAAGGTGGTATGCCAGCGCAGTATGGGGGACGGCTATCAAGTGTGGTAGATATAAAAATGAAAGATGGCAACAATAAGAACTTTGATGTAAGTGGCGGCATTGGTGTCATTTCATCACGAATAAATATAGAAGGTCCAATAGTAAATGACGTAAGCTCATTCATCATAAGTGGACGCCGCTCTTATGCCGATCAATTTTTAAAATTCTCTTCGGATTCAGCCCTTAAAAATAACAAGCTATACTTTTATGATTTAAATGTAAAGGCTAATTATAGATTGGGTAAACATGATCGCTTTTATCTTTCCGGCTACTTTGGAAGAGATGTATTAGGCTTTGGAGAAACATTCAGTACCGACTGGGGTAACAGCACGGCAACACTAAGATGGAACCATGTAGTGAGTAACAAAATCTTCAGCAATACATCACTAATTTATAGCGACTATAATTACAATATCAGATTTAAAACCGGCTCTGATAAGCTTCTGGTTACTTCACAAATTCAGGACGTAAACCTAAAGCAGGACTTCGATTACTTCATCAATAACAATAGCAAAGTAAAGTTGGGAGCAAATGTAATTCGTCATACAGTTTCACCAGGCCGTGTCAAAGCAGACGAAACGTCAAACATAAAAAGTACAGTAGTCGAAAATAGAAATTCATGAGAAAGTGCTGCTTATGGCTCTCATGAATTAGCAATTGGTAATAAGGTGAATATTGTATACGGTATCCGTTTGACCAATTTTACTACCATTGGTCCAGGTACATTTTATAGTTATGATAAAGACGGTAATAGAAATGCCGCTGATAGTTTTGGAAAAGGGCAAATGGTTGCTGATTATTGGAACATCGAACCTCGTATCAGCTTTAGTTACCAGCTAAATGGTAGTAAATCAATCAAGGCATCCTACAATCGTAATGTTCAAAACCTGCACTTATTAAGTAATTCCGTTTCTTCTTCACCAACGGATTTATGGTTGCCAAGCAGCAATAATGTAAAACCTGAATTAGCTGACCAATTCTCAGTGGGTTACTTCCAGAATTTTAAAAACAACCAATATGAGTTAAGTGTCGAAACGTATTATAAAGCACTTCAAAACCAGGTTGATTATCGCAACGGAGCAAGCCTCGAGGCCAACAATGACATCGAAAGTGAGTTACTGTATGGTAAAGGCCGGGCCTATGGTATAGAACTATTCATAAAGAAAAAATTTGGCCGGTTAAATGGCTGGGTTGGTTATACGTTGTCTAAAACGGAAAGAAAGTTTGAAGGAATCAATAATGGCAATTATTTTAATGCAAGGCAAGACAGAACACATGATTTAAGTGTAGTAGGTATTTATAAAGTAAATGACAGATGGTCGTTCTCAAGCACATTTGTTTACAGCACAGGCAATGCGGTTACTTTTCCTGCTGGCAAGTATCATGTTAATAATCAAACCGTTTTTCTTTATACAGAAAGAAACGGACATAGAATGCCCGCGTATCATCGTTTGGATTTTGCTGCAACCTTTGAAGCAAAGCGCAACAAAGAGCGTAGA
>JAQBNG010000080.1 GCA_028288675.1 Flavisolibacter sp. | reverse complement strand
GATCATAGCTCATTGATAAATACATCATGTGCCTGATGGCAATGCTATCACCGGAAGGCGTTTCAATTACAACAGGGCGTTTTTTAATAGCACCAACTGCAAGAATTGCTACCTGCGGCTGATTGATGATAGGAGTACCCATCAGGCTACCAAATGTTCCTACATTAGTTAATGTAAACGTGCCATCCGAAATATCTTCTGGCTTTAATTTATTATTACGTGCCGCATCGGCCATGTTGTTCACCTGCTTTGCCAAGCCAACTAAATTATAGCCATCGGCATTCTTGATCACGGGCACAATTAAGTTACCGGTCGGCAGGGCAGCAGCCATGCCAATGTTGATGTCTTTTTTTACAATGATGCGGGTGCCATCAACAGAACTATTAATTAGCGGGAAGCGTTTAATGCAACGTACAATTGCTTCTATAAACAGCGGTGTGAAAGTGATTTTTGTGCCTTCACGTTTCTCAAAATCCTTCTTCACTTTTTCACGCCATTGCACAAGGTTGGTTACATCAGCTTCGGTAAAAGAGGTAACATGCGGCGATGTATGTTTGCTGCGCACCATGTGGTCTGCAATGAGCCTGCGCATGCGGTCCATTTCAATGATCTCTACGTTGCCGGTATAAGTGGTAAGCTGGTTAGCCTGTGGCTCGCTTTTCTGCTCCACTTTATTCATCGGTATCACCATTTCCTGCTGCTCTTTATTCTGTCCTCCCAACTCCTGACTCCTGACTCCTGACTCCTGTATTTTCCCAGCTCTCTTATCACTTACAAATTGTAAAATATCTTTTTTAGAAACTCTTCCTTCTGCACCTGTTCCCGGCATGTTTTCAAGTTCTGTCATGCTAACACCTTCCTGTGCAGCAATGTTTAATACAAGAGGAGAGTAGAATCGATTTTGGTTTGGAATTTGGGATTTGGAGGTTGGAGTTTCTGCCGCTACGGTTTGTTCTCTTTGTTGGCTATATCCTGTTGGTTCAAAATTGCTTTGTTGAGAAATTGTGTGAGATGTTTCTGCGCTCGGACTTGAACTTTGAACTCCGGCCTGTGAACTGTCTCCACCGTTTTTTATCCGTGCAATCACTGTTCCAACAGCTACCACATCGTTTACATTAAATAGTAATTCTTCTACCACGCCTTCCGTAGTTGAAGGTATTTCGCTGTCCACTTTATCAGTGGCTATTTCCAAAAGCGTTTCATCAACTTTAATGAAGTCACCGGCTTTTTTATGCCATTTTAAAATGGTTGCTTCCATTATACTTTCGCCCATCTTTGGCATTACCAGGTCAACAGTGGCCATATATTAAGTTTGAAGTTTGAAGCGTAGCGTTTGGGTTTCATTCGCCAAAAACACTACTCTTTTACAGTTATGATTTATATTTTATGATTTTAATCTTGTACCAGGCTGCGTTGCTACTATGATCGTCTGTTGCGTCGCACTCTTGTACTATTATTAATTCTATTGGGCAACAAGCAACGGTCATATAAATAGCAAGCAATTGATTTTAAAAAATCAGCGCCAAAAATAAGCAATGCGCCTTTAATGGAATTTAATTCACTTCTTCTTCCATAATAAAGCGGCGCAACATGTTGAAAGCTGTGTGGGTTGTGAGTTCTATATTTCTGAAACGGTCAAAACGGAAGGCCATTTTTTGCGCTTTTACTTTCCCGTTTTTGTGCGCAACTGCAATCCACACCGTGCCCACCGGCTTTTCTTCGCTTCCACCATCAGGACCCATAATTCCCGATGTGGCCAGGGCATAATCTGTTTTCATTAGTCTGCAAACAGAACCAGCCATCTCTGTTACAGTTTGTTCACTAACGGCGCCATATTGTTGCAGTGTTTCTTTACCCACACCCAATATGTTTTCTTTAACCTCATTTGAATAACTGACTACTGTACCATTGTAAACCGCAGAAGCACCCGCAATAGAAGTGATGAGTTGCGCAATGGCGCCACCAGTGCAGCTTTCAGCTGTGGCAACCGTCTGCTTTCTTTCTTTCAATAGCTTTACCACCGCTTCCTGGATAGAAATATCTTCATCGGCCACCAGCCATTCATTCACTAAAGATTTTAATTCCTCAAAGTTTTTAGCTACTTCCTGTTCTATCGCTTCTTTGTTTTCGCTTCGTCCTGTTAAGCGAAGCCGCACCATACCATAAGCCGGCAGGTAAGCAAGTTTTATAGGGCCAGGTAAAGCGTTTTCAAAATCCTGAATACGGTCAGCCAAAAACGATTCACCAATGCCTGCGGTTAGCAACGTTCTGTGCACGACGGCGGGTAACTGAAAAGTCTCCTTTATTTTTGGAACCACACCACTGTGCATTAGTCCGCGCATTTCATGTGGCACGCCGGGTAAAGAAAAATAGGAAACACCATCATTTTGAAAGTACATCCCCGGCGCTGTGCCCCTTGCATTTGGCAACACAATACAATTTGCCGGCACCAATCCCTGCGACAAATTCCGTTCAGTCAATGGCCTTCCTGATTTTTGAAAAATGGTTTTTACATTTTCGGTTGCGGCTTCATCTTCCCGTAGTTCTGTGTTGAAATAATCACAAAGTGCAGGCTTGGTAATATCATCAGCTGTTGGTCCCAAACCGCCAGTGATGATGATGATATCTGCCTGTTTTGCTTCGTCTGATAAAGTATTGAGAATGGCTTCATGGCTATCTGCTACCGCTACTCTTCGCATGACCCAAACACCAATTTTATTTAACTCCTGTGCAATAAAAGCGCTATTGGTGTCAATGGTTTGTCCTATCAAAAGTTCATCGCCAATGGTAATGATAGAGGCATTAATTTGGTTCATACCGGAAAGCCTTAATTTTAGCGCAATGTACTACAGGATGAAAAAAGTCTTTTTCTTGCTTGCCGCTGTTACAATTGTAAACCTTCTTTTTGCACAAACTATTTCAACCAAACTGACCACTGCCTTTACTGCATTTGAAAATGATTCACAATTAAAGAGCGCTATCACTTCCCTGTATGTTGTTGATGCCGCAACAGGAACGGTCTTGTTTGAAAGAAATGCAGCGATGGGTTTAGCCCCTGCTTCTACACAAAAAATTATTACCAGTGCAACAGCATATGAAGTTCTCGGAAAAGACTTTCGTTACAAAACAGAGTTTAGCTATTCGGCTAATTTTAAAACAGATAAACAGGGCGGCAACGTTTTTATTAAAGCTTCCGGAGATCCAACACTGGGAAGCTGGCGCTGGAAGTATACTTCCGAAGACTCCGTATTAAAAAGGGTTACTACCGCAATGGCAAAAACCGGGGTTAAAAACTATGCTGGCTTTGTGCTCAATGCAAAAGGTTGGGAAGGTGAAACTATTCCCGGTGGCTGGATGTGGGATGACATTGGCAACTATTATGGAGCCGGTGCTGACGCACTGAATTGGCGGGAAAATCAATATGATTTGATAATGAGGTCAGGAAAAAACATAGGTGATCCTGTAAGTATTGTGGGCACCAGGCCAACTATATATAACTACAGTTTTATTTCTAATGTTACATCGGCTGCAAAGGGGAGCGGTGATAATTCTTACATCTATTTTCCAATCACATCTTCCTCTGCAGTTGTACGGGGAACAATTCCTGTAAACGAAGAACGCTTTACGATCTCTGGTGCCATGCCATCTGCACGGGACCAGTTTTTGGCTACATTGGCTGATACGCTTTCAGGTAGAAGAATCACAGGTAAAAATGCACATGTTACCGTTGATAAATTTTCAAAAATTAAAACGCCTGACAGCACACTTGTATTTCACACAGAAATATCACCGCCACTGGATAGCATCAGTTACTGGTTTTTAAAACGCAGCATTAATTTATATGGTGAGGCTTTGGCCAAAACTATTGCATGGAAGGGTGGTAAAACTGCTACAACAGAAAATGGTGTCAATATCATGCGCAATTTTTGGAAAATTAAAAATATTGGCATTGATGGTACTGAATTAAATATTGAAGACGGCTCTGGGTTATCGCCGCTGAATAGGGTAACTACACATGCCCTGGTAAGTATTTTGCGATACGCCAAAAAGCAGCCGTGGTTTGAAAGTTATTTAAACGGATTCCCCGAATTTAATGGGATGAAATTAAAAAGCGGCACCATCAGTGGAGTCAAAAGTTTTTGCGGCTATCACACCGCCAAAGACGGAGTGAGTTACATTGTTTCTTTTATTGTAAATAATTATAATGGCGCTTCATCTTCATTAGTGCAAAAGATGTACAAGGTGCTTGATGTGTTGAAGTAAAATTGGATAGTTGAGAGGGAGGTTTAACTTAATATACGATTGTTAGTGAAGCACTTTGGCCTCTCCGCCCGACTATCAGCATCACTGCTATAATGCTATTTCTGACTTGTCATCCCGACGAAGGAGGGATCTTTGAACTGCTTTGTAAACGACTAATGCAAAAAGTAAAAATTTTCGCCACATCGCCTAAAGAATCTCCATTAGATCCCTCCTTCGTCGGGATGACAAAGACGTGTTTATTATTGCAAACAGTTTGACCAAATAAAAAGTCTAAGAACAAAAAGAAAGTTCATTATGAAACAACAGAATTATAAAAATCACACGCAAATAGTTTATGGATACTATTTATTTACAGGTGTTCCTATACTTGTATTGATAGGTATCGCAATCAGCAAAATTTTCAATGAGGAAGACAAAAGTTTCGGGATCATTCTATTGCTTATCGGGTGGATATTACTCACTATGCTCTTTCGCAGCCGCGGCTTTGCATTAAAGGCACAGGACAGGGCAATAAGGGCGGAAGAAAACCTGCGCCATTTTATGCTTACAGGTAAAGCAATGGATGCTAAGATCACACTGAGCCAGATTATTGCGTTACGCTTTGCCTCAGACGAAGAATTGCCTTCACTTGCTCAACGTGCCGCCACGGAAAGTTTGAGCAACAAAGAAATTAAATTGGCCATTAAAAAGTGGCGGAGCGATTGGCACCGTGTATAAATGCGGGGTAATGAATGGTTACTAACTCAATACTCATAGAATTATTTTCCAATAAACCTGTCAAGACTTACTTTGCCCGGACCTGTAAACAACAACACGATATAGCCCATCAAAAACAGTAATGCCATTTCACCGCCTCCAGGCCCACCGCGGTAGTTAGCATTGTGTGCAAATACGAACGCCGTAGTCATTGCAATAATCAAAGGGATAGCTGCAAGGCGGGTAAACAAACCAAGGATAATAAAAACAGAACAAAAAACTTCAGCGAATATGGTGAGTGCCAGCGAAGGCGTTCTGCCGATGTGATAGGGGTCCGCAAATTTTCCTGCGTAAGAAGAAAAATGAATTAGTTTATTATAACCATGGTTTAATAACATTAAAAAACCAAGGCCTAAGCGCAGGGTCAAGGTAGCAAAAGAAAATGCGCTATCGGAGGTACTGGTGCTGAAAAGCCTTCTCATAGTAGATATTGAAATTGGCTGCAAGAATAAGGAAAGAATTTCATTTTCACCTCGCCACAATTTTGTTAAATCGGCCCCATCCATATAAGGCTGGAATGAAGTTTGGCCGGCCTTAAAATAATTAGAATCTTTACAGCGTTACCTATCTACGGTTAATGAATTTAAAACAATGAAGAAAATTTTCTTACCAATTTTTTGCTGCTTTACAACCTTCTTTTCCTTTTCGCAGCAAACATTTTATAATCAACCTACACAAGACAGGTTTAACGAAGCCAAAGAATATTTTCAAAAAGAGCAGTATAACCTGGCGTACCCAATTTTAAAAGAACTGCGTCAGTCACTTACTGAGTCGGATAAAATTAATAGGGCTGTAGTTGCACAGGAGATAGAATATTATGCTATTGTAAGTGCGCTAAAGCAAAACGAAAACAATGCAGAACTGGATGCGGAAGTGTATGCAGATGTAACCAAAAACAATGCACGTGCACAGATGATGCGGTTTCATTTGGCTGAATATTTTTTCCGGCAACAGCGCTTTTCCGACGCTATTCCTTTGTATGAAGGCGCCAACATCGCCAACCTTAATAACCGCGAAGTTGCCGACATGAAGTTTCACCAGGGCTACTCCTATTTTACATCACAACAGTTTGTACAAGCCAAGCCGCTGCTGAATGCTATCCGTCAAATAAAAACGGACCCTAACTATATTGATGCGAATTACTACTATGGTTTTATCGCATATCGCGACAGGCAGTATTCTGATGCCTTAGCCTCCTTCCGCATTGTAGAAAATGAGGAGCAATACGCTGCTATCGTTCCTTTTTACATCACACAAATTAATTATGCCCAGGGTAAAAAAGACGAAGCTATTACCTATGCAGAAAATAAGCTTAAAGAAGGGAAAGCTCAATTCTATGATTTAGAATTGAGACAACTATTAGGGCATGCCTATTTTGAAAAAAAGCAATATGCAAAGGCATTACCTTACCTGGAAGCTTACGTAAGTAAATCGAAAAAAGTTCGTCGTGAGGATTTGTATGAGCTATCGTATTCGTATTACCAGGCCAACAATTACGCAAAGGCCATTGATGGTTTTAAACAATTGAGCGGAAAAGAAGATACCCTAAGTCTTCACGCTATGTATCTTTTAGGTGATGCTTATTTAAAAACTGGTCAGAAAACAAATGCACGTAATGCGTTTCAATTTTCTTCCTCTAACAATAGCAATGCCGATCAAAGAGAAGTATCCCGCTTTAATTATGCTAAGCTATCGTATGAATTAGGCTACCAGGACGAAGCCTTAAAAAGCCTGCGTACTTTCTTAAATGATTATCCCGATTCGAAATATGGCGAAGAAGCTACCGAATTGTTAGTAGGTGCTTTAACCAATACAAATAATTACCGCGACGCGATAACGTTGTTAGAAGGTATAAGAAACCCTACACAAACAGTGAAACGTTTTTTGCCAAGAATCCAATATGGCCGTGCAACCGAGTTGATAAATGATGGCCGCCTGCAGGAAGCAGAAGCTTTGCTGGATAAGGCTTTGAAGGATCCTAATAATACATCGGTGTTGCCACTTATTAATTTCTGGAAAGGAGAGTTGGCTTATCGCAGCAATCGTATCGATGATGCTATACGTTACTATAATGCTTATCTATCTGCAGGGGCGCCTACTTCTGGCGAAGCCAATGAACGCACCGTAAAATATAATTTAGGTTACACATACTATCGTAAAGAAAATTATTCTGTAGCCAATACTTTTTTTGAACCCTTATCACGAGGAGCTGCTTTAAATTCGGAGCCTATCACACAGGACGCCTACATACGCACTGCCGATGTTGCGTACATGAACCGCAATTATACACAGGCAAGAAGCATGTACGATAAAGTGATAAACTACTCCTGGCCATCGGAAGATTATGCGACGTTTCAAAAAGCAATGATTGCAGGTATAAGTAATAATGCCGAAAAGATAACGCTGATGAATAACCTGGTTCGCAAGTTTCCGCAATCAACCTTAGTTGCTGATGCCAACATGGAAATAGCGAATACATACTTAGCACAGGAGCGTTTTCGCGAAGCCATTCCTTTTTTAAATAATATCATTAATGCAAGCGGCGGTAATACAAGTTTAAAGCCACAGGCTTATTTAAAATCGGGTATCGCTTATTACAATGCGAATGACAATGAAAAAGCAATTGCGCAATACCGGCAGTTGCTTACGAACTACCCTAATTCGCCAGAGGCAGATGATGCGCTGGATAATTTAAAAACGATTTATATAGAAGGTGGAAAGCCGGGAGAGTTTGCCGATGTAGCCCGACAGGTTGGTCGGCCCATCTCTGTTGGCGCAGAAGATTCCTTGACATTTGCAGCAGCACAAATTCAGTACGAAAACAATAACATGAATGCGGCGCTTGATGCGATGACAAACTATATCCAACGTTTTGGAAATGGCAGTAAAATAACGAATGCTTATTTCTATCGCGGTGAGATTTACAACAGTCGTAAAGATTACAACAATGCTATCAGCAACTATGCGGAAGTAGCTAAAAGGGCGCCTAATACGTATGCCGAAACATCTATTCTACAAGCAGCAAGGCTCACTTTTTTTGAACTAAAAAATTATCCCGAAGCCGAAAGATATTATGCGCAATTAAAACAGATTACGTCTTCGCAGGAAAACAGGCTGGAAGCTATGCGTGGATTGCTACGTAGTCAATACCTGCAAAAGAAATGGAGCGAAGCGGTGGATAATGCAAAGAACCTGATTGACGAAAAAGGTGCTTCATCCGATGATAAATCTTTGGCTAATATGGCTATTGGTAAATCAGCGCAAATAGGTGGACAATACGATGTGGCGTTAAACGCTTTTAAAGCTGTTGTTGCTGTAAATAAAGCGGCGCTTGGCGCAGAAGCCCGTTATGAGGTAGCCAATACATGGTTTATGACAGACCGCTTTAGCGATGCAGAAAAAGCGGCTTTTGAAGTGGTGAATAAAAGTGGTTCGTACGATTACTGGGTCACCAAATCCTACATTTTACTGGGTGATATCTACTTGAGGCAAAAAGATTATTTTAATGCAAAAGCTACTTTTCAAAGCATCGTGCAGAACAGCTTAAATGCAGAATTAAAAGCGGAAGCACAAGCTAAGCTGGCAAAGGTTAATGAGGAAGAAGCCAAGGGCAGCAAGGTGGGATTATAAGTGAAACGTCTAACGTGGGCGATAGAGCCATTATATTTTAATCAGTCCAATTAGCAAATCAGCACATCATCACATCATCACATTAGCATATTAGTATTATGAAGTTTTCCATCTTAACAGGTTTATTATTAATAGGTGCAGTCGTATATGCGCAGGATACAACGGGTAAGAAAGTAAAGATCACTTCAAGCTTTAAACCCGTGTTGAAAGAAGCGGCGAAAATTAACTTTAATGCGTCGCCTGCAATCACTGATACAACAAGGCCACGGTTGCAGTACAACATTCCTAATCAGAATTTAGCATTTGGATTTCAGCCGGGAACTTTACGGCCCTTAGCATTATCTGTTGATACCGGCGGTAACTGGACCAATGAAAGCTATGTGAAAGCAGGCTTCGGAAATTTAAGTACGCCGTTCGTTCAATTGGGCTTGTCCGTGGGCGACAAAAAAGCGGCAGGCATCAATTTTTATGGAAAGCATGTGTCATCAAAAGGAAAAATAAAGTACCAGGATTACAGCAATACAAATGCTGAACTAAATGCTTTTTTTAAAGCTGGCAATATAGAATGGAATGCACGGCTTGGCGGTTTGCAGGAGAAATATAATAAGTATGGTTTTCAGCCGCGTACATTAACCTTCCCCGAGGATTCTTTAGATGTGAAACTGCAAACCTGGCGCGGACGAATTGCTTTTCGTAATGTTAATCGTACAGCATTGGGTATCTCTTATGCACCGGAGTTTAAAGTGGATGCGTTCAATGACCAGCTAAGCAATTCGGAAAGCAACACGTACATCAACGTTCCTCTACAGAAATCAGTAACAAAAGAGTTTGCGGTAGATCTGGCTTTTACTGCCAACTTGAGCCAGTACAAGCCTCAAAATAAAACAAAAGTAAAAAACAACTTTTTATCAATCTCGCCATCCCTTCTTTATAAAACAGCTAACATTAGTATCCAGGCAGGTCTTAGGCCATCGTGGGACAACAGTGAGTTCAAGCTATTTCCTAATGTAATGGCAGATGTAAGTTCATCTGATAAGAAGTTTTCTTTCCAGGCAGGATGGGTAGGCTACTTGCGCAATTCCGGCTTTCAGTACCAGGCAAGGATCAACCCTTGGATCTGGGCGCCATTAACTGTTTTTAATTCAAGGGTTGAAGAACGGTATGCGGGTATAAAAGGTTCTGCCGGCGAGCATTTTAGCTATAGTGCTAAACTCGCTTTTAACACCATCAACAACCAGCCGTTATTTACTAACGATACAACGGCTGGAGGCAAATCGTTCAGGGTTATAAATGAGCCTTCTTTAAAAGTGGTAAACATCGGGGGAGAATTAGGATATACAATAGGGGAAACATTTTCATTGATCTCCAACCTGCAGATCAATCAATACAACCCAAAAGTGGCTGATAAAGCATGGGGTTTATTGCCGCTGGAATCTAAAACAACATTGCGCTTGCAGGTGTTGAAAGACCTTTACGTAAATAGTGAATTTTATGCTTTCAGAGGGCCCTGGTATCAGCAAAAAGGAGGCAAGAGCAATAACCTAGGTGGTGCTGTAGACTTGAGTGCCGGGTTGGAATTTAAAATTGTAGATAATATCAAGCTTTGGGCACAATTCAATAATATTTTAAGTAATGAATACCAGCGCTGGAACCAATATCCTGTTTATGGTTTCAACTTTCTCGGCGGTGTTGTATTTTCGTTCGCTCAAAACAAGTAATGCTCCACCTACTTACAAAGTATTTATTTCAGTATAGAACGGTGAGTATCCCGCATGTGGGTACTCTTCAGCTTATTCAACATCCGGCCCAGGTAGATATTGTTGGCAAAAGCATTGCGCCTCCTTCTTATTTTATTGAATTGAAAGGAGCCCAAGAAGTGCCCGAACATCAGTTAAATTTCCTGGAGGCTTTACTTGACAGAAAAAGAGAGGATTTGCAACGTGACTTGAATTTTTTTGGTTCTGCGCTACACGAAAAAATTAATGGGCCAGGGTTTGAATGGAGTGGGTTAGGTACGCTTACGCGAAGCACACAAAGGCTTCCTATAACTGTAGCCTCGATACAGCCGGTAACCGCTGAAAAAGTAACAAGACCCGATGCAGAACACCAGATACTAGTCGGAGACAAACATAGGACCTCTGTTCAAATGACAGAGCGAAGAATGATTCCCGAACTTGTAGTGAAAAAGAAAAACTGGTATGTACTTGCAGGGTGGATACTCCTTTTGTTATCTGTGCTGGTCATTGCTTACTTTCTCTATACAGGAAGATTTAACGTGAATGCTGCAGGCTCAAAGCAAAAGGTTGTAGGTAACCATTCTTTCTTCAGAAACAGCTTCTCATAGTTTTGTTCTCATTATTCAACACTCATTGCTCATTTCATGTCCCTTGTTCATTATACGAATTGCCCGGTTTGCAACAGCACGGAAATTAATCCGCTATTGACGGTTAAAGACCATTCAGTTAGTGGCGAAGATTTTGTTATCTGGCAATGTGCCCAATGCACTTTACGCTTTACGCAAAACGTGCCGGATCAAGCTTCAATCGGGCCTTATTACGCTTCACAGGCTTACATTTCACATTCAAATACAGATAAAGGTTTACTGAATAAGCTCTATCAAAAAGTAAGAGGATACACCTTGGTACAAAAGGCAAAACTTATTATCAGCTATACAAAAAAGCAAGGTAAAGTTTTAGACATTGGGGCGGGCATTGGCGCTTTCCTATCTGCAATGAAAAGGGAGGGGTGGGAGATTCAGGGTATTGAACCAGATGCAGTTGCCCGAAAGAATGCCTTGAATTTATTCGGATTGCATTTGGATCAACCTGCTGTATTGCACAACTTAAATTCCAATACTTACGATGCAATAACCTTATGGCATGTATTGGAACATGTTCATCAATTGCACGATTACATAGAGCAGTTAAAAAATTTATTAACTGCAGAAGGAAAGATTTTTATCGCCGTACCCAACTATGGTTCCGGAGATGCATCTGTTTATAAAACGTACTGGGCGGCTTACGACGTACCACGTCACTTGTATCACTTTAACCCAAAGTCTATTCAAAAATTAGTGGAGCAACATAGCTTAAAGATCATTGCGAAAAAGCCTATGTGGTTCGATTCATTTTACATCAGCTTATTAAGCAGTAAATACCAGAGTGGAAAAACATCCTGGATAAGTGCCGGCTTTAACGGCCTGTCTTCAAGCCTTTCCGCTTTATTAAATAAAGACAAATGCAGTTCTATCATTTATATAATCCAAAAGGCTTAAAGATCAAATCGCAGTTCATAGATCTTCGACCAGTTTTTACCTGTGATATAAAACTTTTTTGTATCAGGATTATAAGCGATTCCATTTAAAGAATCGGCACTTGGGTTTTGCGCTTTTTCCTGTTGATAAACGCTGGTTAAATCCATTTTTGCAACTACTTCACCTTTTGTGGGATCAATCTTTAAAATGGCATTATACTGCCATTGGTTTGCATAAACAAAGCCATTGATGTATTCCAGTTCATTTAAGTTAATTGCGGGAACACCATTTTCTGTAATGCCTACACTCCTTACTAATTTAAAAGTGCCGGGTTCATAGTAATGTAAACTGTTACCGCCGTTGGTTCCAATTAAATAGGTGCTGTCATGCGTTAAGCCCCAGCCTTCACCATTTTTATAAGGCAGTTGTTTGATTTTTTTAAAATCCTTTGCATCGTATACATGCACTACACCTTCTTTATACGTCATTTGATATACAGTATCTCTGAATATAGTAATGCCTTCGCCAAAATAGATAGAATCTAATTTAACCTGCTTGCTGATTTTCCCGGTTGCCGGATCATATTCTACCAGTTTCGACTTGCCTTCCAAACCTGTGCTTTCCACTAATTTCCCTTTATAAAATTCCAGACCTTCTAAGAAAAAGGAAGTATCGTGCGGAAGTGTATTTACCACTGAATAACTTATTACCGGTGTTTTCGGCGTATTATCCAATGTATCACCAGGATTGTTATCATTGTTAGTGCAACTGACAATTGAAATAAACAATAAAACAGGCAGTATAGCTTTCTTCATATCATCAAAAATAAGGATTGCGGTTTTTACCCATTGTTAACCAATATTGAATAATCGTTTGAATTTTTACAAAAAGAATATTATGTTTGAATCCTCTCCACGTATCCTACCTAATTCCACTCAAAATCCCCGTTCCGTAAGTACGTTTCCAGTATCAGCTTAAAGCCATAATAAATTTCCGTACACCTATGGTTACCCTACAAACCGGGAACTATGAGGGCAATCTTTCTTTTTCTATCTATACATATAGGCATGACCGCTTTTGCACAAGAGCGATGCACTACTGCCGATTATTCAGCAGTGCAGAAAACTTCCGGCACAACTTCAGCAAAAAAGCTTGGCGAGGCTGAATCTTTTATACAACAAGCAACTTCCATTCAAAGCAGAACTTCCGGCAGTACTTCCTTAATTAAGATACCGGTGGTGGTGCATGTGCTTTATAAAGATGCCTCGCAGGCGGTTTCAGATGCGCAGATCATTAGCCAGATAGCAGCACTAAACAAAGATTTCAGAAGAAAAAATGCAGATGCAGTCAATACTCCAGAGCGTTTCCAGGCGATTGCTGCTGACATAGAAATAGAATTTTACCTGGCTACAGCGGATCCAAAAGGCCGTGCGACTACGGGCATCGTTCGCAGGCAAACTTCCATTGCAAACTTCATCTCAAATGATCGTATAAAACTTTCTTCGCAAGGTGGCAACGATGCCTGGGACAGCAAAAGTTATCTGAATATATGGGTGGGGAATTTAGTGGCTGGTGCCGGCTTTTCAAGTACCCCTGGAAGTGATGAAGCAAAAGATGGCGTAGTAATAAGCAGCGCCGCTTTTGGAACGATGTCTGGTGGCGGAAACTTTAGTGGGGGCAGAACCGCAACGCATGAGATAGGCCACTGGCTTGGCTTAAAGCATATTTGGGGCGATGCACAATGCGGCGATGATGGGGTATCAGATACGCCGCAGCAGGCTGGTTACACACAAGGCTGCCCAACAACGTTTCGCTCTACCTGCGCTAACGGTTCTGTAGGAGATATGTACATGAATTTTATGGACTACACTGCCGATGCCTGCATGAACTTGTTTACAGAAGGGCAAAAAAGACGGATGCGTTCCGTATTTGCCGATGGCGGCCCAAGGGCATCATTATTACAAAGCAAAGGTTTAAATGAACCATGGCTGCAAGAGGCGCCAATTACTGAAACTATAACAACAGTACGTATCTATCCTAACCCGGCTTCTACTGAAATAAATATTGTTTTAAGCGATGTGGCAAAAGGGAAAGTAGTTTCCATCTTCAACGCAAATGGAACCCTTGTTCAAACAATACAGGTAAGTAGCAGCAATCAGAAAGTAACCGTTTCTACCTTAAAGCCAGGTTTATATTTTCTTAAAGGTGAAGGCTTTGCCGAAAAGTTCATTAAGCTTTAATACATTAATCCTGCAACCTGTTGGGCAACTACCGGTGCCAATGCCACACCCATTCCGCTCATTCGCACAGCACAAAAAACATTTGTAGAAAGTTGTTTTACTATCGGTGTTTTTTCGGCGCCAAACGCCATAATACCAGCCCACCTGTGTTCGATGGTGTATTCATTTTTAAAACCTGGCAGGATAACATTGGCCAAGTAAGCTTCTAATTCTTGTTGTATAAAGTCGGACGTCTGCATATCAGTTGTGGCTTCATCGGCAAAGGCCTTATTTCTTGCCCCGCCTAATAAAACCCTGTTGCCTAAATTTCGAAAATAATAATAGCCTTCATCGGAATGAAACGTTCCCTTGAACGGCAGGTTTGCAATGGGAGAGGTAAGGAGCACTTGTCCGCGGGCCGGTATAATATCCAATTCAGGAATAAGATTTTTGGTGAACGCATTGGTGCAAAGGAGCAGTTTAGTAGTTGATAGGTTGAAGAATTGAGCCATTTTTATTTCAATGTTTTTATCGTTGTATTCAATGGATGAAATTTCAATTCCGTTCAAAACATTTACACCCATGCCCTGAACTTTATGCAATAGAGCCTGAACCAATTTTCCTGAATGCAGGTAGCCTTCTAAATTATTTTTTACGATATGCTTTGTGGTACCAAAACCTGCCTGGGCAATCATTTCATCGGCCAGACGAAAAGTTTTCTTTGTATCGGTAATTGGCTTCAAAAGTGAATTGAGGTAGGCTATGTTCTCCTCTAGTGTTCTTGTTGAAATTTTATTTTCTTCATATAATTCATAGCCACCGCATAGCTCAAAGTCTATTATTTTATCACTAAAATATTTTTGAATCCGCTCCAGTCCTTTATGACGCATCTCTACCAACTGAAGCATTTTATCAGTACCCATTAGTTGCGCATCTCTTACCAGTTCGCTTAAACTGCCAAAGCAGGCAAAGCCAGCATTGCGTGTGCTTGCGCCTGTTGGAATAAGGCCCCTGTCAATTATAGTGATCTTTAATTTTGGATGCGCTTTTTTCAAATAAAAGGCTGACCATAATCCAACTAAACCGCTTCCAATAATAATTACATCCTGCGGAGCAAAAAAAGTTTCCCGTTCCCAAATAGATATATCAATGGCCATGCGGCAAAACTAATTTAACGGCGCTTTAAATTTGGTTCTATTACTTTCATTCAAACAAATTCTATGAAAAAAACCTTCCTGTTGTTATTATTCGTTGCCACTGTTTCTATGCTTCATGCACAAGGCTTCAAAGGACTTCTTAAAAAGGTAGCTAAAGATTCTTCTCTTGGCAAAATCATTCCGCAAAAATCCGGGGCCGGTTTATCCAGTACAGACATAATTAATGGCTTAAAAGAAGCGTTAACCGTGGGCACTAATAATGGAGCTAACAAACTTTCAGCAGTTGACGGTTTTTTTAAAGATGCCGCCCTTAAAATTTTAATGCCTGCAGAAGCGCAGAAGGTAGAGCAAAAGCTACGCGGTATGGGCTTTGGAAAACAGGTTGATAATGCCATTCTATCAATGAACCGTGCCGCCGAAGATGCTGCTAAAAGCGCCGCGCCCATCTTTATTACTGCTATCAAAGGCATCACCATTCAGGATGGATTAGGTATTTTAAAAGGCGGCGATTTTGCTGCTACAAACTTTTTAAAGGAAAAAACATTGCTTCAGTTAACAGAAGCTTTCCGTCCTGTTATTGAATCATCGCTGCAAAAAGTAAATGCCACCAAGTATTGGAAAACATTATTTAGCACTTACAACACCTTTAGCAAGGAGCAGGTAAATACCGATCTCACCGCTTACGTTACAGATAAAGCAATGACCGGTATTTTTTTACAGGTGGGGTTAGAAGAGCAAAAGATTCGTAAAGATCCATTTGCCAGAACAACAGACCTGCTGAAGAAAGTATTTAAATAAGATAAGAGATAAGTTGAAGAGGGCTTCTTTCTGATTTTGTACCCGGCAAAAGTGCTACTATTTGGCTTCTCTTGCGTCGCACTCTTCAAGATTCTTATCGCTGCTCAACAAAATAAAAGACGCTTTATTTGTCTTCTGTAAAATACATTAAAAAAGGAGGAAAAGACAGAGCCATAAAACGCTCCTCTTTTCCTCCTTTTCTCTTTTTATTTCTCTTAGCTTATTTCTTTTCTGTGGTTATAGTTCCGGTAAGTGGTTTATTAACCTGTACTGTCATCTCCATAGAAATAGAGCTTCTTTCCATCTTTATATAGCTGCCTGGGTTGATTTCTAAACTCATTGTTCCATCCTCGTTTATTTTATTGATGGTACCATGAATGCCTGCGATGGTTACTACCTTGTCGCCCTTCTTCAGATCTTCTATAAATACTTTTTGCTGTTTTGCTTTTTTGGCTTGAGGACGAATAAAAAACAGCCAGAAAACCAGCATGATGGCGCCCATAAAAATCAAACTTCCTGATCCGCCAAATGGCCCTGATGGCTGTGCTTGTAATAAAAACATATCTAAATATTAAGGTTTAAGTGATTATTCTTTTACGTCGGCTGAAAACGACAATTTATTATCGAAACCGTTATTACGATTTTTATTATTAGCCAGTACTGTCATTTCTTTATGAATAGTGCCTGAACCATTTTCACTATCGTACTTCGCCCTGATAACACCTTCAGCTCCAGGTGCAATAGGCTCGGTGGGCTTTTCTGCAACCGTACAACCGCAGCCCGGCCTCACATCTTGTATGATCAGAGGTTTGTCGCCTGTGTTTTTGAACTTCCATGAAATTTCCACTACAGCTCCTTTGTTAATTGAGCCTAAGTTTTGCTGCACAGAATCTAACCATTGTAGCGTGGTAAAGCTGGCAGAATCTTCGGTCATTTTATTGTCTGCAGAAGTACCTGCCGTTGTGCCAACTGCCGTATTTTGTTTTTTGTCGGTAACGTTACAGGCTATCAGTGATGCACTCATAGCGAATAAAAAAATAGACTTCATAAATGAAAATTTAGCCGATGCAAATGTATAGGAAAAGCTTACGCTTTTTTAAAGTCGCGTTTTTGCAACTTGTCAGTGCTCACTAATTCTTTGTGAATATTATCAAGAATGCCGTTTATAAACTGGCCGCTTTGCCCGGTGCTGTATTCTTTACCTATGTCAATATATTCGTTGATAGTGACCTTAGGCGGAATGGTTTCGAAGTATAAGAATTCTGCTACACCCATTTTCATAATAATCATATCAAGTGCGGCTATTCTCTCGGGATCCCAGTTTTTTAACTTAGGTACAATTAGACTTTGCAGGTGCTCTTCTTTTTCTAAAACAGTTGTCAGTAAGCTTTTAGCGAAATCCCATTTATCGGGTGTTAGCATTTCCCTGAAGCTTACCGATCCGGGCTTTTCCAATAATCCGACTATTATTTGTATAACCATGTCGCCATCATCATCCCAGTTCATAAAATTTTCTTCAACATGTGAGGTGAAAAGTTCATTCTGTAACATCAGGTTATCAAAGATGAACTCGAGAATATCCCTCTCGCTTCTATTGTTCCGCTCAGCGCTGTTGATGTAGGTTTTATATTCCGGTGTTTCGGCCAGCTGCAAATAAATTTTTCGAACCAGGTCTTTATCAATCCGCTGTTCAGGCTTGGCTTTGCCTGCTTCGGTTTGATAGCTTTCTTCTTCACGGATTTTCCAGATGATTTCGTTGCCTGAAATTTTGGTATTCACATTCATATCAGCTTGTGAAGGCAAATGCTTGCCACGGCGCTGGAAAGAATCTTTTTCGGAATAGGAAACAACCTGTGCTAAAAAATAAGTAAGGTAGATAAGCAGCTCTTTACTCTGCTCAAAATGCTTTTGTAAAAGCTTTACAGGTTCGCCTGGTTTTGCCCCGTGCTCAAGGGTTGACAACGTATAAATAGACTGCATCACTTTAACCCTGATATTCCTTCTGCTGATCATCGTTTAAGAACTTTAGAGCCGGCGAAGATAGGGAAGATGAAGGAACGGGGATTGGTAAATAATTAGTAAAAAAAAGGTTTCGACAGACAACTTACAACCTTTAAGTTTCCTGCTTTCAGATGTTATAAACCATTGCGCAAATTTACCTTTTGAGTTGAGTTTGCTTACTCAACATGTTGTTCGCACTTAGAATATACAGTGGAAATTAAGAAGGCTAAATAACCTGGGTTGATGTGCAGGCTTATGTTCTTTGTTTTTAAATAGTAAAAGGTTAATTCATAACTACCAGCGGATGGCATTAAACTTTCATTCTATCCGGTACTGCTTCTTATATCTTTTTATTTACGCTGAGATCTACATTGCGCAGCTACGAAAATTTATTTACCTGTGTAACTTCTCACCACATTTTTTGCAATACTTATTTTCGCTTACGTCCAGCTTTTCAAAGTATCCATATTCGGTTGACATTATACATTGAACATCGGGACAATGGCCGAGGCCGAGGTTATGGCCAACTTCATGAATAATTACATTTTTGATCCTGTTTTTGAAAATATCTCTATTAAAAGTTTTGAGTCTGTCATCCGAAACCAGGGAGACATTTCCGGGTTGATAGCCTATACCAAATATTTTCTCATCATAATAAGATTGCGACTTTGTCTTCCTTATTGTAAAAATTGGGTGATTAGTAAATCCTATGATCTCAACTATACTGTCTTTTTGAAATTTCGACAGTAGTGTAAGAATTGAATCGGCGTTATACTTTTTAATTCGTGGATCAAGAAATCTAAGTGGGATAGCAATAGGAGTAAGAACAATAACCCGTTTATTGTAAAATGCTGAAATCGCCTGCGTCATTGAATTGACATCCTGTACACTGAATTCATCTAACGGTTGGAATGCAATTACCTGGTCATTTGTAGAATCAGAAAGGGATTGTGTTGATTGTTTACTACAACTACTGAAAGAAATAAAAAAAAGACAGATAACTGAAACTGGGAGTCTCATAATTGCTACCCGAAATTTTGCTGACATCTTTGACTGCCTCTTTGCCTGCTCATTCTCCGCACCACTAAGAGGCTCATTCGCATTTGCTCAATAATAAATAATTACTTGGCTTGCTGTTCCATTTCGTCGTCAGGTGGTGGAACCAGCATTGGTGCATCATCATGTGTCAATTCAGTCATATTGCGGTCGTTCGAAATCTTACCGGTTTCTTCCAACATTCGCATGTCCTTGGCATCCCGTAAAAACTCAGAAGCAAAGATGAACTCGTTCAATAATTTATTTTTGCTGAAAATGATTTCCTTGTTGTTGCCTTCCCACTCTTTCTCGCCTTTATACATGTAAATAATATGGTCGCCAATTTCCATCACGCTGTTCATGTCGTGGGTATTTACAATGGTTGTAATGTTGTATTCGACAGTAATTTCCTTAATTAGCTGGTCAATCAAGCCAGAGGTTTGCGGATCAAGGCCTGAGTTCGGTTCATCAACAAATAAATATTTAGGGTTCAATACAATGGCCCGCGCAATACCTACCCGCTTCATCATACCGCCGCTTAGTTCGGCGGGGAATTTCTTATTGGCGCCTACAAGATTTACCCTTGCTAATACCTCGTTCACCCTTTCCAGTTTTCTTTTTGAGCTATCTTTTGTAAACATATCTAACGGAAATACTACGTTCTCTTCCACTGTCATACTGCTGAATAAGGCAGAGCCCTGGAAGAGCATTCCAATTTGTTTACGTACCTCTTTTCGTGCATCAGTGTTCATTGCAGTGAAGTCTTCACCCCCATACAAAATATGCCCGCTATCCGGCTGAAACAAGCCTACAAGGCATTTCATTAAAACGGTTTTACCACTACCGCTGGAGCCAATAATTAAGTTACACTGACCAGGTGTCAATTCTATGTTTACGCTGTTCAGAATAGTTTTGCCATCAAAACTTTTTCGTACATCTTTTACTTCAATCATAATTATAATAAAATAGCGGCTAAGAAATAATCAGCAAATAAAATTGCAATGCAGCTTACAACAACTGAACGGGTACTGGCCCGTCCAATCTCCAGAGCGCCACCCTTAACATAATACCCAAAATAAGATGGGATGCTGGAGATGATAAATGCAAACGTATAGGCTTTCGCCATACAGAAAAAGACATTATATGGATCGAAGTTGGTAAGCAAGCCTTTATCAAATTCCTCAGAAGACAGAATGCCCGTAGCTGTACCTGCTAACCGGCCGCCCCATATCCCCAGGAACGCAGCTACTACCACCAGCATCGGTATCACCACCAGTGCCGCTAAAATCTTTGGCGCTATCAGGTATGCTTTTGTATTGATGCCCATAATTTCCAAAGCATCTATCTGTTCCGAAACCCGCATGTTACCTAACTCACCGGCAATTTTACTGCCTATAACACCGGCTAATACAATACAAACAAGGGTAGGGGCGAACTCCAGTATCACAGTATCCCGAACCACTTGTGCAATAGTGTATTTAGGCACTAACGGACTGGTAAGCTGGTAGGCTGTTTGCGCTGTAGATACCGCACCCATGAAAATGGAAATAATTGACACAATGCTGAAGGAACCGATGCCAATTTCGGAACACTGGTGCATAAATTCCTTCCAATACATACGCAAATTTTCAGGCCTGGAAAACATGCCCCGGATCATCATTAAAAACTTTCCTAATTCGCCCAGATACTTCATATTTATTTGTTTATCGCCTTGCTGAATTTTTGATACTTAATCCGTTTTATTGCGGGTTGATCGTTTGCTTTCTAGATAATTCCTTTATTCACTTGGTATCCTGATTCGCCGCAGGCAATCGAAGTGCCTTATTCATCTGTGTGTGTCTTCATCTGCCTTTCTTGCTCTTCTTTTTTTCCACCATCTTGACCTTTCATCATCACCACTAATTGCTGCCTGGCTCTTTAGCTGTGCATCCACTACTGCAATTACTGCCATGTGGGTAATAGTTCGCACAGTGCTACCTAACTGTAATATGTGAACCGGTTTCTTCAGGCCTAATAAAATCGGGCCAATAGCCTCAGCATTACCTACCTCCTTTAACAGGTTGTATGCGATATTGCCAGAAGCAAGGTTAGGAAAAATTAAGGTGTTTACGTCTTTATCAACCAATTCACTAAAAGGATAATTCTCTTTTAGTATCTCATTGTTAAAGGCAACGCTTGCCTGCATCTCTCCATCAACAATAAGGTTAGGCATTTCTCTTTTTACAATGTCTCTTGCTTTAGCTACCATTTTTGCCTCCGCCGAATTGCTGCTGCCAAAATTGGAATAACTAAGCATGGCAATGCGGGGTATAATGTTGAAGTTGCGTACTTCTTTAGCCACAAGCAATGTGATCTCTGCGAGTTCTTCTGCAGTGGGATGAAAATTGACCGTCGTATCAGCCAAGAAAAGCGGTCCTCTCTTGGTTAACATCAGATACATGCCGGCAATTTTATCAATGCCTTCTTCTACACCAATACATTGAAGCGCAGGTCTGATTGTATCAGGATAATTTTTCGACAACCCGGAGATCATCGCATCGGCATCGCCGGTTTCCACCATCATGCAACCAAAATAGTTACGGTCTTTCATTATCTTTTTCGACTCGTAGAAGTTAAAACCCCGTCGCTGTCGTTTTTTAAAAAACAGTTCGCCATAATGCATTCTTTTTTCTTCCATAGCGTCGCTGCGCGGATCATAAATTGGCAAGGCTTCAATATCAATCCCGTTTGCAACAGCAATTGCTTTGATCTTTATTTCATCGCCAAGCAAAATAGGAAAGCCGATGCCTTCATCCATAACGATTTGGGCGGCTTTTAAAATTTTTACGTTGTCGGCCTCTGCAAAAACAATGCGTCGTGGATCGCGACGTGCTTTGCTACCCAGCACACGCATTACCTGGTTATCTAAACCAAGACGTTTGTTTAAATCCGTTACATATCCATCCCAGTCTGTAATAGGCTTTTGCGCCACGCCGCTTTCTATTGCTGCTTTGGCAACTGCTGGTGCAACTGTGGCAAGCAAGCGGGGGTCGAGTGGTTTAGGAATGATATAATCCGGACCAAAACTGATAGTTTTTGCATTGTACGCAAGGTTCACAATATCAGGTACAGGAGTTTGTGCTAATTCAGCCAGAGCCATTACCGCTGCCATTTTCATGGCTTCATTAATTTGTGTGGCCCGAACGTCTAATGCGCCACGAAAGATATAAGGAAAGCCAAGCACATTGTTTACCTGATTAGGATAGTCGCTACGGCCTGTAGCCATAATTACATCTTTTCTTGCACTGGTTGCTTCCTCCCAACCAATTTCAGGATCGGGGTTAGCCATAGCGAAAACGATAGGGTTTTTAGCCATGCTGCGAACCATATCGGCAGTAACAACATTGCCTACGCTCAAGCCTACGAAAACGTCGGCATCCTTCATTGCTTTATCCAAAGTGAGGTCAGGTGCCGCGTTGGCAAATCTCTTTTTAAACTCTTCCAAATCATCCCGCTCTCTTGTAAGTGGGCCTTTCACGTCAAACACATAAAAATTCTCAGGCTTTGCTCCAAGCGATACATATAAATTCATGCACGCCATAGCGGCAGCACCGGCGCCGTTAATTACAAAGCGTACCTTATCAATCTTCTTTTTTTGTATTTGAATAGCATTGAGCATAGCCGCCGAACTAATGATGGCGGTGCCATGCTGGTCGTCGTGCATAACCGGGATAGACAATTGTTCGCGAAGCGCTTTTTCAATTACAAAACATTCCGGCGCTTTAATATCTTCTAAATTAATGCCGCCAAATGTTGGCTCCAGTGCTTTTACAATTTGAACAAATTTTTCAGGATCGGTTTCTGCCACTTCAATATCAAAAACATCTATGTCAGCAAAAATTTTAAAGAGTACGCCTTTACCTTCCATCACCGGCTTGCTGGCTTCAGGCCCTATATTTCCAAGGCCCAATACGGCTGTGCCATTGGAAATAACTGCCACTAAATTTCCTTTGGCTGTGTATTTATAAACGTCCTCTTTATTGGCGGCGATTTCTTTGCAGGGTTCTGCTACACCGGGCGAGTAAGCAAGTGATAAATCACGTTGTGTTTTAGCTTCTTTTGTAGGCACTACTTCTATCTTGCCCGGCCGCCCTTTGGAGTGATATTCTAATGCTGCTTGTTTACGTAGGTCTTTCTGCATTTTGCTTTCTCTTTATCCGTGGGTGTCGGCACAACGTTTATTAAACCTGCGGCCAGCATAAGCGCTGTATTGCCAGGTGCCTCGCCCAAAGCAGCAAAGTAAAGGCATATACAGCAGAGTGGATAGTGCGTGAAAAAATCAATAATGAAAATGAAAAAGCACAGACCGGTGGCTAGATAAAGGGTGTACTATTATAGGTTGGAGCTATGAAACTCCACTGCTAGTTGCAGGAAAGGTCTAATTCCACACTTGGTGTAGTAGAGCCAGGCAAGCCCGTATAAGGCAGCTTGTTTAAGCCGGATGCGAATGTTTTGGATGATAGTATCATTTGGATAACTGCCGGACATTGCCACCGTAGGTAAACGAAAGGGTATGGTCTTTCTGTGCCTCGTAGTACAAGGCAATTTTTTAGTTCGTTGCCTACTAATCAGAAAAATTTGCTATAGCCCCAAATGCGGCCATCATGCCTATACCAATTTCAATGGCATCTTCATCAATATCAAAAGTGGGAGTATGCACACCGGAGGTTGTACCTTTTTTGGCACTGGCTGTTCCTAACCTGAAAAAACAACCGGGTATATGCTGCGAGTAATAACCAAAATCCTCAGCACCCATGCGTACTTCTGTTTCTTCAACCGCTTCCTTTCCCATAAACTCTTCTGCCATGGTTTTTGCGTATTCATTTAGCGCCTCGTTATTATAAACAGTTGGGTAGCCAACATCAACAAGTATATCCGCTTCGGCACCCATCGCATGAACTAATTCCACTGTATGCTTTTTTATAATGTCATGTGCCTTAAACCGCCACTCTTCATCCATAGCTCTAAAGGTTCCCATTAACTTTACTTCCGATGGAATAACATTGGTGGTATGCCCGGCCTGAAATGAAGTGATTGAAAGAACAGAGGGGGTAAAAGGATTTCTGTTGCGGCTGATAACCTGTTGCAGGCTTACAATTAAATGTGATGCAATTACAATAGTATCGGCTGTCAAATGTGGTGCCGCTGCATGGCCTCCTTTACTTTTGATAGTGATATAAATTTCATCGGCGCTTGCCATTACTTTACCACCCCGGAAGCTTAGCTTACCAACTTGCAGCTGCGGATTTACATGCAATCCAAAAATGGCTCCCGGCGATGGATTTTCTAATACGCCTTCTTTAATCAAAAGGCTGGCTCCACCGGGATTTTTCTCTTCTCCTGGTTGAAAAATAAGTTTCACAGTTCCTTCCCAGTGATCCCTTGTTTCCTGTAAAATTTTAGCTGCCCCAAGCAAGCAGGTTGTATGAACATCATGACCGCAGGCATGCATAACTCCATCGTTTGTTGATTTGTATGGAACTGTATTTTCTTCCGTTATCGGCAATGCATCCATATCGCCGCGCAATGCAACAATTCTGGATGAAGGATTCTTTCCTTCAATTATACCAACTACGCCGGTAGTTGCCTTTATTTCAAACGGAATGTTGTAATGAGTTAGCTTTTGCTGAATGTATGTAGATGTTTGAAATTCTTTGTAGCTTAATTCAGGATGTGCATGCAAATGTTGTCGTACGGCGATAAATTCATCTTTATATTGGCTGGCGAGGGATTTTATTTTTAGAAGCATACGCAAAGATACCCTGATCATTAGCCTTTCCTGAAATGAAGGCGTAAGATCAGGGTTTTGACATCAGGCAAAACTATTCAGCAGCACATAAAAGCTTATACCCCAAAAAGTAAGAAATAGTACGATCATATAAATGGTAATCATCCCCTGGTATTTTTCACTGCCGTCATCGCGTCTCAATAATCGTTGCAACACTTGTTTCATACAAATTGGTTTTTA
Organism: Flavisolibacter sp.; assembly: GCA_028288675.1. Taxonomy (GTDB): domain Bacteria; phylum Bacteroidota; class Bacteroidia; order Chitinophagales; family Chitinophagaceae; genus Flavisolibacter. The sequence goes on along the minus strand of JAQBNG010000080.1, from coordinate 6,317 downwards.
TGATTTTTAAATACTCATCAAAAACATGCCAGTTGTACCAAAACAGTAATTTTTATTTTTTTTACCCCTTAACAAACTAGTAGATGCACAGCCGCAATTGATAGTAGAATGATTGCCCCCTGGAAATTTTCGTTTTAGAACTTGCTCTCCATCGGTTGTACTGCGCTTGCTTTCCTAATTTTGAATCATGTATTCACGCAACGAAGCCGCACAATTAAAGCAGGAATTTTGGACGGTGTTTGGAAAATACATGACCCCGGTATTTTCTGCAGAAGGCGAAAAAATTTCGTGGATAAATTATAAAACAGGTGAAAAAAATATTTTCTTCCGCCTTTATGCTGATGCTAAAAAAGCAGGAATTTCCATAGAACTGTCACACCAAGATGTAGAACTTCAACAACTGTATTACGAACAGTTTGTACAGCTAAAGAAAATTTTTATAATGGCTTCTGGAGATGATTGGATTTGGGAATTGAATGTAACCGGTGATGACGGTAAAATAATTTCCAAAATCTATAAAGAGCTGACAGAAGTTTCTGTTTTTAAGAAAGAGGACTGGCCGAAGCTGATCCCCTTTTTTAAAAGCAATATGATTGCATTGGATGAATTTTGGAGCAGTGCAAAATACAGCTTTGAGCTCCTGCGTTAATTGTTTGAACATTAAAACGTTGGCAATAGAGGCATTAGTAACCCGAATAAATTTTATGTTTTGGTTTGGAATCCTCCTACCTATTTTTAAGCATCAATTACGACTTATGAAAAATTTGATTTTCGCCTTCTTCCTTTTCCCCCTGGCCTCATTTGCCCAGGATACTTGTGGACTGAAAAAATCGAAAGACCCCTTTACAAATGTTACAAAGCTTTCCACCGGTTTTAAAAACTTTAACGGGAACGGTGTTACTCTTTCTATTTCCGCTGATGCCACACCTGCTGAAATTGATTTTTTTCTCTGGATAAAAGATAACGGTAAATGCTTCGACCCTGAATCAACCGCGCAGATTATTTGGGAAGGCGAACGCTCAAGGACCTCGTTCAAAAACTCGGGTTCTATGAATTGCGAAGGCGCTTTTCATTTTGTTTTTAAAAACACTCCAAACACCGCATCATGGCTTAAAAAGCTTGCCACTAAAAAGGTAGCCACCATTAAACTAACAAACGCTAAAATTGAAACGCTGATCACCCTGAGCGAAGAACAAAAAGTTTTGTTTCAAAAGATGGCTTCTTGTATTGCAAATGAGGGAAAAAGTTTGAGGCCGTAAAAATTATAGCTACCAAAAATTTTAATGAAATTGTAATTAGAAAATTGTACCGCAGAGTGTTCCAATGCAAAGTAACCTCTTGAATTTTAAATGATGTCGCCCTTCCAATTATTACATTCTCTCCGGCACCTTTATTCCTAACAAACCCATTCCTTCTTTTATCACATTTGCTGTTAGCTTGCAAAGTTGTAGACGTAATTGCTTTTTTTCTTCATTCTCAGCTTTTAGCACACTATGCACTGTATAAAAAGAATTATACACTTTGGCCACACTATAAATATAATTGGCGATTGCAGCGGGGTTGTACTCCATGGCTGCCTGTTGAAGTACATCATTATACTGTTCCAACAACAAAAGCAATTCTTTCTCCAATGTCTCTAACTGCATGTTGCCAATTGCAAACTGTTCACTGACTTCCGCCTTTCTTAAAATACTCTTTAGTCTTGCATGTGTATACTGTATGAACGGACCTGTAAAACCATGAAAGTCTATACTTTCTTCAGGGTTGAAAACCATCCTTTTTTTAGGGTCAACTTTCAACAAAAAGAATTTCAAAGCGCCCAAAGCAATTGTTTCATATAACTCATTTAATTCAGCTTCGCTAAATTCATCCACCTTACTTTTCTCCGATGTTTTCTTAGCAGCTTCTTTCACCATTTCATCAACCAGGTCATCGGCATCAACCACGGTTCCCTCGCGACTTTTCATTCGCCCGCTTGGGAGCTCCACCATGCCATAGCTTAAATGAAAAATACCATCGGCGTAAGGCATACCCAGCTTTTGTAAAATAAGCCGTAGCACTTTCATGTGATAATTCTGTTCATCGGCAATTACATAAAGGCTTTTATCGTAAGGAAAAGCTTTGTATTTCTCTTCGGCCAACCCAAGGTCCTGCGTTATGTAAACGGAAGTGCCATCGCGGCGCAGCACCAATTTTTCATCCAGGCCTTCGGCTGTTAAATCAATCCATACGCTGCCATCCTCTTTGCGAAATAAAACGCCTTTAGCTAAACCTTCTTCTACAGTTTGCTTTCCTAAAAGGTAAGTTTCACTTTCATAATAAGTCTTATCAAAATCGCTTCCTATTCTTTTATAAGTAACATCGAAACCTTTATATACCCAGCCGTTCATTTTCTTCCATAGTTCAATCACTTCCGGCTTGCCCGCTTCCCAATCAACCAGCATTTGTTGCGCCCTTTTCATCAATGGCGTAGCTGCCCGGATAATTTCCTTTTTGTCATCTTCGATTTTTTTAAGCCGCTCTTTATCTTTATCAGTATCTCCAGCAATTGCGCTTGATAATTCTTTCAGTTCAATGAGTTTTTGCTTATTAGCATCAGAAAACGCAGCATAATCATCCGCATCAACTTTTGCAGATAATTCGGCCGCTTCCTGCCTGATTTGCCATTCGCATTTTACATAATAATCACCTACAAAATGATCGCCTTTTATACCTGTACTTTCGGGTGTGGCACCATTGGCAAATAACTCCCAGGCGATCATGCTTTTACAAATATGGATGCCGCGGTCGTTCACAATACAGGTTTTCATTACCTCGTTACCAGCAGCTTTTAAAATTTGCGCAACACTCCATCCTAAAAAATTGTTTCTCAAATGACCAAGATGTATTGGCTTGTTGGTATTGGGAGAGGAGTACTCCACCATTACTTTTTTACCGGTAGGTGTAACCTTGCCTGTTAGTCCTTTTGCGCTGTTTTTCTGTAGATAGATGGTGAAGTATGTATCGGCAATGCTCAAGTTGAGAAAACCTTTGATCACGTTATAAGCTGTGAATAAGGAAGGCTCTGAAAGGACCATTTTATCGCCAATTTCTTTTCCTAAAGCGTCGGGTGATTTACGCAACTGCTTCACCAGCGTAAATAATACAATTGTATAATCTCCTTCAAATTCAGGCTTGGTTTCATTGAGTGTGATGTCATCTGCACCCAGCTCGATAGCGTATAGTTCTTTTATTGCGCTTGATGCTGCTTCCTTTATCGTAACGGCCAGGCTCATATCTATTTCTTTTGGGCCGCAATTTAAGTAAACGAAATGGTGTGCGATTAATTGAGGTTGAAACGTTCATCACCATAAGTTTGCCGATGGATTAGTCTTTTTTTTAACCATCCTTAACGAAATCTATACAGCAAAAAAAAGCGCAGCCCTTAATTTCGGCTTTCATGCGTAGGGTTCATAACAGTATTAGGAAAACAATTTTTGCCGGGCTGGATATTTTCTATCCCTTGTTTAAACGTTTTATGCCTATACAAACCTATCATTACGCGGCTTGTGGTGGAGGTAATACCTTATTCAACATTTTCCTCTATCATATCTTTTACAATTTTGTTTTACAAAAGCAGGTTTTGCATTTAGAGTTTATTGCTTTCAAGCCACATATAGCAGCTTTTCTTATGGCTTTTATAATCACTTTTCCTATTGGTTTTTACCTGAGTATGTACGTGGTATTCCAGGGTTCTTACCTGCGGAGGCGGGTTCAGTTTGTGCGGTATTTTATGGTGGCGATGTTTTGTGTTGCTCTTAATTACCTCCTTCTTAAATTCTTTATTGAAGGCCTTGGCTGGCATGACCATCCTACACTTTCGCTGATAGCAACAGCAGTGATTGTTGTCCTGTTTAGCTATGTGTCGCAAAAGAAATTTTCATTCAGAATTGACAAGCCTGATAGACCCCAAAAAAAGGAAGCCTCAGCGCTTTAGGCCTAGATCAATTTGCGTTACCTGCACGCTCAGCGCACCTGCGCAAGAAGTTTTTATTAAGATATGTTGCGGTAATGGCTCAACACTAATCACCTTCAATTCCTTAACGCTACCTGATCCTTTGATTCCTTTTGTCCATTCTTTATTCAGATAGGCATTTAATGAGCTTTGTGCCGTTTCAAAATAAGATGTGAGGTTAATGGCTGTGCCTTTTTTTAACTCGTCTTCTATCTTACCTGCAAAAAGCCATTTAGCTGTTTTCAGTAAAACGTTTTTTGTTTGCAGGTCATAATCCAGGTCCTGTACTTCAATAGTTTTTGTGGCTGCAGTATAAACCGGGTTGCCGGTAAAAAATGCCGTGCCGTTAAAGGAGCCGGTGAAGTCAACTTTGATCAACATGCGGCCCTGGTTGTTACTGGCAACAGTTACTTCTTTTACAATAATATGTTTGGCAAAAAGGCCTTCAGATAAATCAAAACGTTTACCTGCCATATAGCCATTTACTACCCGGCTTAACGAATCGTATTGCAACGCAGCTTCTAAGAAAACAGAAAAACCGCCCGGGGTTGCTGTTGGCGTGAGATCGGGTACAGAACTGGTCTTAGTAACCTCTTTTTGAAACGTCACAACTGGTATGGCACTGATGCCTATATTAATATTGAGCATGTCGTTTTTTGCGTTGATGTTTTGCATGCGTAAGCTTTTTGGATGCAGGGAAAAATAGCCGATGCCGGGAATGGTATATGTTTGATTAAGCATGTTCCATGCCTGTTGCAGGTAAGGCCGCAGGTTAAAGAGGCCAAACGAATCCTGCATTGCTTTTCTTGATGCTTCCAGTTCGGCTGTTAACCCATTTACCACGTCTTTTGTTACATCCAGTCCCCAAAAACAGACTTCGCATTTGTCTCTGGGAATAGGTTCACTCCGCGTAATAACTGTTTGTAATAAATAGTTTGGCTTTAAGGAAAACCTGCTTTTAAAGCCAATATCTACCCGGCGCTCCGGCTCATCAAAGCCGCATTTACAACCCGGCGACCAAGGTGACAATACTGTACTTCCGCTACATAATCTTGTTGAACCTACTATTTGATAAAAGCCGGTAAACGAAAGATCGAGCAAGGTGCCATGCATGGTCATTCGAAGTGGCGAACGCCGGAAATGATATTTGAATCTTGTTGCGCAGTCGGCCTGCACCCATCCATCGGGGTAATTAGGTGAAGAGAACTCTTTATCTACATTCCTTTCTGCCAACGCAAAAATGGGCTTTAGATTAATATTTATAGGGATGTCGATCTGCGATTCGGGTAAAGAATCGATACCGCTTTTTTGTGCTGACACGTAAAGCGCAGGTAAACAAATAAAACTAAAAAGGATGAGCCGTTTCAAATACATGCATTGATTATTTCACTAAAATAACGAAGAAGGGAAAGCCATCGTACAGTTGATACGTTAAAGGCATGGGTTCGTACCCTGCTTCCAACTTCTCAATCAATGAAACCTTTTTATAAGAAGCGCAAGGTTCTAGTTTCGGTACCAATTGTTATGAGAAAGATTATCATAGCCCTTACCGCTTTTATTTATATAAATGCTTCTGCACAGCAGAACAACATAGCTTTTGTTGAACCGCCGCTAATTTTTAGTAATACAGGCAGCACAACAAATCCTTCATTAAGCGCTGCTTCCCGCATTATCAACTTTCAGTTTGCATCATTTAATTTGGCCACGGTGCTGCATAATAAAGTAGCAGTAAAAAAGGTAGCAGGTTATTCAAAAAAAGGGTTGCCAATTTACCTGTATTACTTTCCCGGTACCAGCAATAAAAATGCACTGGTTATTGGTGGGGTACATGGCTCTGAACTATCTTCCATTGAAGTAGTAAACAGCCTGGTAAAAAAGCTTTCCAGTGGGCAGCCTTCGTACTATAATGTGATAGTACTTCCGTCGTTGTTTCCCGACAATGCATTAACAGCAGAAGCGCATAAGCACAGGGTAATTAATAACAAGGGCCGCTATTCCCGGGACGGCGCGGTGGACCCTAACCGGCAAATGCCGTTGTTGGGAAAACCATTTTATACTAATGCGCCAGTTGATGCACATAACAGGGAAATTGAAAAAGAAAACAGGCTGCTACTTCAGTTGATACAGGCATTTGCACCTCAGCGGGTTGTAACCATTCATGCCATAAGGGATAAAAAGAATTGCGGTGTTTTTGCTGACCCTAGAAGCGATTGCAATGGGATGGCTTTAGGTTTTGAAAGTGATAGCGCCCTGGCGATGTTGATGGCTAAACACATTGACAACAGCGGCGGTTTAGTGGCAGGGAATAAGCTTTCTAAAACTC
>JAQBNG010000136.1 GCA_028288675.1 Flavisolibacter sp. | reverse complement strand
GGATTGACAAATACACAACACTTCAGTTTGACAGCAGCCACGCAGGGCAAAGAACATTATATAAAGACAGTACTGCAGCTAATGGATTGCCATCAATTGCCCACTTTATCAAACGTGCTTTTCTTATAAGCGAGAACGATCCCTACAACCGCATGTACCAGTTTATTGGACAGCAGGAAATTAATCGTAACCTTCATCAAAAAAGCTATGCCGATGTTCGTATCACCCGGCAATTTATGGGTTATACTGCTGAGCAAAACCGTCATACTAACCCGGTACGTTTCATAAGCAAAGAGGGCACTCTTCTATATTCTCAACCACCTGCCTACAATACCGATTCATTTGATTTTAGCCAGCCAATCAGGCTTGGTAAAGGGCACCTAAACCGTAACGACAGTTTGATAAACGAACCATTTGATTTTACAGCACACAACAATCTTCCGCTACAGGATATGCAGCAAATGCTGCAATCAGTTTTGTTTCCGCAATCGGTGCCTGCAAAGCAGCGTTTCAATTTATCAAAAGATGATCGCCGGTTCCTATATCAATACCTTTCCCAATATCCGTCTGAAACACCCTATCCCAAATACGACACAACAAAATTTTACGACAGCTATGTAAAGTTCTTTTTTCGCGACAGCAGCCATCATATGCCACCGCATGTAAGGGTGTTTAATAAAGTAGGCTGGAGTTATGGCTTTTTAACCGATGTGTCGTATGTGGCAGATTTTAAAAACAAGGTAGAATATATGCTGTCAGCCACACTTTATGTGAACAGTGACGAAGTGCTGAATGACAACCGGTATGAGTACAACACTATAGGCTATCCCTTTATGTATCAATTAGGGCAAACTATTTACAACTATGAACTGGGCAGGAAGCGGAATTTTGTGCCTGATCTTTTTGACTTTAAAATAAAGTATGAAAAACGAAGTAAGGATGACACGAGACCTGCCTTAGTTGAAGTGGATAATTAGCACTAGAAAGTTATTCAACCCACACTACACTATTATCATCACCATCTTCCCACAAGGGGTTTGCGGGGTCTTTCATCCATTTGCCATCAACAATAAATTTATAAAGGTGCTTGCCTCTTCCAAGATAAACTTTAGACACCCATTCATTACCAATTTTGGTCATTGATAAACCTTCGGGACTCCAGTTATTAAACTCCCCTGCAACGTTCACTTTTTTAGCAGCGCTTTGCCCTTTTAACCTGAAGATGTAATTAGGCTCAACCACTATAAAAGAATTCAGATTGCCTTTGCCATCATCAATGACATTAGGGTTTGCGGGATCTGTTATCCATTTGCCATCAACAACAAACTTATACTGGTAATTGCCGGGCCCTAATATATACGGAATGGTCCAGCCGCTTTCTGTTTTATTCATCAAAATTTCCACCGGGTTCCAGTCATTAAAGTCACCGGCAAGCATCACTTTACGGGCATTTTTAAATCCCTTAAGTGTAAACACAGAAGACTTTCCTAACGCCAGCTTTTGCTCCGGTTGTTCTTTGGCGTCCTTTACAATTTTTCCATCAACTAAAAAATGGAAGTGATGCGTACCCGGCTCCAGGTATAACGCTGTTTGCCATCCTGCTGCGCTCTTTACCATGGGAAGATCATTCTTTGCCCAGTTGTTGAATGTTCCTGTGAGGAACACAGATCCTGCAGTTTCAAAACCCTCCAAAAGAAAAACTTTATTGATTACGAAATAAACAGAATTCACATTTCCCGTTCCATCGTTTTCACTTAGTAAATTATCAGGGTCGGTTGTCCACTCGACTTCATTAATAATAAACTTATAAAAATATTGCCCTGGTGAAAGTCGCACGGGAGCTACCCAGCCATCATCGGTTTTAGTTAGTGGAAAAGCACCATGTTGCCAGTTAGTAAAATTGCCGGCGAGTTTTACCGACCTTGCTTTTTTAAATCCCCGTAAAAAAAAATAGGTGATGCCATCCGCATATCGGAAAACCCTGTTGTTCTTAAAATTATTAGCGCCATAAACCACCCGGTTGCCACCTACAATACGCCAGTTATCAGGTGTAGGAACAGCGGAGAAAACATTGCGGTCGCCCGGTGTTTTTAAGTTGGTTGTCGTTCCTATTTTTTTTGAAATGATATAGTAAAAATCCGGGCTTGTGTTAGAGTCCAGCTTCCATCCGGAGCTTTTAAGTGAATCTGCTTTACGGGTTTGTAATAGCGTGTGAAGACCAATATCAGTAAGGCTGTAATTTTTAACAAAGCTATCGAGTGAAGCCAGGGGCAGGTTTTTGGAAAGCATAATGTACATCACGTTTTCTTTTACCTTGAATTGCTTTACATACTTACCCTGCGCACGGCTTACTTGCGACAATAGCAGCAAACAGGTAAAAAAAAAGATTTTATACTTCGTAACACTATTCATACAACAGGCACTCATTTAAAAACATAAAATTTACAGCTTACAAAATTAAACACCAGTTTATAGCTGGAAAGAAAATCGTAACCCAATACGCCGCTAATACAGGCATCATTGCCAAAACAGCTGTTTTCCAAACTGGTAATAATTACCGGCATGGCTTTAAGTTCCATTCCGCCCAATGTAAATCCCGACATGGCACCCGTAATAGCTTCTACTTTTTTTGTGCCGGCGCCTGATAGCACTATGCGCCCGTTTATTTGTATGCTATCCAGTACGGAACCCGGCAAACGGCTATCAATAATATTTGATTCTGCTGCGTGGTCAACAACAAATTGCAGCTTCCTTTTTGCCAGCTTTGTTTCTATAATGATACGATTATCTTTTAGTGTAAACGGGTGTTCATCGTACTCCTGCGGGTTATTCAGCATCGGGTGCTTGTAAGTCTTCTTTTCTTTACGGCTGATATGATGCAGGTAGATCAAATTTTTTTCATAGTCAATCACCAGCTCACATTCCTTAAATAATGAAACGCCCAGTAAGCCTAATATTTTTATACCCCTCGCATTTTCTATATGGCCTAAATTGAGCAGGTCGGTTTCTACTTTAAAATAGGTAAATGTGCCAATGCGAAGTTGTTTCAGCACTGCTTTTTGCGAGAGGCCATTCTCGCCATTAATGCCGCGCTGCATTTCATCCTGGTTATGAACTGGTTCAAGGTCGCGAAAATAAGTGCTGTTTAAAACAAGGTAAGGGGCACCGGTATCCAGCACGAAATTTCCTTCTGTATTTTCGGCTTTGCCTTTTAGCAAAATCAGTTTGCCAACTCTTGTAAACGGGATGATGCAGGAAGGAGTGTCAGCCTTCATAATAGGGTCGTTGATTCCATTAATTATAATGGAAAGAGGAGAAAGCTTGGTAGTTATTTTATTGTGGTTGGAAAGTGTATTTGGTGGCCCTGTATAAAAAGCAGGCGTTCGCTTAAAAAGCAAAAAAATAAGCGGTAGCAAGAAATACGCTTTTAGCACCTGGCCTTGATTTTGGTGGCCTAAAATTACCTTGTGCAGATGCCGGGGCTTTACCGGTTATCATATTTTATAAATGATTAACGGCGGCGTTCTACATGGCCTGATCTATAATGATTGCTATGTATTAATTATAAATTCAACAAAAAATTGAAGCGCACACGCAAGCTTCAATGACAAGCTTCTAATAAAAAAAACAGGTAGCTTTAAACTTTAATGAGCAACGTTTATTACCCTTAACGCAAAATGACAGACCCATTGAATGCCGGTGATGTATTGGCTGTACACAACCATACCAAATTATTTTCCCAGGCGCCTGCACCAATCGCTATTTGCAAGGGGAGAGAATTACGCTATGTTTTTGTGAACGAGGCCTATTCAAAAATTTTTAATCACAGGAAAATTTTAGGCAAAACACTCCGGGAAGCTTTCCCCGAACTGGAAGGGCAGCCCTATTTTGATATACTGGAAAATGTATACCATACCGGCACTCCGTTTTTTGGCAACGAAACACCAGCCTTAGTTGATGTGAACGATGACGGCCATCTTACCACCCGCTATTATAATCTTGTTTATACGGCCTATAAAAATGATGAAGGCGTAATTGAAGGCGTAATGGCTTTCGGCCACGATGTTACAGACGTAGTGGAAGCCAGGATAAAAGAGAGGGAAAATGATATACGCTTTCGCAATATCGTGGAGCAATCCACAGATCCTATTTTAATTTTAAAAGGAGAAGACCTGGTGTTGGATGTAGCCAATGAGGCCTTGCTAAACTTATGGAATGTAGATAGCAAATCTTTAGGCAAACCTTTTTTAGACATCTTGCCCGAAATGAAAGACCAGGGTTTTTATGAGTTATTGCTGGATGTTTTTCATAACGGCGTCACCCATCACGGACATGAAGCTCCCGCTTATTTCAAAAAGCCTGATGGACAAACAGAAACGCATTATTTCAATTTTATTTACCAACCGTATTGCGAAGCCGATGGAACTATCTCTGGTGTGTTGGTATTGGCAACCGATATTACCGGGCAGGTGGCAGCAAATCAAAAGCTAGTTCAGAGTGAGAGCAATTTTCGTAAAACTATTCTTCAGGCACCGGTTGCTATTTGTGTGCTAAAAGGTTATAATTATGTAGTGGAAATTGCTAACCAATTTATGTACGAGTTATGGGGTAAAAATGAAGACGAGATATTGGGCAAACCTATTTTTGAAGGTCTTCCGGAAGCCAAAGGGCAGGGATTGGAAATCTTGCTCAACGAGGTGTATAAGACCGGCCGGCCATTCACGGCAAGTGAACGACCGGTACAATTGCCCAGGAACGGTATAGTGGAAACCACCTACTTAAATTTTGTATATGAGGCCTTTCGTGAAGGTGATGGTTCTGTTTCAGGCATAATTGTCGTTGCCAACGAGGTTACCGAACAAGTACTATCAAGACAGAAAGTTGCGTATGCCGAAGAGAGTGCAAGGCTCGCCATTGAATCAGCCGACCTGGGTACTTATGAAATTAATTTATTGACAGATGAAATGTTTACCTCGCCCAGATTTAGGGTTATTTGGGGACTGGAACATGATACTATCAACCGTACAGAATTTGCCGCTGCTATCCATCCGGATGATCTTTCGTTAAGAGCACAGGCGCACAAAGAATCAATAGAAACCGGTAACCTGCATTACGAAGCCAGGATTATGCGGAAAGATAATTCGCAACGTTGGGTAAGGGTGAAAGGAAAAGTATTGTACGATAAAGAAGGGGTACCCCACCGGCTGTTAGGCGTGATACAGGACATAACCGAACAAAAACTTTTTGCCGAAGAACTTTCTAAAAAAGTAGAAGAGCGAACCAAAGCATTGCAGGAAGCTAACATACAACTGGAACGCTCCAATGCCGAACTGGAGCAGTTTGCCTACATCGCTTCGCACGACTTGCAGGAACCTTTGCGAAAAATTCATCTTTTCAGCGGGATGGTATTAGAGCAACAGGAACTTTCTGAAACCGCAAAACTCTATATTGAAAAAGTAAGCCTGGCAGCTACCCGTATGTCGGGCCTGATAAAAGACCTGCTGGAGTACTCCCGGCTTTCGCAAAATAGCCTGCAATTTGAAGAGATCAGCCTGGATTTTGTTTTAAAAAATGTGCTTACCGATTTTGAATTACTCATTAGCCAGAAGGGTGCTATAATCAAAGCCAGTGAACTGCCAACTCTTGAAGTCATTCCTTTACAAATGAACCAGCTTTTTTATAACCTGCTGGGCAATGCGCTAAAATTTACCAAACGAAATACAGTGCCGGTTATCACCATTACGGCAAACAAGCTTACCCGGGAGGCGAAAATGGAATGGCCGCAATTAGATCCTCGGCAAGACTATTACGAGATAATGATCAGTGACAATGGCATCGGTTTTAACCAGGCTTATGCCGATAAGATCTTTACCATCTTTCAACGGTTGAATGAAAAAAGTATATATGGCGGCTATGGCATTGGCCTTGCCTTGTGCCGAAAAATTGTTATCAATCATGGCGGTGTCATTTATGCGAATGGGCAGTCTGGCAATGGGGCTTCCTTTCATTTTATCTTACCTTGCAGCCAGCACACATACCCAAAAACAACTATAGAATGACAACTCTGCAAATGCCTGGGAACGAAGCAAAACGAATTGAAACTCTTAAGAAATACCAAATCTTAGATACGCCACCAGATGGCGCTTTTGACCGGATTACGCAATTAGCTTCCACCATTTTCAACGTGCCAATTGCCATTATCAGTTTAGTAGATAGCGACCGCATTTGGTTTAAATCGCACCATGGCTTACCTGTTCACCAAATAGACCGTGAGCCCGGCCTATGCGCATCGGCTATTTTATCAACCGACTCTTATACAGTAGAAAATGCGATTGAAGATCCAAGAACACTGGCTAACCCTTTAGTAGCCGGTGAATTTGGTTTGCGTTTTTATGCTGCAGCTCCATTGCAAACCGCGGAAGCTTATAACCTGGGCACCTTATGTATTATTGATAAAAAACCAAGGGTGTTTAGCCAAAAGGAAAAGCAGATTTTAAAAGATTTGGCTGCCGTTGTAATGGATGAAATGGAACTACGGCTGACACTGCGTGAAACGGTGCAAAAGATTAAAAACATATCCTCCGATATTTCCGGGCATATAAAAGACACGATCAAAAATGTGAACACAACTTCAGAAGAAGGTAGCAATGCTAAACTGCTTTCTCACCTGGAAGCTTCCCGCCTGTTTTTAATGAATATGGAAAATGGGTTGGATCATTTGTGATGGTAAAGGAATAACATTAGCTGTTGTTTGCAGATCACAAGTCACTCCAAAAAACTTCTATTAAAAAGCCCGGCTAAGTAGCCGGGCTTTTCTTTATTCTGTAAAGTATTTTATTTCTTCGCGGTGCTGTCTTTCAATGTTGGTTGCATACTTCCACTGGCCATACCACCCATCATTTCCATCATATCTTTCTGACTTGTAAAGCTCCAATGGTCCGTGGCCTTGCCATCTTTTATTTTTACTACATCAACACTGGTGTCATCAATATCCTTACCTACCGGCATTCCCCACGGATTGGCTTTGGCTTTGCCTCTCATTCGCACCATAGCAAAATGATAAACCCCGTCTGCGGATGTAGCCTCTGACATGGACTCCATTTTCAAGCCATCGAAATAGTTATGAATGTTGGCGATAAATTGTTTTACACTGTCTATCCCTACAATATCTTTTCCCATGTTGCCTTCATGGTCAACAATATCCTTACTCAACACGGAGTCCAGTTTGCTTACATCACCAGTTTCAAGAGCCTGGTAAATCATCTTGTTTTTTTCTGTGTTGTCTTTCACCATTGCAGAATGATCGCCATTGGCCGCGTTGCTTGAGCTGTCTTTTGTTTCGTTGCAGGAGATAAGCAGGAACAGGCCTGCTATTGCGAAAAATCCTTTTTTCATTGTTGTTTGGTTTATGTTAGAATTAATGTGACCAGTTGGAAAGGATTAGCAGGCAAATTTTTATAGTGTAGGAGAAGAAGCGTTTTTAAATGTAGAGTTTCTTTTTTGTATAAGAAAATTTTATACTAAGCTGTGTAAACCCGTTCCGGTAAATATAAAAGTGACGAAAAACCTTCTTCCAAAATACTTCTGAACCGTTCACTCCGGAAAAACACATTACACTTTTCTGTCCTGCTCCTTTCATCATTTTATATAATGCATTCATATCTTTCTTACATTTAGTTAAGACAACTTCCTGCCCTTCATCTTCATCAACTAAAACCTGGTATATGAAAAAAGTAAGCTTCTTATTATTGGTGCTAAGCTTTGCCGTTCTTGTTAATGCGCAGCAAAGTTTCGAGGTAATGACGAAAAAACCCATTGCCGGTTCAGTCATTACTATTGAGTATATGCCCCGCAATACGGTGTTACAAGGTGTAAAAGATTTTGAGGGGACGGCTTATCTCTTAGAAGGCGGCCTGCCACTGGCAAAAGCAATCACTTTAAAACAGGAAGGCGGCATCTACAGGGGCACGGTAAAAACCAATGATACTACAAGGGCTGTTTTTTTCTCTTTTGCCAAAGACGATAAGCAGGACAACAATAATGATTCGGGTTATTATACTCTACTTTATAACAAACATGGTGAGGTGGTACCAGGCTCCCAGGCTGCCGCGGCGTTGGCTTTTGGCAACTATGGTGGTATTTGGCAATTGAAACGAAACATGCAGAAAGCCACCGAATTAAATAAAAATGAGTTTGCAGTTGAAGGTTCGAGAAAAAAATTCAGAGCCGACTATATTTCCTACTTAGCTCAATCTAAGGATATGGAAGATCAGAAAGTTCTCCATGCAGTGCTGTCCAGCCGTTTACAAGATGCAACTATTTCAGAAGCCGATTTGACCCAGATGAAGTTTCTGTACCAAAATACTTTAAAGGATAAATCTATGGCGGATAGCGTAGGCTCTCTGCTCAAACGCCAATACCCGGCTGCGTCTCTGCAAACAGAATTGCTGACAGAATGGAATAACAACAAAACCCTGGCAGGGAAAGAGGCCGTTTACAAAAAATTTGTGACGGAGATAGGCCCAGGCACTGAACCGGGCAAGAGACGAATAGAATCGTTTAAACAAATGCTGGCTACCATGCATGCTGACTCCGGTAACTATGAGGCTGCCAAAAAATATCTTTCCGCCATCCAGAGCAATTCTGCGAAAGCCAATGCCCTCAACAGCATTGCCTGGAAACTATCCGGAGAAGGAGTAAATAAAAAACCATTGGATGTAAAAACAGGGCTTGAACTTTCAGCCCAGTCGCTTGCCTTGATAGATATGGAAAAGAAATTGCAGGCAGGTAAGCCATCTTATCTTACCAGCCAGCAATACATTAAAAGCCTCGGTGGCAGCTATCACACTTTTGCCGATACGTATGCTACGCTGCTTTACCACAATGGCGACTACGAAAAGGCCTACACTATTGAGAAAGCCGCGGTTGAGCATTTTAAAAGGAAAGACTTGTCCATGAATGAAGCCTTTGCCCTGCTGGTAGAAAAAACCAAAGGGTCGAAAGCCGCACAGGCCGAATTGGAAAAATTTTTTGAAGAAGGCAAGTACACACCTGCTATGAAGGAGCAATTAAAAACACTTTATATAGCGGGCGGAAAAACAGAGGCCCAGTGGACAGCTTATGCTACAAACCTCGAAGGGTTGGCCTACACTAAACTGAAAGCTGAACTTGCAAAAACGATGATCAACATACCGGCGCCGCAGTTTGCGTTGAAGGATATGAGCGGCAAAGAAGTAGCACTTTCATCACTAAAAGGAAAGACGGTTATCGTTGATTTTTGGGCTACCTGGTGCGGGCCATGCATTGCTTCGTTCCCCGGTATGCAAATGGCAGTTAACAAGTTTAAGAACAACCCCGATGTAGTGTTCCTGTTTATTGATAGCTGGGAGAACGACAGCAACCGCGTACAAAAAGTAACCGAATTTATTGCTAAGAATAAATACAGCTTCAATGTATTGTACGATGAAGTTAAATCGAAAGACGATGAGACGTTTGCAGTGATTGGCGACTTTAAAGTAGAAGGCATTCCTACCAAGTTTGTGATTGACCGTAACAGCAACATCCGTTTTAAAACGGTTGGCTTCAGTGGCAGCGCCGATGCGGTTGTTAGTGAGTTGTCGGCAATGATTGATATGGCTGGTGCGGATAGTGGAGTGCCAGTAAAGAAAGCGTTTTAATAAATAGGTTGAAACTAGTAAAGCGCCGTGTATAGCACGGCGCTTTTTATTTTCAGTGGTGGTACGATATTATAATCTGAAAAGGAAACAAAGCAAACCATGAGGAAGCAGCTAACACCCATGCCAAAGGGATTGAAGGGAATGGACGCCTTAGCGAGGTGGATGGATACAAAATTTGTTGTTCCGGGCACTAATTTTCGCTTTGGATTAGATGGCCTTTTAGGACTGGTTCCGGGTGTGGGTGACCTTTCCACGTTTGCCATATCGGGGTACCTTGTTTTATTAATGGCAAGAAATGGTGCCAGTGGTTTTGTACTGGCCCGCATGATCTTCAATATTGTAATTGATGTTGTACTAGGTGCAATACCTGTGGTAGGCGACCTGTTCGACTTTGTACACAAGGCCAATACAAAGAACATGAAGCTAATGCAACAGTATTATACGGAAGGGCGGTACAGGGGCGGCGCCTGGAAAGTTGTTGTACCTGTGGTGCTTGCATTACTGCTTGTATTGGCTGGCATTATATGGCTGCTGTACCGGTTAATCAGCGCTATATTTTAAATGCGATAATTAACTTCCACCATTGGTAGCCGCAACAGGTTGTGCCGTTCGTTCTGAAATCATTATTTAAAAATGCACAGTCAAACCAATGCCGTTTCCTGTAAAGCCAAAATCAAATTCTGCTTTACGAAAGGAAGTACTCCTCAGCCCTTCATTATAGGCAGCAATTGCATTCTTAGCCTGCTTATTTGCTTTTATAGAGATGGGAATGGCGGCAATAATTAACCCTCCTCCTATTCCGGCCACTGTCCAATTAGCATTGCCGCCGCCTGCAGCCTGGCCTAAAGGATAGCCTACCATAAACCCGCCAATTGTACCAATTATTGAAGCCCAGGTATTATTTGTGCGGGCCGACTGTATATAGGTATAAGCCTGTGGGTTTGACTCCATCATTTTTGCTACTTCAGGCACTTTCAGCTTTTGACCGTTCTGGTAAAATTGCCAGCCGAAGAAGCCGCTTTTCATGGAAATTGAATTGTCTGTTTTTTGTGCAAAGGACGTAGAATGAAAGACTAGGAAGAGTGCAGATAAAATGATTATTCTTTTCACAAGCTGTTAATTTATTAGCAGCAAATTAATGGAGTGTTTGTTAATCTCAAAATTATTGGCCGTTGATTTTGAAGTACAAATCCGTTGCAGGAACACGAAGTACACCTACAACATTCTGACAAGTAGAGTCCGAACATGGAGCCAATTCAACCATTGCTCAAATTTATCTTCTACCTGCAATCTGCTATTCGTAAAATTGCTATATGAGAAAAACCTGCTTGCTCCTGTTTCTATCAGCGCTGCTATTCTCCGCAGCGCAAAGTCAATCCAAAGATTCCATCATCATTCGTAAAAAATATACTACCAAACCAATCACCACCAACATAGA
Source organism: Flavisolibacter sp. (assembly GCA_028288675.1). Lineage (GTDB taxonomy): Bacteria > Bacteroidota > Bacteroidia > Chitinophagales > Chitinophagaceae > Flavisolibacter. Next base: position 5,874 of record JAQBNG010000136.1, on the reverse strand, counting down.
ACTTGATGGCATTCCATCAGAAGAAGTATGGAACACGGTTGAATGGGGTGGTGATTTTATTCAATACCAACCAGCCGAAGGCAAGGCAGCTTCTCAGCCCACCGCCTTTAAAATTTTGTACGATGAAAAATTTCTTTATGTCGCTTACCGCTGTTTCGATTCTGCTCCCGACTCCATAGTTAAACGCATGAGCCGCAGGGATGAATTTCCCGGCGACTGGATGGAAATAAACATTGACAGTTACCATGACCTGCGCACAGCTTTTTCATTCACACTTTCTGTTTCCGGTGTACGAGGCGATGAAGCCGTCTCTAATGATGGCAACAACTGGGACCGTAACTGGAACCCCATCTGGTTTGGCAAAACGCATATAGATGATAAAGGCTGGACTGGCGAAGTAAAAATTCCTTTCAGCCAGTTACGATATGGCAACGAAAAAGAAAAGGTCTGGGGGATACAGGTCCACCGCCGCCTTTTTCGTAAAGAAGAACGCAGCACCTGGCAACTGATTCCACAAGCCTCCGGTGTATGGGTCAGCCGCTTTGGTGAGCTGCACGGATTGAACAATATTCCAACGCACCGGCAAGTGGAAATAGCTCCTTATGTAACAGCACAAGTAGATAAATACAAAAGGGAAGAAGGAAACCCTTTCGCCAAAGGCTCTGACAGCAAACTGACAGCAGGGCTGGATGGTAAATATGCGGTAAGCAATGATATGATCCTGGACTTCACTATCAACCCTGACTTTGGCCAGGTGGAAGCTGACCCTTCGCAGGTTCGCATTGATGGCTTTCAGAATTTCTTTGAAGAGCGAAGGCCTTTTTTTATTGAGAGCCGCAACATATTTGATTACCCTTTAACCGGTTCTGCAGCAGGCGGCGATTACGATGCTGACCTTCTGTTTTATTCCCGCCGCATCGGGAGTTCCCCGCATGGTTTTCCCAGCCTTGGTAATAACGAATATGCAAAATACCCACAGAACACTTCTATACTTGGTGCTGCCAAGTTTAGTGGCAAAACAAAAAAAGGCTGGAGTATTGGCGTGCTGGAAAGTATTACACAACGGGAGATGGCCACCATTGATAAAAGTGGGCAGCGAAGAGAAGAATTAGTGGAACCGCTCACCAATTATTTTGTTGGGCGATTACAGAAAGACATCAACGCAGGTAACACAGTTATCGGTGGAATCTTCACCGCCGTGAACCGTGAAAAAGGCTTGAACGATCAATTACACCGCAGCGCTTACTCTGGCGGAATAGATTTTTTACACCAATGGAAGAACCGCAATTATTACATTCGCGGTAATGTGGTTTTTAGTAATGTGCTGGGCACGAAGGAAGCAATACTGAATACACAAAATGCTTTTGAACATCTCTTTCAACGGACCGATGCTACCGAAGTTTCTGTTGATGCGAATCGAACTTCTTTAAGTGGAATGGGCGGTACCGTACGCTTTGGAAAAAGTGGTGGTCCTTCGGGCAAGTTAGGCCAGGTATTCCGCTACGAGACCGGTGTAACGCTGCGTTCTCCCGGGTTGGAATTAAACGATATTGGCTTCATGCTTACCGCAAATGAGATCAATCATTTTACGTGGGCAGGGCTTCAGTTTCAAAAAGCATTTTCAGTGTTTCGTTCTGCACGAATCAATTACAATCACTGGAGCCGGTGGGATTATGGCGGACAGTTTTTATACCAGGCTTTCAATACAAATTCACATGCTGTTTTCCGCAATTATTGGCAGGTAGGAACCGGCCTTACCTGGAATCCTTATGATGTGAGTAACAATGCACTTAGAGGCGCTTCTTCCATTCGCCGCCCGTCAGGTATCGGATATAATTTTTATGTTACCAGCGATACCCGCAAAAAGTTTTATGTCAGTGTTGATGCTTTTAATTTTTGGGGATCGAATAAGGAAGTGAAAGGCAATAACCTTGGCTTGTCACTTAGCTTGCAGCCAATTGATGCTTTACGCATCAGCCTTAGCAGCAGCTATGGCTATAATTTTCGAAGGCAGGACCAGTTTGTAAGTAACGTTAGCTATAATAATTCTATTCGCAGTATTGTTGGCGAAGTGAAACAAAAAACCTTGCGCTTTACAAGCCGGATTAACTACAACATTACCCCTGATTTGACGCTGCAATATTATGGGCAACCTTTTATTACCCGGCCTCTTTATAACAATTTTGCCTATGTATCCAGCCCACTGGCTAAGCAGTATAATGACCGGTTTACTACATTTAATGCTAACCAGATAAGTTATGCCAATGGCTCTTATATGGTAGATGAGAATACCGATGGAATTGTGGACTACCGTTTTTCAAAGCCTGATTTCAACTTCGTGCAGTTTCGCTCCAACCTCATTTTACGTTGGGAGTACCGGCCCGGCTCTGAGTTTTATTTGGTATGGTCGCAAAGCGATACTGCGGATGTGTATAACGAACTGGATACACCTGTTTTTAATAGCCTGTTCGATAATGCTTTCGCTGAGCAATCAAGGAATATATTTTTAGTGAAGTGTACGTATCGGTTTTTGAGGTAGGTGTTTTAGGTAGTTGCCACTATGTTTCACCGCTTCATTTTCATTTGAACCCTGCCTGTATTCCCGTGCGATCATATCCTAATTTCGCTGCTCAAACTTTTACCATGAGCCATACAAAAGCATACGCGGCATACGATGCTGAAACGCCTCTTAAAGATTTTGATCTAGAACGAAGAGAACCGGGTCCGCACGATGTGCAGATAGAAATTTTATACTGCGGCGTTTGCCACTCCGATGTACACCAGGTAAAGAATGAGTGGGGCAACTCCATCTTTCCGATGGTGCCCGGCCACGAGATTGTAGGACGGGTAACTGCAGTGGGTAATGCAGTAACAAAATTTAAAGAAGGTGACCTTGCCGGTGTTGGATGTCTGGTAGATAGCTGCCGCGAATGCGAGAATTGTAAAGACGGGCAGGAACAATATTGCAAAAATGGTTGGACCGGTACCTACAACGGTTTTGAACGCGATGGTAAAACACCAACCTATGGTGGCTATAGCAAACAGATCGTTACCACGGAAGATTTTGTGCTAAAGATTTCCGACAAGCTTGACCTGAAAGCCATAGCACCACTGCTTTGTGCGGGCATTACCACCTTCTCGCCACTGCGCCACTGGAAGGTAGGCAAGGGCCATAAAGTTGGCGTGCTGGGGCTTGGCGGCTTAGGCCACATGGCTGTAAAATTCGCTGCCTCTTTTGGTGCAGAAGTAACGATGCTTTCACACTCGCCTTCAAAGGAAGCGGATGCCAAACGTTTGGGTGCGCATCGCTTTGCGCTAACCTCTAACGAAGAGACCATAAAAAGCTTAGGCAACTATTTTGATTTTATCATTGATACGGTGTCGGCACCGCACGATTATAATGTGTACCTCGGCATGTTAAATACAAACGGTGTAATGATCTGCGTGGGTGTACCCCCGGAACCGGCACAGGTGGTTGGCTTTAATCTTATTTTCCAGCGCCGCTCTATTGCGGGTTCGCTTATTGGTGGCATTGCAGAAACACAGGAGATGCTGGACTATTGCGCAGAACATAACATCGTATCAGATGTGGAAATGATAGACATGAAGGACATTAATGAAGCTTATGAACGCATGTTGAAGGGAGATGTGAAGTATCGGTTTGTTATTGATTTAGCAACATTGTAATTGTAGATTATTTATAAAAGGCTGCACTGCCAGGTGCAGCCTTTTATATTTTGTGCGGTTACATTATTTCGCTTTCCAGCTATCAAATTTTGTTCTTAAAGCCTCAACAGCATTTACCTTTTCATCAGTACCATTAACTATTAAATTTAGATAAGGCTTCCTGGCATCGTCGCCGGGTTTGGCAACCATTATAAAAGCACTTGATGCTTTCCTGTCTCCGCAACGTTTATCACCGCCCGTTTTTGCACCCGCCTCCAGGGCAAGCATCAATACTTCCTGTATGGACAATGAATCTTTCTGCGCTTTTATGGCAGCATTCAAAACAGCTTTCAATTCTTCAGCACTGGCTAATGTATTGCCCTGCACCGAAATTCCCTTAGCAGTTACTGCGCCTTTAGCCGGTGAATTTTCAGACCCGGTGAAGGTCTGCGGATGTTCAATATCACTTATACAGATGATGGCATATTGCTGGCTTTCCGGATCGAAGTAAGGGTCTTTTAATGCATCCAGTATTTCTTTGGGTGATGCATTAGCCATGATCATTCTGAGCCCTTTCAATCTTGCCAAAGGGTTACTCATTGCCTGCACAACAATAGCACCTTTGCCGGGAACAATAAGCCCGATACCGTAAACACTGTACGTGCAGGAAGCACCGGCTATCCCGATCTCTTTTGTTACAGGATCAATCACAATAATTGACCAGGTGCAGTAAGCCGGAATAGTAAAAGCAGTTAGCAGAAAAAGTGTAACGCAAAGGCGCTTTAATTTTTTCATGTGTTGGTTGTAGCATTTTAATAGTACGCAATTCTTCGGGCCGTCTTATGTCATTTCAAATAGCTCGATTTGTTCATATTCCGTAAGTAGTGCCGGACCTGCATTTCTCATTTGTTTATTGCCTATTGCTTATTGCAAATTGCCTGTTGCCTATTGCCTATTGCAAATTAATATTAACTCCCTTCTTTATCTACCATTTTATACATGGCTTCGTTATACCGGTCGCCAACGTTTGGATATTTTTTGATCAGGGCTTCTATGTCTTCAAGAGTTTGCGATGATAAATTTACATCAACGCTGCCCGCATTATCCGCAAGGTTCTTTCGCTTCTTTGTTCCCGGTATCGGGATGATGTTTTCTCCCTGCGCAAGTATCCATGCCAGTGCCAGTTGTGCCGGCGTACAACCCGTTTGCGAAGCCAGTTCTGCAAAGCCCTGGGCCAACTGTTGATTGTTAGTGGCATGTTCGCCCTGGTAACGGGGCAGGTTTTTACGAAAGTCATTCTCGCCCAAATCCTTTGTGTTTACTGTGTTGGTCATTAGCCCCCTTGCCAGCGGACTGAAAGGAACGAACGTAATTCCAAGTTCTTTACAAGCTGGCAGCACAGCGCTTTCAACATCTCTTGTCAGCACCGAATACTCGCTTTGCACCGCACTGATAGGATGAACAGCATGTGCTTTCCTGATAGATGTTGCCGATGCTTCTGATAGCCCGAGATAACGCACCTTGCCTTCTTTCACCAGCGCCGCCATAGCTCCTACCATTTCTTCTACCGGAACATTCGGGTCAATGCGATGCGCATAATACAGGTCAATGGCTTCTATGTTCAGTCGTTTTAAACTGGCTTCCACGGCAGTCTTCATATACTCCGGCGAACCATTAAAGCTCATGCCTTTACCATCCGCATTTTGCGTGAACCCGAATTTGGTAGCAATAAATATCTTGTCGCGGTTGGTGGCTAATACGTTTGCAATCAGGCTTTCGTTTACGCCGTTGCCATAGACATCGGCCGTATCCCAAAAATTAATTCCCAGGTCAAGGGCATAGTGCAGGGTGGCAATAGATTCTTCATCATTGGGTTCGCCGTAGGCATGGCTCATGCTCATGCAGCCAAGGCCGATAGCTGAAAGCTGCTCATTGGTTCCAAAGCTTCTGTATTTCATATTTGCTGGTTAAGGATGAATAAATGCTGTTTGCTGCAAGATGGTAAACGCACACAAAGGTGCAGCAGGGACAGCATTATACTGCTACAGTAAACAACTATTTACAGAACAATAGGATCGCTGATGTTCTTCTGCGGCAACTTTTCAAAATAAAATTTACCATCAAAGGGTTTGATGGTGGCTATACCAAAATCAACAGCCACTTTCAATATATAGATAGTCTCAAGGCGTTCATGGAGGGAGGTCATTA
>JAQBNG010000036.1 GCA_028288675.1 Flavisolibacter sp. | reverse complement strand
GCCAAAATTGTTTTTGTAAGCCAATAGTTGGCAGTGCTTTATTGAAAATGATTAGTTGGGCGTGTCCCTCGCATAGCCTCGGGCCGGGCTATCCGCTTCAATCTTTTTTGCCCTTTGTTATAATGAGTCCGTCGAAGCAAGGCAAAAAAGGATTTCCACTACTATCCCTCACGCAAATACCACTTCGTAAGTAACATTTTCATATTCACATATTCAGAAATTAGAGGCGGTCAGTTTGCAGTTAGCAATAGAGGTACAAATATCAAATTGCCTACTTTCTAATTCTGTTTATGAAGTCGCTTCATACTTAGTTTTGCGTTATGCAAACAAAGCTTTGTGCAGAAAAATTGTTTACGGGTAATGAGTGGCTCTATAATCATGAGATACTAATTGAGGAAGGAATTATAAAATCTGTAACGCCATCTACAGAACATACTTTAGTCACCGACGATACGGATAGCTTTATTGCTCCCGCTTTCATTGACTTCCAGGTATATGGCGCTGCTAAAAAATTGTTTGCCGTTTCTCCATCTGTGGAAACCTTGCAGGCAATGCAGGAGGTATTTGGTAAAGAAGGGACCTGCTTATTTCAACCTACGCTGGCAACAAATACAATAGAAATTTTTAAACAAGGCATTGACGCAGTAAGAGCTTACTGGAAGGGTGGTGGAACCGGCGTTCATGGCTTGCATTTTGAAGGCCCGTGGCTGCATCCCGATAGACGGGGCGCTCATATAAAGGCACTGATTCATTCGCCAACTATCGAAGAAGTAAAGGACTTGCTGGAGTATGGAAAAGACGTTATTAAAACTATTACCATCGCACCGGAAGTTTGCAGCGATGAAGCGATAGCTCTAATTCTTTCATACGATATTATTCTCTCCGCAGGACATAGCAATGCAACTTATAGCGAAGCCATGAAGGGTTTTGAAAACGGCATCACAGCCGTTACTCATTTGTACAATGCTATGAGTCCGCTGCATCACCGCGAGCCGGGATTGGTAGGTGCCGCAGTTCATCATTCATCGGTTGCCGCTTCCATTATTCCCGATGGACATCATGTGGCTTTTACAGCCATTTCTATTGCGAAGGCATTAATAGGCGACCGGCTGTTTGCTATTACAGATGCAGTTACAGAAACAACAACAGGCCCTTATCAACATCATTTAGTTGGCAATAAATATGAATGTAACGGTACACTAAGCGGTTCGGCTATCAGCATGTATGATGCGTTTTATAACCTGGTAACTAAAGTTGATATAAAATTGGAGGAAGCTTTGCGCATGTGCTCACTATATCCTGCAAGAGCTTTAGGTATAGAGTACCAATATGGCAAAATTGCGCCCGGTTTTGCAGCGCAATTTGTGGTGCTAAATAAGCAATTAGACCTGGTAAAAGTAATTACCTGACCAGAGACCGGATAGACAGGGCTTCTTTATTGCGCTTGAAATAAAGAAGAGCCCAGTTTATAGTAAACGTAGGGATAAAATCAAGTCCAGGCATTAGCTCTTCGGCAAAGGAAAATACGCCACCAAAAAATCCTTTTCTAAAGCCAAACATCTTCCAGAAAATAATGGCTGATACCGGTGCCCACAAAACGTCTAAAAATTCACCAAAAAAAGGAACGGCGTACGAGGCGTAGCCGATAAAATCAAACAACAGGCAAGCTGCCAGCGAAGGCATTGGACTTTGCACCACAACTGCTGAACGCTTTTTAAAAAGTTGGATCATTTTATTTATTAATTGTCGTTTGTATTGACGTGCATCAAATTAAAACAGTTGTATGGCCTGAAATTTATTTCGATGGAAGGGTGCAAAATAAAATTCATATCGGTACATCGGGCTGGAGCTATAAACACTGGCGTGGGCTTTTTTACCCTGATAAACTGGCCGCTTCCAAATGGCTCAACTATTATAGAGGGTTGTTTTCCACTACAGAAATCAATGGCAGCTTTTACAGGTTACCTACAGAGGAAACAGTTATCAAATGGACGGAAGGCGTTTCTGAAGATTTCCTTTTTTGCCCTAAAATAAGCCGGTACTTAACCCACATGAAAAAGCTTCGCGATCCTGAAGAACCATTGGAGCGATTTTTCTCTGTGTTTGAATTTATGAAAAAGAAGATGGGGCCAGTGCTGATACAATTGCCTCCAATGCTAAAGTTCAGCTACGATGTTGCGGAGCACTTTTATCGTTTATTGAAAATGAAATACAGGGAGTACAATTTTGTAATAGAAGTAAGGCATGATACGTGGCTTCAGGAGCAAAGTCTTACGCTAATGACAGCTTACGATATAGGCTTTGTTATTTCTCAGTCAGATGCCATATTTCCTTATGCGGAAGTAGTAACTGCCAAAAATATTTACATACGGTTTCATGGTCCGGCAGAGTTATATGCGTCATCATATAGTGATGATGCATTAAAAAATTACGCTGGTAAATTTAAAGAATGGGTAAAAGAAGGACACGAAGTGTGGGCTTACTTCAATAATGATATTCATGGCTATGCTACAAAGGATGCTTTGCGGCTATTGCAGTGGTTGGAGAAAATATAAAGAGCTACACAAAGTGCAGCTCTTTATATATAGGTTTTCGAATTAGATTTCATCTTCTTCATCCTCGTCTTCATCAAGGTCGTCAGTATCTAAAATCAAATCATCATCATCAATATCCGCTGCGTCTACATCATCTTTTTCTAAATCCACTTCAAACTCTTCTTCATCACCTACTAATTTATCTTCGTCACCCAGAACCAAGTCGTCTTCATCATCAACTACATCGTCATCATCGTCGTCATCCTCATCCGGCAAATTATATCCATCTACCTGGGCACTGTTTCCCGCAAGTAAATCGTCAATTGAAAGGGTCGAAAGTTCCTGATCTGAAAATTTATCCTGTTGTTTCATGACTTGATTTTTGATAGCTACTTAAAAAGATGTGCCAGAAAAGCAGAGTTAATTAAGATTAAGAAAGTCAGGGTATTAGCATTTGTGCTTTGAAGCCATGTTTAAATAATTGAGGATTTTTTTGCCAGTAACAAATCGCTGTACGACCCAGCTACAAACTGCTCTTCTTTTATGTTAAGCAGCACCTGGTAAAACAGGCATTGTTCTTTCAACCGCTCAAGACCAATGTCTCCATCCTTATCAATTGCCTCTACTTCTATAAAGGTTCCTAAGCCTTCCACTTTATCAAAATGAAATTTTACAGTATCAATAAAATAGATCCTGCGCTTTTTATCTATCACCACTTTTACTCCCAGCGATTGTGTAAGTGCCTGTTTTAATGAGACATCCGGCGTATGCCTGAATAAGGTTACGTTCGATTGTTTGGCGGCAGCACTATCGGTTCGTTCGTAAAAAATCAGGGCATGTTCAATTGTGCCTTCTCTCAACTTAAGCCGGCCATTCGGTACATTGAAGTACGTATCTACCTGGTGGTCTTCGCCAATAAAAAGCGGGCTGTGTTGCATCAGGATATTTTCTGCAGCGGAAATATCTTCAAGTTTAGCTTTAAATTCAAAATTGATGTGCATGAGCGGAAGATAGTTGATTAGTTGATTGGTTGATTAGTCATACTGGTAAGCGGATTCTTACTTTACAAATCAACTAATAAACAAATGAATTAATTAATTGAGTTTTTTAAGTGGCATAATTTTTAGGACATTTATTGCAAATTACTACTGATGAACTTCAACCTAAACTATGTTGTCTTTTTATTAACCGCCGCTTTACTTTTAACTTCCTGCGTTTCGCAGAAGAAATATGGAGAAGCGATAAGCCGTGAGCAAAGTTTGATTGCACAAAACTCGCAACAGAACGATGAAATAGTGCGGCTGAAAGGCCAGGTGGAGAACCTGCAAAAAGACAATGCACGTATGATAGGCCAGATTGATGAAGCCTTACGGAAATACTCCGATGCCAGCGGCCAGGCCAATCTTAACCAAAAGCAATTAGAGGCAGAGCAAAAGCGTTTGCTTGATTTACGCCGTTTGTTGCAACAGCAGGGAGAAGCGGTAGAAAACCTGCGTAAGAAAATGGCAGATGCCCTTACCGGTTTTAACTCCAATGAATTAACTGTGTTCACAAAAAACGGAAGGGTATATGTAAGCCTGCAAGAGAGTTTATTGTTTGCATCGGGCAGTGCGGTGGTTAATCAAAAAGGAAAGGATGCGTTAGGAACATTGGCGCAGGCACTCAATAATAGTCCGGATATTAATGTGGTGGTAGAAGGGCATACAGATTCTATCCCTATTAAAAAAGCCTTTGAAGATAACTGGGCGTTGAGTGTGGCCAGGGCTACTTCCATTACACGTTTATTAACCAATACTTACGCTATGGATCCAACAAGAGTTACAGCATCTGGCCGTAGCTTTTTTGAACCGGTTGACAGCAATAGCACACCAGAGGGCCGGGCAAAGAACCGTCGTACTGAAATTATTTTAGCGCCTAAACTTGACCAAATTTTGCAGCTGCTGGAGCAGACGAAAACGATGAGTGAAACGGGTAATTAGTGATTAGGTAATTGGTTGATTGGTGCTGTCGTCTATGTTAGAATATGCCATTGGCATACCAGCAGAATTAAAGAATTAGAAATTTAAATATCGGGTATAACTTTTTATGGAAGATCTATTTTGGACAATATTGCCAGTTGATGGCAGGCAGCTAGAGTATCATATCATTTTTGAAAATGAGGAATACTGTTTTGTTCCAAAAGATTCTTTCCGGGCAACCTATAAATTTAAACGGGAGCACGACGAATGGCATGCTGCAGATGCGGCTTCGGAAGCAATAAAAGACGAGGCAGTGGATGCGCTGGAGAAGTATTTGATGCGGCAGCATTAAGTACTAATAATCTTATTTATTCTGTAATGATAATTGGTACCAAGGGAAGTTTCTCTTTGCTTAAATAATCTTGAATTTTTGGCGATAGTTTTGTCAGTATTGGATATGTGTTGCTAAAAGCAGAAAGCACAAACACAGTTACGGGATACTTTGTAAAATTCTGTTGATGCTGCAAATTCTTATCAAAAGTGAGAAGAGCGTCGAAATTGTTTTCTATTAATAGTTTCATTAACTCACCATTTCTAATGCCATTCCACCCTTGTTCTCTTACTGTAAAAATTTCGTGATTAGGAAAATCCGCTTTTAGTCGTTTGGGAAGATTTTCATCAAGCAGCAGTTTCATATAACGTTGCTACATTTTTTGAGGTAAGAAGTTTGTTCGCTATTTCCAATACTGCAATTGCTTGTTCTTTTGTAACGGAAGGGAAATCATCTAAAAACTCATCTAACGAAATGCCTGCTTCTAAATGATCAAACAAAGTTTCTATAGGGACACGGCTGCCTTTAAACACAGGTTGCCCGCCTAATATTTCAACGTCTATTGTAATGAGTTCACTGAGTTGCATAAGGTGAAGTTACAAAAATAGTTTTGCGGTTTTGGGCTTTGAATAGTAAGGAAAGGTGACGCTTGACCGTTCATGAACCACTACAATTGGCCGAACTCGAGCTTACTTGTTTTGGAAGTCGTAGGCCAATTTGATATTTAAGGTCAGTGCTTTGCGTCTTAGCAAACGTATCCATTAGTACTTGAACTTCCTTTTTAAAAACTTCTTCTTGCCTTCTTCCTTCAATGTCATAAATATTTTTATCATCTACAAATTCATCATCATAATACTTTTGATCATCATCCCAAACGAATGTGTCATAACCAAATCTAATTTCAATGGTGTTATCTAAGTGACATTCAAAACTGTAAACTGTTGGTCTCGTCCAATACAAAGCTTTCAAGACGCCAATCTTTACTTCATTAGTGCCACAATTAAAAATATCCATTAAGAGTGAGTGTGGTTTTTCGTAACCGTAAACTCTTCGGCAAGGTCGAATGAATTCATTATTAAAACTTGGGTCTGGTTCTTTAACTGCTGCTTGCAACATTAGTTTCAATAAAGTTTCAGGGAAAGTGTCTAAGCAGGTCAGCGACAAACCATTTAGTCTTCTCTTGTCTTAAATATGTGTCAAGCGTTTCAGTATCGTCATTAGTAAAACCTGTATGTTGCTTACGAAACTGCGTCAATATAATCGGTTTACCCCAACCTTTAGTTCGTCTAAGATTGTCGTTTTGTTTTTGGTAAACTTCGTATGTGTGAGAAATATCCATAGTAGTATAAACAACAGTAAATAAAGTCGGGGAAATCAAACTGCCTAATAATCCACCACCTGCTCCTCGATCATCTCCGGAATCACTCTCCACTCATACTGCTGATTCCGTAACTGCGGTTCAAAGCCTGCTTCTTTAATAGCCTCCTGAATTGACCGGTACGTAAAACGGTGCGGAGCACCTGCAGCACTTACTACATTTTCTTCCAGCATAATAGAACCGAAATCGTTAGCACCGGCGTGTAAACAAAGTTGGGCGGTTTGCTTGCCAACTGTAAGCCACGAAGCCTGTATATTATTTACGTTAGGCAGCATAATGCGGCTGATGGCAATCATACGAATGTACTCTTCCGGTGTAGTTAAATTATGCACGCCACGGATCTTCGTCAGCAGTGTATCTACATCCTGGAACGTCCACGGAATAAAAGCCAAAAAGCCCTTAGCACTTTCAGGTTTCATCGCCTGCACTTCTCTGATCTTCACTAAATGTTCAAAGCGTTCCCGTACTGTTTCCACATGCCCAAACATCATGGTGGCGGAAGTCGTGATATTCAACTTATGCGCTTCGTGCATAATAGCCAGCCATTCATCGGCCCCACATTTTCCCTTTGAAATTAACCGCCTCACTCTATCCACTAAAATCTCCGCACCTGCGCCTGGCAACGAATCCATACCTGCTTCTTTTAAAGCCTTCAATACTTCGTAGTGGCTTTTCTTCTCAAGCTTACAAATGTGTGCTACTTCAGGTGGCCCAAGCGTATGTAGTTTTATAGTTGGGTATTCGTGTTTGATTGCCCGGAAAGTTTCAG
>JAQBNG010000199.1 GCA_028288675.1 Flavisolibacter sp. | reverse complement strand
GACCGTTTAGGTTTGGGAAGTTTTAAGTTAGCCCGTGTAGTGTTGGGCAGTTCCTTTGAATGGATGGACTTGCTGGCTTATTCATTAGGCATTATAGTAGTTGTTGTTGTGGAGAAGCTAAGGCTTTCCATAAATCAAGGGAGGCTGGGTACAACATCGGCTGTATGATCAAGTTCTATAATATTGCGATTGATAACTTTAACGGAAGGCTAAGCATGAGCCACGATTATCTTTTCTATTTACACAATTTATATAAAAAACGTTAAGTAAACGACGCTTCTTATAGTAAGATTTAAATCATCACTTCCTTCTATGGTTTTGCTCTAGAAGGGCCTTGGGCAATGTGTTTCTCTGTCATATATTTCCAATACCTCCTTGGCATGTGCTGTATATGCAGCTTCGTATTCTTCCTTGCAGGAATATTTACGCTTTTAAAATACTGCTGCCACAATTGCTGGTAAAATTCTTCACCTTCATCATACACAGATGCTACGCCTTTGCCACCGGCCATCTCTTCCGAAAACTGAATTTGAATGGTAATGACTGTATCCAAATCGTAGTACATTCCATACTTACGTTGGGCATCATAGATCATCCAGCGCTGGTCGGCATAGCGTGTTGTAAAATGGTTGGCAATTAGCGGAAGCACGTTGTAATCCGGTTCTATTATGCCATAATATAAACCATCCGCTGTTTTTTGAAACCTTACAAAAGCTTCCATCCTGTGCTTTTCCCGCCATACTTTTTTAGCAGTTTGAAAAACAGAAAGCACTGCATTATGGCTGTAATCTTCTTCCATAAAAATGGGTGAGGCAAAAGCATATTGAATGTATTGCAGCAATATGTTTTCAATGCCATCCAGCTCTGATAAAAAGCTGCGGTAAACTTGTTCCTGTGCTGCTTTTGTAAGTTTCTTTTCTAATCCTTTCCAAACCCTGTCGCTATGCTTTACATCATTGGCTACAAAATGCGGCGCAGCAAACATAGACGGCTGATGCCTGTACTCAGGCACAAGACGCACATCGCTCAATTTGTATTCATACACATCAAACACGGCACTTAAAAAGCCTTCAAAGCTGCCATCGTAAACAACGGTTTGCATCATTTAAAACAAGTGTAATTGTGGCGAATGATTAGCCGCATATTTTGTTTGCGAAGCCGACAGGATGAAATTCTTTATCTGCTGCGGAGTATAATCTTTCGGTACAAAATCCTGCACCTTCATATTTAAAAAATACTTGGCACGGCTGGTGGCGATATTGAACTTTTGCAGATGATCCCAGGTGAGTGTTTTAAACTTTCTTGCTTCCCAAATTTTTTGTGCCGACTGGATACCGATACCGGGAATGCGTTTAATAACTTCCAAATCGGCTTTGTTGATGTCAACAGGAAATTGGTGCAGGTTGCGCAATGCCCAGTTCAATTTCGGATCAATCTGCATATCCAAAAACGGATCGTCGGGGCTTACAATTTCATCTACTGTAAACCCATAAAAACGCAGCAGCCAGTCAGCTTGGTATAAACGGTTCTCCCGTACCATTGGAACCGGTGTACCAATTGCAGGCAAACGGCTATCGTTGCTGATGGGCACATAGCCTGAATAGTAAACACGTTTCAGGTTCATGTGCTTGTAAAAGCCATCCGAAAGTTTTAAAACCTGCCAATCGGTTTCGTTAGTTGCACCAATCACCATTTGAGTACTTTGTCCGGCAGGAGCAAAAAGCGGCGCCTTCACTTTTACTACAGCTTTCTGTTCTTCTTTATTAGCGATGATCTCATTCTTCAAAAACGTCATCGGCCTTATCATGTCTTCCCGCTTTTTATCGGGAGCTAACAGCTTCAAACCAAGTTCCGTTGGCATTTCTATATTTACGCTCAGGCGGTCGGCATACAAGCCTGCTTGTTTCATTAATGTATCGCTTGCGCCGGGGATTGTTTTTAAATGTATGTAGCCATTAAATTTTTCCTCTGTACGCAGCTTCTTCGCGATCGTTACTAATCGCTCCATTGTATAATCAGGATCTTTAAAAATGCCGGAGCTAAGAAACAAGCCTTCAATATAATTGCGGCGATAAAAATTCATAGTTAAGTCAACCACTTCCTGCACTGTAAAAGCAGCCCGTTTTACATCGTTGCTTTTACGGCTAACGCAATAAGCGCAATCAAAAATGCAATGGTTGGTAAGGAGGATTTTAAGGAGTGATACACAGCGGCCATCTTCGGTATAAGCATGGCAGATACCCATGCCTTCCGCATTTCCTACACCGCCGTTTTCGTTCTTTCTTTTGCTGCCGCTTGATGAGCAGGAAACATCATATTTAGCGGCATCGGCAAGAATGGAAAGCTTCTCCAGCACACGTTCATTCATTCTTTAAAAATACTAAAAGATGTAGCAAGCCGGCAGCAGCAACTGCTGTAATTATCTTAAAGAATCCAAGTGTTTAAGGATGATGTTTTAAGCGTTGAATTTATTCAACAAAATCATCGGCCGGTACTCTTAAAAGAGAAGAAATTTTAGTGATATGGTGGTCATCATGTTCGGCTACAAAGAAAAGAAAATCAAGTAAGCGCATTGGCTGGCTCAATCGTGGATGAACAGCCGTCAGACCTAATGTAACAGTATCGAAAACATAAATTGTTTCCAGCATTTTTTGTCGTTCAATAATAAACTGTTGCATCAACTGCTCTAAGGATTTTTCATTATGACCGGCTTCTTTTGTTTTTTGGTTTGTTAAGTCGGCAGCCGATAATATTTCCTTTCCATCTAAAAAATCCTGTAGGCGTTTCCACCACAGTTCTTCCAAATCATATAAATGACCAAGGTGTTCTTTCACACTCCAGCCATCTTTGTTATAACTGCAACGTTCATCATCGGCATTTGCCAATATAACTCCTAACCGAAACAGGCTTCCTTCCAGGCGGCTAAATATTACCGGGAAATGCGAGAGTGGAAAATTGAAATCAAAGCTCCTGTCAAACCAAGGTGTTTGTGCTATCATAGCCTTAAATTGTTAATGTTACTGAATCAACTGCTGAAAATATTTTGCATTATGCAGGGCAGCGAGTGAAGCGGTATTATTGAAATAAATAAAGGCTTCTTTTGCTTCACCATTTGTAGCAATTTGCCCATGAATCTTTTGAATGAACGCTTCATCATATTCCGAATAAAAAAGCTTTGGCACACCATGAAAACGGTAATAACAAACAGGGGTGTTGATTACCGCATCTTCAAAAGGAATTTTGGGAAAGCTTACCCCACAAAATGCAATGTTATTATCTGCCAGTATCTTTTGTACATCCTCACGCCACCAGCTTTCATTTCTAAACTCAATAACGTTTTGAAAACCCGGATTGGCATGCGCTAAGAGGCTGGCCAGCCTCTCTTCTGAGTAACTGAAGCTGGGTGGCAATTGTATCAATACACAACTTAATTTTTCATGGAGCCCTTCTTGTAATACACTGTAAAAATCTTCCATCATTGTTTCTGTACCAACAAATTTTTTATAGTGTGTGATGCTACGGGGAACTTTTGCCGAAAAGCTAAATCCATCAGGTGCTTTATCATACCATCCTTGTAACGATTTCAAAGTTGGGAAGCGGTAGAAAGTAACATTCAGTTCAAGTGTATTAAAGTGCTGCGTGTAGTAACTGAACCAATTCTTCTGCGCCAGCCCCGTTGGATAAAATTCTTCTTTCCACTCTTTATACGAAAAGCCCGAGCATCCAATATGCCATTTAATTGATTGCATGTTTAATCGGGCAAAAAAATTATACCAGAGAAAAAGCAAATAGCAAGTAGCGAGTGGCAAGTTGCCTTTAAATCAGAAGATTTCTTACGTAACGCGAAGTTTATATTAGATGGCTACTCGCAACTTGCTACTCGCTACTTGCCTGCTTTCATTGCAGCCAAAGCTTGCTGATAGAAGAGGCCATTTCAATTAATTTATTAAAAGTATCGGGCTTGGTAATAAAACAGTTAGCGCCTAAACCATAAACCATTTCCTTGTCACGCTGCGAAGAAGAAGTAGTAAATACAATAGTAGGTATATGCTGAAAGCGATTGTCGGTTTTTATTTCTTTTAAAATTTCTCTTCCATCTTTACCGGGCATGTTTAGATCAAGCATGATAAGAGAAGGCACATTTGTAGCAGCGCTTTGTTCTAAATAGTGGAGAAGCCGGTCGCCACTTTCTAAAAAAACATATTGTTGCTCTTCCATAAAAGTTTCAAAAGCATCACGGATTATCTCCCTGTCATCAGCATCATCATCAACTATTAAAATGCTGTGTTTGTGTTTCATGCAGGTAAAATTATGGTGAATGTTGCCCCAACCCCGGGCTGGCCGTTGGCAAAAATAACACCGCCATGGTGCTCTACAATTTTTTTACAAATAGCCAGTCCTATGCCTGAGCCTTCGTACTCGCTACGGCCATGCAGTCGTTGAAAAATGGCGAATATCTTTTGCTCATACTCCTTTTCAAATCCAATCCCGTTGTCTGAAAAATTAATCTTTAAATAGTTTTCTGCCTTTGTCAAATAGTAATCCGCTGTTTCTTCTTTACTGATAAATGCGCAGTTGATACTGATAACAGGCTGTACTGCTTCACGAACAAACTTTAATGAATTAGCAATTAAATTCTGAAATAGCTGGCGGAATTGCGAAGGCACAATAGTAGCTTCCGGCAGGGTGTTGTAACGTATGATCGCATGCTGCAGTTCAATTTTATAATCAAGCGTTTGCAGTGTGTCTTCTAAAATGGTTTGCAGGCTATATGTTTCAAACGACCGGTTGCCGCTGATCATAGAAATAGACAACAGGTCAGAGATCATGCTTTGCATCCGTTGTGACGCATCCACGATCTTCTTCAGGTATACTTTTCCATCCTCATTTAATTTATCTAATTGAGATGCTACCAGCCTGTCACCAAAGGTGGAAATTTTACGTAACGGCTCTTTTAAATCATGCGAAGCGACGTAAGCGAATTCTTCCAGACTGGCATTGGACTGTTGTAACAGTATAGAATTCTGGAGGATTGTTTTTTCCATTTCCTTACGGCGGTTAATGTCAAGCGCAGCACCAATAATTTGTTTAATGCTTCCATCTGCTGCTGTCTTAAATGCAATTTCCCGCACCAGCAGCCAGCGGTAATCGCCATCCTTATGCTTCATGCGGCACTCGTACTGGATCATACTGTCAACCTGTTGAAAGCCTTTTTTGCTTTGTACACGACATGGCAGTAATTCCATATCATCCGGGTGGTACAGCAAACTGGTTACGTTGCTGCCTTCGTCAATAACTTCATCGGGTAAATAGCCCAGCACAAAAAAAGCTTCCCGGTTTATATAGGCCATGCTTTGCGAAGCGACATCAAAAAGATAAAGTATAGTGGGAGAAGCATCGGCAATCTGCTGAATGAAATACTCCTGTTCTTTTATGGTTTGAATGGCCTCCTGCTGCTCGGTTACATCAAGCGAGATGTTTAGGATATGCTCTACTTTCCCGGCTGTGTTCCTGTCAAAAATAGTTCCGTAGGTATGAAACCAGCGATACCCGCCGTTGGCATGTTTCATACGGTACGTAGACTCCATTACGGTATCGTTCTTATCGGTTGCGGCAGCCGTTTTTTCTATCGCCATTTTAGTTCTTTCCTGTAATATTTCCACATCGTCGGGATGAATAATCTCTAACAGAAAGGCGATCCCTTTTTGCATTATTTCATTCGGATCATAGCCTAATAATTTTTGTACCCCTTCACTGATAAAAGTGTAGTTGCCTGTATTTACATTATACGATGCGATAATGGAAGGAGTGGCATCCGTTATTTTCCGGATGAAGTTTTGGCTTTCCCTAAGTTCCGCCTGCGTTTTATATTGTTCGGTAATATCCTGCTCAGTGCCGAAAACAAAATTTACCTGGCCATCTGCATTGCGAAGCACTTGTGCTATTGACCGCAGCCATTTTGTAATGCCATCTTGTGTAATAATCCGAAAAGTATAATCAAGCGATTTTTCAGATGTTAACTTATCAATTCCTGTTTCAACGTAGTCACGGTCATCCGGGTGAACAAAAGAGAGGAAACGGTCATTCGTCATTGCTTCCGATTTTGGCTCCAGGCCGTAAATGCGATAAAGCTGATCGGTCCATTCCAGTTTATCTGCAGCGACATCCCAGCTCCAGTTGCCCATTGCTGCCAATTCCTCAGCTTGTTTGTAAAGCGATTCAGATTTCTTTAAACTTCTGATGAGCTTTTGTTTTTCAGTTACATCCTGGTCGGTACCAACAACCCTTTCCGGCTTACCTGATGCATCATTTTCTACCTGCCCCCTTGAGTGTAAAATTTTTTCCGTGCCTTGTTTTGTTGTAATGCGGTAATAAAAATCGTAGGATTCATGGGCTGCAATGCTTCCTTTAATTATCCTGTCAAGCATTTGTTTATCATCTGGATGAACAGCATCTAAAATAACGTGGTAGGAGAGTGGCCCGGCCTTTTCCATTTCATAAATGCGGTACATTTCATCCGACCATTCGATTTCATCCGTGATAAAATTCCAGGAATAGGTACCAAGCTGGGTTAGAACTTCGGCCTGCTTATGGCGCCTGTCAGCCTGCGCCAACTTATTTAATAACTGGCTATGTTCCGTGATATCCATTACGGTACCTGTCATACCAACCGCTTCGCCGGCGTCATAGTCTACGAGTCCCCTGGCCCAAATCAGTTTATCTCCATCTTTACCCTGGATGCGGTACTCGCAATTAAAATACCCGGTAGTTAATGCTTTTTCTGTTTCCAGGCGCACATTGTTCCTGTCATCAGGATGAACCTTGTGCAGGAAATTTTCAAAACCGCCGGGTTCCATTTCCAGCAGTTCCATAGTTGTTTGAGATGCTGATGAACTTTCGTTTTTAAAGTCCCAGTAATAATTTCCTAAGCGGGCAATGTCCTGGGCTTCCAATAATTGCTGTTCTCTTTTATGCAATTCATCTGCTGCTCTTTGCTCTTTATCTATATCCAGGGTAATGCCGATTGTCTGCCAAACCGATCCATCTTCCCTGCGTTTAAAAACCGATTCGTAATTAGCTAACCATTTATAATCGCCATCTCTTTTCTTTATCCTGTATTTCGATAAAAGAATTTCTCCATCTGCCGCAGATCGTTGTTTTTCAATTTGCTTTTGCAAGCTTTGCTGGTCATGAGGATGAATCAAAGCGGAAAGTGCTTTTTCGCCTAAGGCATTCAGATCCGCATGATCGTGGTCTAACACATCGGGCAATTTATTGTTAGAATAAATCCCTTTATACTCTTCTACATCAAAAACGTAAACAGCGCCAGGTATAGTTTCAGCAACTTTTTGAATAAAATGAGAATGTTCTTCTAAACGCTGCTTAAATAAATTAATATAAATATTAGTGGCAGCCGTAATTGATTCAATAATAAAAAAATCGATTTCCTGTACCAACTCCAGTATTTCCTGTGGATCTTTTGTGTAATCCAGTAGAAAATGCAGCATCGCCTTTTTGCGTATATAATTGATCAGGGTGATGTCTTCTGCCGAAATAGAATCTTTGTCTACAACAGGAAGCTGGTTCTCTTTCCATTGTTGCATAGCATCTTTAATTTGTTCCGATGCTTTATTGTGGGATAAGTAGGCTAAAAATTCAGTAATGGTTTTTTTGCTGAGTTTATAACGCTGATCTTCTGTCATTGTTAAAAAAAAACGCAGCAGGGGAATGTCTATTTCGTAAGTGTAGTCAAGTTGTTTTTTAATTAATTCTTCCAGTTTGTGTGTAAGCAAATAATGCGCAAATGCGGATAGCTTATGTAAACGATTTAATGATAAGGTGGTGTCAGTTATTGTATTCACAGATATATTGGCGGGTGTTTATATAAACGTACACTAAATATTGACAGGCTTAAAATTAGGGAGGTTTTGTAAAGTATTCTTGAATCGGGCTTAAATTGTAAAAGATGTTTTGACGCTGGAATAGTGATTTTTATTTTGATTTGATTGCTGGCTTTTTGTACGGTTTCAAAAAACGAATCAATTTATTCTGGCAGAACAAGCAGGAAAATAGGGGTAACTCTTAAGAAGATTTCTCTGGTACTAATATTCTTATTTTTTGTTGTGGAATAGCTGGCATGAAAAAACCTGCTGGTTAAATCACAACAGGTTTTATTCAAAACAACAAAATTTATATACTGGTTCTGTCTGGGCCAGATTGTGGGTCTTCTTCCTGTCCCTCATGCCTGTCGCCGCCTAAGCTATAGTAGTTATTTTCTTCATCTTCTTCACCTCGTTCTTCATTGTCATCATCCAGTTCGCTGCCCGGAATATCCATGTCGGTATTAATATCTTCGTTCGAAACATTTTGCGGTGTACCAATTTCGGCATCCATACTATCGAGTGCCGCTAAATCATCACTGTTTACATCGGCATCCGTACCCATTTTAATACCAAGATCATCTTCTTCCTTATTACGGCCATTACCAGTTCCTGGTGTTATCGGTCCTTCGGCACGTTTGGTATCTTGTCCCTCCATAAACCGTTGGCTAACACCGGAAGCATTTGGGCCTGTTCCCATATTTTCAATTTCGGCATCTACACGATGTGAGCCTGTGCGCTGATCCATAATATCTTCCTTAGCAGGATAATGGGGATAGCCGGGAAAGTCCTGACCTATTTTTTCATCATTGGATTGCTCTACATCGCGTTTGCTATCCATTGGTTTTGAAGAATTATTCTCGGGTATGCTGGAGGTTCTTTTGTTTTCTTCGTTAGTGTTCATAGCTATGTTTATGTAGAGGTATAAAAATGTTATGCCAGAAGCAGGAAAGAGTTTGGGGTTAGGCGTTAGGAGTTTGGAGTTGGCGTGCTAAGGGTGACTTTATTCTTTTGTGTTTGCCTTCCTCAACTCAAATATTTTAACTTATAGAAAAGTCATGCATCCATAAATAATCGTGTGTTGTTTATTGATGAGATAATAATTAAAAAAGCCATCTGCATTAATACTGATTGTAACAATTTTGTGTGATTGGCCTAAACAACACCAAACTTCAAACTATAGATACCTAAGCGGGTTTCTTCTTGCAGCTAAAATATAGCGTTTGATGTTCATCCAAAAGGCCAGCACCATATAAACAATAATAGGAGATCCTAGGGTTAAAAAAGAAATATACATGAACCACATGCGTATCCGGGAAGTTGCAATGCCCATCTTCTCACCAATGGCAGCACATACGCCGAAAGCTTTCCATTCGATAAAATTTTTAAAGCGGTTCATAGAACTAATATAGAGTTTTTTAGCAAAAGCAGAATGGACTAAGTGCTGTTTTCTTACCGTGTTTTTAGTAAATTCGCACCACTTTTAGAAAGGCTGCAAAGAAAATGCCTGATATAAACCTACAATAATATACTTATGCTTTTTGACCTGGAACTGATAAAAAAAGTGTACACCGAATTACCTGCCAAGGTAATGTCTGCAAGAAATTTGTTGAAACGTCCAATGACGCTAGGCGAAAAGATTTTATACGGGCATACATTTAAGCCGACCCTTAAAACTTTTGAAAGAGGGAAAGATTATGTTGACTTTGCCCCGGACCGTGTGGCCATGCAGGATGCAACGGCGCAAATGGCGCTTCTGCAGTTTGATACCTGCGGACGGGATAATGTAGCCGTTCCTTCTACCGTGCATTGCGATCACCTGATACAAGCAAAAGTTGGCGCTTTGGAGGATTTGAATACAGCGATTGACACCAACAGGGAAGTGTATGATTTTCTTTCCTCTATCTCAAATAAGTATGGCATTGGTTTTTGGAAGCCCGGTGCAGGAATTATTCACCAGGTGGTTTTAGAGAATTATGCTTTTCCCGGTGGAATGATGATTGGTACCGATTCGCATACGCCTAATGCCGGTGGGCTTGGCATGATTGCCATTGGTGTAGGTGGTGCTGATGCAGTGGACGTAATGGCCGGACTGGCATGGGAATTAAAAATGCCTAAGCTTATTGGTGTAAAGCTTACTGGTAAAATGAGTGGCTGGACTGCTGCGAAAGATATTATTTTAAAAGTGGCTGGTATCCTTACCGTAAAAGGCGGTACCGGCGCTATTGTTGAATATTTTGGCGACGGCGCAGACAGCCTGAGTTGCACCGGCAAAGCAACTATCTGTAACATGGGAGCGGAGATTGGCGCCACCTGTTCGCTGTTTGCTTATGATGATAGAATGGCTGCGTATTTAAGCGCTACAGGAAGGGAGGAAGTGGCGGCTTTAGCCAATAATGTACGGGAGCATTTACGTCCTGATGAAGAAGTTTATACAAACCCTGCAAAATATTACGACCAGGTAATTGAAATTAATTTAAGCGAGTTGGAGCCGCATGTAAATGGCCCTTTTACACCGGATTTGGCTACGCCGATTTCTAAAATGGCGGAAGCTGTTGCGGCTAACGGGTGGCCTGATGAAATTGAAGTGGCACTGATTGGTTCCTGTACGAATTCTTCTTATGAGGATATAAGCCGCTCTGCTTCTATAGCAGG
This sequence comes from Flavisolibacter sp., assembly GCA_028288675.1. Taxonomy (GTDB): domain Bacteria; phylum Bacteroidota; class Bacteroidia; order Chitinophagales; family Chitinophagaceae; genus Flavisolibacter. The sequence continues at coordinate 7,761 of JAQBNG010000199.1, read as the reverse complement.
CCAGGCAAAAATTAAAGGGTTAAAAGCAAGAAGTGAGTTTACCGTAACACCGGGTTCGGAACTTGTCCGTTACACCATTGAAAAAGACGGGTATTTAAAAACCTTTGATGAAATTGGCGGTGTGCTTTTAGCTAACGCCTGCGGTCCTTGCATCGGGCAATGGGCACGGCATATTGATGATCCTTCACGCAAGAACACAATCGTCACTTCATTCAATAGAAACTTTGCCAAGCGTAATGATGGTCTTGCATCTACCCATGCTTTTGTAGCATCGCCAGAGATAGTTACGGCGTATGCCATTGCCGGACGGCTTTCTTTCAACCCGTTAACAGATAAACTGGTAAATGAAGCCGGCGTGGAAGTTATGCTTGATGAACCCCAAGGTTATGAATTACCTCCCAAAGGTTTTTCAGTAGAAGATCCAGGTTACCAGGCTCCCGCACCATCAGGCGCAGGTGTAGAAGTAGCAGTCAGTCCAACCTCTCAGCGGCTGCAATTATTAAGTCCGTTTACTCCATGGGAAGGAACCGACTTAATCGGCCTCCGTTTATTAATTAAAGTGAAAGGCAAGTGTACTACCGACCATATTTCAATGGCTGGCCCGTGGTTAAAATATCGTGGGCATTTAGATAATATTTCGAACAACATGCTGATTGGAGCAGTGAATTTTTTTAATGGTCAGACGGATACGGTAAAAAATAGTTTTACCGGCGAGTATGGGCCAGTGCCGGCAACGCAGCGTTACTATAAAGCCAAAGGAATTGGCGCCGTAGTCGTTGGCGATGAAAATTATGGCGAGGGTTCTTCACGGGAACATGCTGCCATGGAGCCACGTCATTTAGGTGTACGGGTTATTGTAGTAAAAAGCTTTGCCCGCATACACGAAACCAACCTTAAAAAGCAAGGTATGTTAGGGTTGACTTTTGCTGTTAAAGAAGATTATGATAAGATACAGGAAGATGATAAACTTGATATTACCGGGTTAACAACATTTGCTCCGGGCAAGCAGTTGACAATGGTATTAAACCATAGCGATGGAACTGTTGACAAGATCAAATTAAATCATACGTATAACGAACAGCAAATTGAGTGGTTTAAAGCCGGCAGCGCCTTAAACCTGATAAGAAAACAGTTTGGGAAAATGTAAAAATGGCTCCTCATAAAACATAGAAGGTCATTAAGGCCTTCTATGTTTTTTTACCCACAGTCTTGTTTATGAACATCGAAAGCCTCCTCCCTTTTTTGTTGATTATCGCTCCTTTCGCTATCGCATTTTTTACGGAGTCGCTTGTGCTTTATTATTTCAGGCTACAACGTATATGGGGTGCAATAGGAATTGCTGTTGGGATTAATTTGTTTTTGCTTGCAATTATTTTTTTTGCTGTCATGCCCCTTTTACGACAACTTGGTTATGAGTTTGACGGGTTATACTTACATATACAAGTAGTAGTCTTTCTTTGGTGGTTTTCATCTGTGGCAGATGGGCTACTTCTCAGTTTATTTCTTCGCAAGCAAGACAAGGCAAGGATATTTGCCGCTTCCATTTTAATGAACTTTCTGTCGTACTTATTCCTTTATATTTTTATTGTAAACAGCCATTAAGGTTAGGGTTGGTTATGAATTCAGAAGTGGCGTTGACTAAATAAGTCACCGTCTATTTTTACTTACTTCTGATTTTAAACCAACTAATAATGAAAAGAAAATTTCTTGTGGCCAGCTTTGTCACAATTAGCTCATTGCTTATATTTTCATGCAGCAAGGATAAAGGTAGTAATGACAATAATCCGCCAAGTGGAGGTGGAGGTGGAGGAACTACAACTCCCGGTCCTTTGTTTATAGCGGTACGTACTGTTGTTCAAACCAATTGTGCCACAAACAGCGGATGCCATGCAGGAGCCAACCCTACGGGCGGCCATAACTTTTCCACCGACGCTACCATTGTTGCTCAAAAGGACAGGATTAAAGTGAGGGCAGTAGACCAGGCAGGAACTCCAAGCCAGATGCCACTGCCACCCAATGCGCCCTTATCCACCGCCGATCAGAAGAAGATCACGGATTGGCTTACTGCCGGAGGAGCGATTACGAATTAAATGCAAACCTGATTAAGAACCAGTTTGCAGTTTACAGTTATCAATAAAGGCGCAAACTGCAAACTGCCAACTTAATTGTTCTGGTATCTAAGTTCCCCAGCGAAATGAACCTGCCTCTAACCCGGCCAGGTCAATCGCTCTGTCAACAACGGTTGCTACTGCGGCTTCAATTGTCTGCGGCCGGCTGTAAAAAGATGGAGAGGCAGGGCAAATGATGCCGCCTGCCAGCGTAACCGTTTCCATATTTTTTATATGAATAAGATTGTAGGGTGTATCCCTGATAAGAAGAATAAGTTTCTTTCTTTCCTTGAGCATTACATCAGCAGCACGGGAGATTAAATCGTTTGAGATGCCTGCGGCAATACGCCCTAAAGTACCCATACTGCAAGGCACAATAAGGAGCGCATCATACTTTGCAGAACCTGATGCAAAAGGGGCAGAAAAATCTTTGGTAGTAAAATATCTTCCTTCAAAATTATTATAGGTTTCATCTTCTAATTCTGTCTGCCAAACTAATTTGGCATTATCAGTCATCACAATAGAAAGTTCAGTTATTTGTTCTTTTAAACTGGCAAGCTTCTCTAACAGCAACTTTGCATAGATGCTTCCACTGGCGCCGGTAACGGCTACTGCAATTTTTTTCATGTTGTGTAATGAAGATACAAATGAGAGAGCTGATTTGTTGTGCCCAGGAATTATTGCATAAAAAAAGAGACCATAAAAAGGTCTCTTTGTATCTGGTTCTTTTAAAACTAGAAACCTGTCTTAGGGCTATTGATACTATTGCCAACAGGTGTTTTATTTACATTTTCGTTACCGAGATTTTCCAAGATCCAATTGGTCATTTTAGCCCATAAATGGTAAGAAGTATTATCAGCGCTTCCACTTATACCATGATTTTTATTAGGGTAGTACATTGTTTCAAAATCAACATTGGCTTTCACCAATGCTGTAACCATTTGCGCACTATTTTGAAAATGTACATTGTCATCACCGCTTCCATGAATCAATAAGTACTTGCCACGAATTTTGTCTGTATGGTTGATGGGAGAATTATCATCATAGCCTTTAGGATTTTCCTGTGGCGTACGCATAAAACGCTCGGTGTAAATGTTGTCGTAAAAGCGCCATGATGTAACCGGCGCTACAGCCACTGCGGCACTAAATGCATCAGCACCTTTAGTAATTGCCAGTGAACTCATAAAGCCGCCATAACTCCATCCCCAATGCCCAATATTTTTTGCATCTATGTAAGACATTTTTGCAAGCCATTTCGCCGCGTCAATCTGGTCTTCTATCTCAAACTTTCCTAATTGCAGGTAGGTTTTCTTTTTAAATTCTTCGCCGCGAAAGCCAGTGCCGGTATTGTCAACCGATACCACGATAAACCCTTTTTGTGCAAGCATCTGGTGCCACATACTTACAGCGCCAAAACGGTTAGCTACCTGTTGAGAACCAGGGCCACCATAGTTGCAAAACAACACCGGGTATTTTTTATTCGGGTCGAAGTTAGCCGGCTTCAGCATCCATCCGTTTAGCGTATCGCCTTTGCTGTTTGGGATGCGAAGAAATTCTGTTTTTCCTATGGCGTAATCGGCAAGAAGGGTTTTGAGTTTGCCATTTTCGCCAGCTACTTTGGCTTTAGAAGCGGCGATAGCACCACCATTATTTTGAAGATCAAAAAGCGTGACGGTTTGTGGCGTGTTGATGTCGGAATAATAATCGTAGAACTTCGTGTAATCGCTATTTAATTCTATGCGATGCCAGCCGGTACCGGTGGTTAACTGCGTGGTTTTCTTACCATCAAAATCGGTTACAAAAAGGTTGCGGTCCATAGGCCGGGGATATGCAACTGTATAATAAACCAACCGGGCTTTTTCATCCACACCATTCACATCGGTAACATCGTAGTTCATCTTTGTGATCTCTGTTTTCTTTTTACCATCAATAGTTTGCAGGTACAGGCGGTACCAGCCATTCATTTCCGATCCATATAAAAATTCTTTCCCGTTCTTTAAAAAATTCCAGTCATCGTTAATGTCTACATAGTATTTATTCTTCTCCTCGTAAAGTGTAGTGGCATTACCTGTGGAAGCATTTGTCAATAAAAGCTTCAGGTTATTTTGCAGGCGGTTCATCCAATAAACAATTAGGTTGTTACCTGTGGTCGTCCACTTGATACGTGGAATATAAATATCACCCTGCTCATATTTTGCCGGTACCGTTTTGCTTTTTGCCACATCGTAAATATGAATGGTGACGGTTGAATTGCTGTCGCCGGCTTTTGGATATTTATAGCGGTAGTCTTTATTATGACTATTGTCGAAAATGGTCATGTTGAATTCCTTCACACGGCTTTCATCAAACTTATAGTAGGCGAGGTAAGCTCCATCTGGACTCCATTGGAAAGCCTTGCTAAAAGAAAATTCTTCTTCATATACCCAATCCGCATTTCCATTGATGATAAAGTTCCATTTGCCATCGGTTGTGATGGCTTTGGTTTTGGATGAAGTAATGTCATAGAGGTATAAATTATTGTCGAACACGTAAGCGATACTGGTGCCATTAGGCGAGAAAGTAGGATGCAATATTTTGCCTTTGTTGAGCTGTATTGTCTTCTTGGTAGCTACATCGTAAACGTAGGCAGTTGACTTAAAAGAGCGACGATAAATTGGCTCGCGGCCGGTAAAGAAAATAAGGCGTTTTTTATCGGCGCTTACTTCGTAGTCGGATGTGGAAATTTCTTTGCCGCTTTCATCTTTTACATCTTTTGCATTGAAGAGAGAACTGTTGTCTTCGGATGCGAAGCCCTGTACCTGCTCACCGCGGAAGGTGCCTTTTTTATAAATGTCCTCAAGGGTGATTTGTTTGTTTTGAGCGATGGTTAAAAGGGGGAGAAAGAAAAATAGCAACAGTATGCTTCTCATGTTTATCTTATTTAAGCTTTAAAAATAAATGAAACAATGTGAATGAGGAACTGTTGTAGATGATAGAGCCGTTTTTTATGAAAGCTTTCAGGCAAGAGCGGATGGAGATAATATCGTGTGACCAGGTCGTAGCGGACTGGGAAGACTATTTTGATTAATGAAATACGTGCAGGCAGCAGTAAATAAAACAACAAGCATGAGTGATCGCTAAAATTAACTTGCTCAGAAACAGGAGAAACATTTTCCTTCCCTTATGGGCAGCAATACGGTTAAAATGAAAATGGTGAGTTTTACCATCATCGTCAGTATTGTGACGCTGGGTTTTTTCTGCGTGTTTAGAATCGTTATGAAAATCATTTGCCGGAACTATGTCTTCGTTAGGATTTTGATCTTTTCCGGACTTTACATTATCGGTAGGTGCTTTAACTTCCACTGTTGCGGGTTCTTTTTTACTTGCTACGATAGAAGAAGTTGTGTTGGAGATCAGCAGCGAAACGATCAGCAGGAAGAAAAATTTTGTGTTCATGACTGGCGATTTTGTAACACAAATTTTGCCTGTTGGAGAGGCCTAAGTCAAGGTAGGAAATGCGGTAAAAAAAAGTCGGGTAGGAGTACTGTTAAAGTGTTTTAAGGATTGCGTAAAAATGCGGTTGGAGGGTGTATAGGTAGAAATACGTATAAAAATGTATAAGAATGTTTTGAAATATGGCAAGCAGGGGTTAGTTTAGTAGATAAGAAAGCCAAACCTTATAAAAGACTTATCTGTGTTCTATCTTTAAAAATAATTATGATGGTATACAGCATTGGTTTTAAAACAGTAAGATTTACAAGTAGCATTTTATTTAGCTTTTTTCTTGTTGGTTGTTCCTCCTATCATTTTGCAAGCGTAAAATTTAATGCAGAAGATGTTAATGCTCAACTTGACAGTGGAGCTAAATATTTTGTATTGCAGTTTAAAGCATTAAACGGTAAAAATGTAAAAAAGCCTATAGAATTGGTTTCTTATGCATATGTAAACACCCTTCAGCCGCCAAAATTAAACCAACTTATATCTAACAGTGTCGCTTCTAAGTTTATTGGTGAATTATGGCTAGGTAATAATACTATTTCAAAGGCCAAAATCGAGAAACTTATTATTGATTCAATTACTGGGAAAAGAATTAATTACAAATGGTTATTATTTACTCCGAAAAAGAACGCCCAAAATTATATTTATTATTCTATGAAGGCTGTTTTAGAAGGAGAGTCTACATTAAGTAAAAAAGATGAAGACACAGAACCATGCCCGCCTGCGGTTTGCCATGTTGAAATAAGTAAATAATTCAATATTGATTGATTCAATAATAGTATGGTCAGAGGTTTGGGCACTGTTTATCCCTGTTGTGTTTTTGGCCGGCAAGAAAACGAATTCTTTCTACTATCTAGTCCCTATTCGTTTTTATGTTTGGACAGCCCTTTTCTTAAATATTTGTGCAAATATCATTTCAAGCCAAAAATCGTTAGGCATAAATCTTCCTTGGCATAGTAATATAATCTTTTATAATATTCATTCAGTTGTGCGACTATTTCTTTTTATGTGGTTTTTCTGGATGCTAGAACCTTATTTTATCCGAAAGTCGGGATTTAAAATCGTAGTCTTTTTTATATTGTTGGGTGCCCTGATTTTCGCGATATATGAATTCTACACAGAAAATGTAATTAGCAGTTATTCATATTCTATTGGTTCAAGCCTTCTCTTATTTTTTTGTATTAAATACTATCTTTTTTCCATAAAGCAATCGGATTCAGGTCTCACCCACCAACCTTCATTTTGGATAGTTACAGGATTAGGTCTATTTGTAGTAGTAACCTTTCCAATATACCTATTTTATAAAGTGGCTCACATACAGGATCCGTTTATTGCCGATAATATTTGGCGAGTACAGAATATAGCCTTTCTTGTTATGTGCATTTTCCTAGGAATTGGACTTGGTAAATCCAGTGGATATAAACCTTTGCAACATGACTGACATACGCTTACTTATTTTTATAAGTATTGCTATAATGCTTATTTTATTCTCTAGTTTTTTGATTGTGACACTAGCCAATCAAAAAAAGAAACTACAACACCAAAAAGACATCCAATCTCTCCGCGAACAACAGCAAAACCAACTTATTGAAGCCGCCGTCCGCAGTGAGGAATTGGAACGCCATCGAATTGCAGAAACGCTCCATGATGAAGTCGGAGCGATCTTATCTTCTACCAAACTTCACTTGCAGGGCATTACTCATACCAACCTTACTGAAAAGGAACTGCAACTTTTTCATCGAAGCAAAGAACTACTCGACGAAGGCATTCAAAAAGTGCGTGGCATCTCACACAACCTTCATTCCAATATTTTAAAGGAATTTGGCTTAAATGAAGCTATCCGCCATTTTATAAAAAAGGTGGTGCAAAGCGGTATCATGCAAGCGGAAACTTCGCTTGATGATTTATACGTTACTCAAAACCCAGAGAACGACATCAGTATTTACCGCATGGTGCAGGAACTTATCAACAATATTCTAAAACATGCTGAGGCCAGCCAAATCCACATAGCTTCTGTTTACAGTAATAATCAATTGCAACTCACTATTACTTACAATGGCAATGGCCTTAGCCAACAAAAGTTTGAAGAGTTCCGCTACAATAAAGATGGCTTGGGCTTAAAAAATATTCAGAACCGGGTAATACTTTTAAAAGGAAGCATCGCCTTTGACGCAAA
>JAQBNG010000184.1 GCA_028288675.1 Flavisolibacter sp. | reverse complement strand
TGCCCATTGACTAGTTGATCAGGAAGGGGTAGAAGCGGACATCCGTTTTACGGAATTTGTGATAATACATCAAAAATCATTAACCGCCAAATCAAATAATAAACCAGTTAACTAAATAACCACCCACTAACTATGAACGACTTTACATTTTATTTTAAGATAGGCTGGGAGCATATTATTACCATTGAGGCGCTTGACCATATTTTGTTCATTGCTGCGCTGGCAGCAATTTATATGCTTAAAGACTGGAAACAGGTACTTATTCTTGTCACCGCTTTCACTATCGGTCATACTATTACGCTAATCCTTAGTACTAAAGAACTGGTTGAAGTAAAAGAAAGCCTGATAGAGTTTTTGATTCCCTGTACGATTGTTATTACAGCCATCAGCAACCTTTTTCAAAAATCGTTTACGCCAAAAGCAGTCCGTATCAATTATTTTTTAGCCTTGTTTTTTGGATTGGTTCACGGACTGGCTTTTGCCAATACCTTGCGTATGATACTGGCCTCCGACCAAAGCTTTGCGCTGTCTATGTTTAGCTTTAGCGTTGGGCTGGAACTCGGGCAGGTATTGATCGTGGCCGTAATTCTTTTGCTCTCGCAGCTCTTTATTAGAGTTTTAAATGTTGATAGAAGGCATTGGGTGATTTTTGTTTCTGCGGTGGTTTTTGGGTTAGCTTTGGAGATGGCTTTGGAGCGCTGGCCACAACCCACTCCTTCGGCAGTCGGCAGAGAGAACAACGCACAGCCCTTGCTTCAGAAAGACGCAAATGATATTTCCTTTTCTTCGCAAGTCGTGGACTGCCCGCTGGCAAGAGCACTTCCTTCTACGACTTTGTTGGAGAGGGGTTTGGTGAGGGACTTTGCGTGAGGGATAGAAGCGTTATCCTTTTTGGGCCTCCCAAAAAGATTGAAGCGGATAGCCCGGCCCGAGGCTCTGCGAGGGACACGCCCATCCTTCGGTAACTCTTCGACAAGCTCAGAGTGACAAGGATGACAACCATTAAATTTGATTATTATAAACTATAAACACTAAATACAAAATAACATACATGAAGAAAGCTCTTTTATTTATCACTGCAGCGGCCATCACAAATGCTGCAATGGCGCAGGATATAAAAAATAACCCAAACTCTAACCACGGAAACCGGTTTGAGCAATTAGGTATTTCGTTGCCTACACCCAATGAATACCGTACCGCAAGTGGTGCGCCGGGCACTAAGTACTGGCAGCAGCGTGCCGACTATGACATTAAAGCAACGCTTGACGAAGCCGCATTAAAACTTACCGGCACTGAAACAGTAACCTACTATAATCAGTCGCCAGACCCTTTAACGTATCTGTGGATTCAGTTAGATGAGAATGAGCATAGCACGGTGAACAATGCCAACTACCAAACCAGCAATGCTCTCCCTAATGTTACCAGCGTACAGCAACTGGAGCGGATGAAGAATGACAAATCGGACAACGGTTATGGACATATCATTACCAAGCTTACAGATGGTGCGGGAAAAAAACTGAATTATACCATCAACAAAACAATGATGCGTATTGAGCTGCCGCAGCCGCTTAAACCCGGTCAGAAGTTTGTGTTTATCTGCAACTGGAATTATAAAATTTCTGACCGCCTGGCCATGGGTGGCCGCGGTGGCTACGAATTTTTTCCAGAAGACGGTAACCACGTTTTTACTATAGCCCAGTGGTATCCGCGCCTTTGTGTTTATAGCGATTTCCAGGGCTGGCAAAACCACCAGTTTACCGGTAGAGGCGAGTTTGCATTAACCTTTGGAAACTTTAAAGTGCAAATGACCGTACCCGCAGATCATGTAGTGGGTGCAACGGGTGAATGTTTAAACTATGCACAAGTGTTACCGGCTGCGTCAAAAGCCCGCTGGCAAAAAGCGCAAACTACAAAAGAGCCAGTGGAGATTGTAACCATTGCTGAAGCGAAAGCAGCAGAAGGAATGAAATCGAAGCTTACCAAAACATGGATATTTAAGGCGGATAGTGTACGTGATTTCGCATGGACCGCCTCCCGCAAATTTGTTTGGGATGCGATGCCTGTTACCGTAGAGGGAAAGAAGATCATGTGCATGAGCTTTTACCCGAAAGAGGCGTACAATCTTTGGAAGCGTTACTCTACAAAAGCGGTGGCACACACGATTAAAACCTATTCCGATTTCACGATTCCTTATCCTTACCCTACAGCGCAAAGCGTGGAAGCTTCTAACGGTATGGAGTACCCGATGATCTGTTTTAATAATGGCCGCACCGCCAAGGATGGCACGTATAGCGAAGGAACAAAGTATGCGATGCTGGGTGTGATCATTCATGAAGTGGGCCATAATTTTTTTCCAATGATCGTTAACAGCGATGAGCGCCAGTGGAGCTGGATGGATGAAGGCCTGAACACCTTTGTTGAATACCTGACTGAAGAATTATTTGATAATAAATTTCCTTCGCGCCGCGGGCCAGCTTTTTCTATCACTGATTATATGAAGCTGCCCAAAGACCAGTTGGAACCCATTATGACCAACTCGGAAAACATTATCGGCTTTGGTCCTAATGCGTACAGCAAACCGGCTACCGGTTTAAATATTTTGCGGGAAACCATCATGGGTCGCGAACTGTTTGATTACGCATTTAAGCAATATGCAAAGCGCTGGGCCTTTAAACATCCCACGCCTGCCGATTTCTTTCGCACAATGGAAGATGCCAGTGGCGAAGACCTTGACTGGTTTTGGAGAGGCTGGTTTTACAGCACCGATGTTTGCGATATTTCTTTAGACTCTGTGAAAGTGGCTAAAGCCGATGCGTCTGCTACCATTCCTGCAAGGATGCGTGATACTACAGTGATGCAAAGCCTTGCTAAACCATCTTCAACAGGCCAATTCGATGATGTTTCTAAAATACGTAACCGGCAGGACAAGAGCATAAAATTTGCGACGGATGTGGATACCAGCCTACGCGATTTTTACTGGCGTTATAACCGTGGTATTGCCCCTTACGATAGCACTAAATATTCGGTAGCACAACCGGCAATGGCTGAAGTTTTAGGTGAGGCAGATAAAGCGGCATTGCAGAATAAATTCTTTTACGAGTTGCAATTAAGCAACAAGGGTGGATTAGCAATGCCCATAATTGTTGAATGGACTTACAAGGACGGAAGCAAAGAAACCGACCGGATTCCGGCACAGGTATGGCGCCTGAATGAGAATAAGGTAACCAAGGCATTTATGAAGGACAAAGAGGTGGCGAGTATTAAGCTTGACCCGATGAGGGAAACTGCTGATATTAATGACAGCAATAACAGCTGGGGAGTTACGGCAGCAGAGCCAAGCCGCTTCCAGGTATTTAAAATGAAGCAGGCGGCACGTGGACAAACCGCAGGACCTAACCCGATGCAAAAAGCAGCTGAGAAAGGAGCCTTTTAAGTAATTATAAGTTTTGATTTTGTGAACCACTTCCTGAATAAGGAAGTGGTTTTTTGTTGGTGTTGCTTTATGTGTAAAAAATATTAATTCCTTATCAAATAAATCATTAACGTCAAGTTAATCACCATGCGTTGTAAAAATCAGTGACTCTATGCACTCTCACATCGGTAAAAGTATTTACCTGGGTTTCATTATTTCTTGTCTGCTTGTTATCAAAAACTCCAATCATCAGTTATAAAACTTATCCCTTTATTCTATCAATCTTTCTATGCACCACACGTTCTTACGGAATGAAAAAGAAAATAAACAAGCACAAGCCTCCCTGCACTTTCGGAGGCTGCTCCCTCTCTGACAAGTTGAAGAGGGCCGGGGTAAGCTCCTTATCCCCACTCTTTTGAATTGTCCTTTATTTTCTTGATTTTCGCACCGTTTTTAAGTGTTGATTAGTTGACCGGCAAATTGGTTGACTGGTGTACGAAAACACCAGGAACTTTTTATCACGCCGCTTTGTAACTAATTAACCAATCAACTAATCAACTAATCAATTAAAAAATGTGCGGAATCGTTGCTTATATCGGCCCTCGTGAGGCTTACCCTGTAATTTTAAAAGGATTGAAACGCCTTGAATACCGTGGATACGACAGTGCTGGTGTTGCGCTGCTAAACGGTGGCATCAAAGTATACAAAAAGAAAGGCCGCGTAGCTGACCTTGAAGAAAGCATTGTTGGCAAAGACCTGCATGCGCACGCCGGCATTGGCCATACCCGCTGGGCTACACACGGGGAACCCAATGATAGTAATGCGCATCCCCACCTTTCCAACAATGGCAAGTTGGCAATGATACACAATGGCATTATTGAAAACTATGCGCAGTTAAAAAGAGAGCTTTCAACTAAGGGCTATATTTTTCATAGCGATACCGACACGGAAGTACTGCTCAACTTTATCGAATACATTCAAACTAATAATAATTGCGGGCTGGAAGAAGCCGTGCGTATTGCATTGAAGCGTGTAGTAGGCGCTTATGTAATTGTGTTGGTTGACCAGGATAATCCTGATACGTTAATTGCCGCCCGTAAAGGAAGCCCTCTTGTAATTGGCATTGGCAAGAACGAACATTTCCTCGCAAGCGATGCATCACCAATTATTGAATACACCAAAGAAGTAGTGTATGTAAACGACTATGAAGTTGCTATCATCAAAGCTGATGAATTAATTCTGAAGAACCTTGGTAACGAAAGGCAAACGCCTTATATCACTAAGCTGGATATGGAACTGGCGGCCATTGAAAAAGGTGGCTACGAACACTTCATGCTGAAAGAAATATTTGAGCAACCGCAAACAATTTATGATTGTTTACGAGGCCGGTTAGATGCTGAGGCTGGTACCATCAAGATGAGTGGCATTGAGAAATATGCAGAGCAAATAATGAACGCTAACCGTATTGTGATGGTGGCCTGCGGCACCAGTTGGCACGCCGGTTTAGTGGCTGAATATATTTTTGAAGAACTTTGCCGCATTAATGTGGAAGTGGAGTATGCTTCTGAGTTTAGGTACAGAAATCCTGTCATCAATAAGGGTGATGTTATCATCGCTATTTCGCAAAGCGGCGAAACCGCCGATACCCTGGTAGCCATAGAAAATGCAAAAGCGAAAGGCGCTATTATTTTAGGCGTGGTAAACGTTGTAGGTTCTTCTATTGCCCGTATTTCTGATGCAGGTGCTTACACGCATGCCGGCCCGGAGATTGGCGTGGCTTCTACCAAAGCATTCACAGCACAACTAGCTGTACTTACGATGATCGCATTAAAAATTGGCTATGAAAAAGGCACCCTTGATCGTGATCGTTATTTGAAATTAGTCCGGGAGTTAAATGACATTCCTGATAAAGTTTCCACCGTTTTAAAAGGCTCGGAACACATAAAAGCATTAGCCGAAAAATATAAAGGCGCCGGCGATGCCTTGTTCCTTGGAAGAGGGTACAATTTTCCGGTAGCGTTGGAAGGTGCATTAAAATTGAAAGAGATCTCCTACATACATGCAGAGGGTTACCCTGCTGCGGAAATGAAGCATGGACCTATAGCTTTAGTTGATGAACATTTACCGGTCGTTTTCGTAGCGACGAAAGATTCGTACCACGAAAAAGTAATCAGCAACATGCAGGAAATTAAAGCCCGCAAAGGAAAAGTGATTGCTGTAATAAATGATGGCGATGAGCAAAGCACTGCGCTGGCTAATGATGTGATGATTGTTCCCGAGGCTGATGAAATACTGGCGCCTATGCTAAGCATTATTCCTTTGCAACTGCTGTCTTATTATGTAGGTGTGGCCAAAGGTGTAGATGTAGATAAGCCGAGGAATTTGGCGAAGAGTGTGACGGTGGAATAAGAATATACCCCACTCCTCTGCTATAAAAAAAGCAACAATGCAGGATATTTAAAAACTCAATCAATAACTGGTGATTAAGTTGTCATTGGCGTGGCATTTTAGGCGAAGGAGTGTCTATGTTGCGAACTGCAGAATCAATAGTACTGTCTATGTAAAGATCGTCAGTTCGTACTGGGTGCCTTATCCAACATCACAAAATGAAAGCTTATTGACTAACACACCGTACCCAAGTTTTTGTAAATTCTTAAGCGACTCTTTAAAAGCTGCAATTTCAGATATTTGGCTTTTAAACCACTTCTCGTCTCCGTCTACATAAGTTTTTATTCCTAATATTTCCTCGTAGTAACGCTTGACTGCCATTACTGGACGGGCAAGATCAACTATTGTAAGGCGTTGATTTTTGCCAATTTGTGCTGTAAAATAATTGATACCATAAAACCTTTTGTTTCGTTTGAGGTAAATGAATCCTTTTGTGTAAGGCTTAAATTCATCCTCGCATGCTTTAAAAGCCTCTACATCCAGCCGTTTAGGTATGATTATCTGCATATTGATATTTTCACTTTCATAAGTCACATAAGGGCTTTCTAATGTTACCGCTTTGTCCTTTTCTAAAGGTTGATACAGGGTAAACTCATCATCCTGTATCACGCTGCTAACAGGGTCAAGAAAGTTGTAAAAATATCCAACGGCTAAACCTATTGAAATAATGTCCTGCTCCTTTTTTGCAGCAGGCTGGAAAAAACGTTTAACAACAGTTATTCCTATTTCAAATGCTGTTTCTGCGGCTGCTACTGATAGTATCGGCATATTAGGTTGGTTTTGTAGAATAATTTAAAAAGATTCCTACTTATCAAATTTGTAAGCTTCATTCCTACTAATAGATAAGTATCAGTTCAAGAATAAACACTTGTTCACTCAAATTAAAACAATTTTAAATACTATCGCTACAAATATTCTATTAGAATTTTCTAAACATTCCTACTTTTCGTAGGCACCTGAGATCTATGATACTGCCTAACGAATGGGGACTAGTTGCAATCTATAAACTCTCTGGTAAACAGGGCTTCAGGGATGGAAATAAGTATTGATGCCGGCTACACTCCAACTTGTTGGAGAGGGTTGGAGTGAGATGTATCTTCGCCCCTATGAACAAACGGCCCTTACAATCCATCGGCTACGATTTTATACCCACTGATTATTTACCCGCCGGTAAAGACGAATACCACCTGCGCAATTTTCAAAACCGTAATGGCATTACATACCGCAACCTATCTGCTTACGAAATAGAAGTATTGGTTCGCAACCGAAACACATCTGACGACTGGAATAAAATACAAGTATCCGATGCATTTAATCCTGAATTGGTAAAAGCCTGCAAATTTTTTGGCCTGGTGCGTATTGGTAAATTAGAAAGCATCGCTTTGGAGTATCATAATGTGTGCATGCCGGTGGGCTTGTATAACAGCACCATCATCAGTTGTGACTTTGGCGATAATGTTATCATCAACAATGTCAATTATATTTCACATTATATTGTTGGCAACGAAGTAATGATTGTCAATGTTCATGAACTGCACACAACCGATCATTCCAAATTTGGCAATGGCGTTATTAAAGAAGGCGAAGCAGAAGAAGTTCGTGTTTGGATGGAAGTGCGTAATGAAAACGGCGGACGAAAAATTCTTCCTTTCAACGGCATGTTGCCCGGCGATGCTTACCTGTGGAGCAAGCATAGAGATGACGCCGAATTAATGAACAAGTTCAAAGAATTTACCGAAAAAAAGTTTGATAAGCAGCGTGGCTATTATGGTAAGATCGGTGACCGTTGTGTAATTAAAAATACCAGCATTATTAAAGATGTTTGGGTAGGCAGCGATGCCTATATAAAAGGTGCTAACAAATTAAAGAACCTTACTATTAATTCATCTGCGGAAGCGCCATCACAAATTGGCGAAGGTTGCGAATTGGTAAATGGCATCATTGGTTTTGGCTGCCGTATCTTTTATGGCGTAAAGGCCGTTCGCTTTTTTATGGCGGCACATTCGCAGTTAAAATATGGCGCACGGTTGATCAACTCTTATCTCGGTAGCAATTCCACCATCTCCTGTTGCGAAGTATTGAACTCGCTTATTTTTCCATCGCATGAGCAGCATCATAACAATTCTTTTTTATGTGCGGCATTAGTTATGGGACAAAGCAATATTGCTGCCGGCGCCACTATCGGCTCAAACCATAACAGCCGTGCCGCTGACGGTGAATTGGTTGCAGCTCGTGGCTTTTGGCCAGGGCTATGTGTAAGTCTAAAACACAATTCAAAATTTTCTTCATTCACCTTAATAGCCAAAGGCGATTACCCTTCGGAGTTGAATATTCTACTACCTTTTAGCTTGATCAATAACGATGTGGCGGCAAACAGGTTGATAGTAATGCCGGCTTATTGGTTTATGTATAACATGTATGCGCTGGCAAGAAACTCAGCTAAGTATGTTGACAGAGACAAACGCACTAAAAAGATTCAGCATATAGAATACGACTTCCTGGCACCTGATAGTGTAAATGAAATATTTACAGCACTCCGTCTCTTACGAAAGTTCACCGCCAGGTCGGTAAATAAAGAATGGAAAGATGATGAGGTGTTAGCCATTGAAGGAGAACGTTTATTAAACGACGCCTCACTTGATTTTAAAAAAATGCAAGTATATGCAGAAGGCTTTGAAGGCGGCAACCGTCCAGTACAAATAATTAAGGTTAAGGAGGCTTATACCATTTATAAGAAATTGATTGTTTATTATGCGGTGGAGCAAATATTACTCTTTAGTAACCGTCATTCTTTTTCTTCGTTTGAGAAACTAAAACAGGCTTTACCACAAGTGCCTGAGCGGCTTGAATGGGTGAATGTTGGCGGGCAATTGCTACCTAAAACTTCGTTAGGAATTTTGCTCAACAATATAAAGAATGGGGAAGTAAAAGGCTGGAATGAGATACACCAGTTTTACCAGCAAAACGGTAAGGCTTATGCCGAACAGAAACTACATCATGCTTACGCATCAGTGCTTGAACTATTAGAAATAAAACCGCACCAGTTTACCCCGGAATTATTTGCCTCACTGCTGCAACAGGCAGCAGATACAAAAACATGGATGGTAGAAAATATTTACGATTCCCGTGCAAAGGATTTCCAAAGCGACTACAGGCAAATGGTTTACGATAACGAAGCCGAAATGGAAAGCGTGATGGGTAAATTAGACGACAATGTTTTTATTCAGCAGCAGCAAGAAGAGCTGGTTGTATTTAAAGAAGGAATTGAAACAGTAAGCAGCCGTTTAGGTTTATATAAAAAAGCTCCTTTTTAAAAGGAGCTTTTTTATATAAACTGTTGAAATACCAGCAACCTGTTCTATTGCCGGGGCTTGTATCCCTACAAGCCCAAAAACCATTACTTACTATTTCTTTCTAAAAAAGACACGTATCGGTACACCTTTAAAATCAAAGTTTTCGCGAAGCTTGTTTTCTAAATAGTTTTTGTACGGCGTTTTTATTTCATCGGGATAATTACAGAAGAAAGCGAACGAGGGAACAACGGTTGGTATCTGCGTTACGTATTTAATCTTAATGGCATTACCTCTCACTACAGGAGGATTATACGTTTCAATAGCTTTTAATAATATTTCATTCAACACTGAAGTTTGTATCCTGCGCTTGCGGTTTTCAAAAACGTCAAGGCCGACTTCAATAGCTTTAAAAATTCTTGTTTTTTCCTTTACCGAAATAAATAAAATGGGCACGTCGTTAAAAGGAAGTAGCCTTTGCATTAACGTCTTTTCATATTCTTTTGCGGTATTCGTTTCTTTAGCAACTAAGTCCCATTTATTTACCAGCACTACAATGCCTTTCCCTTTTTTTGCCGCTAAACTATAAATGGTCAGGTCTTGTGCGGTGATGCCTTTTTCCGCATCTAAAAGCAACAGGCAAACATCGGCTTCATCCAATGCCTTAATAGCTCTTATTACGGAATAAAACTCCAGGTCTTCATGCACTTTTGCCTTGCGGCGGATACCGGCCGTATCAATTAAAATAAAGTCTTTTTGAAATAAATTGTACCGGGTATGAATGGTATCTCTTGTGGTGCCGGCTATATCGCTTACGATGGCCCGCTCCTCTCCTACCAAAGCATTCAGCAAAGAAGATTTACCAACATTGGGCTGGCCAATAATGGCGAACTTAGGAACATCGGGTTCCTCAATCTCCGGCTCATCTTTCATCAGCGCTGTTACATCATCAAGCAAATCACCGGTGCCGCTGCCGCTTATGGCAGACATAAAAAAAACTTTATCAAAACCAAGGCTGTAAAATTCAGAAGCCTCCAATAAACGTTCATTATTGTCAACTTTATTTACCACTAAAAAAACAGGCTTGGTAGAACGCCGGAGTACATCAGCCATCGCATCATCCAGGTCAGTCATACCGGTTGCAGCATCCACTACAAATAAAATGATGCTTGCTTCGTCCATGGCAATGTGTACCTGCTTGCGTATTTCACTTTCAAATATTTCCTTGCCTTCGGCCACAAAGCCACCGGTATCAATTACATAAAAGTTCTTTCCGTTCCAGTCGGCAATGCCATACTGACGATCACGGGTAACACCGGGAGTATCTTCAACAATTGCTTTGCGCTGCTCCAGCAAGCGGTTAAAAATTGTACTCTTACCTACATTCGGTCTGCCTACTATTGCTACTGTAAATGCCATAAAAACAAGCTGCGAGCTATTAGCTTTGAGCTGCAGGGTGTGGCAGACACTAAAACTAAAAGTCTATTTTATTTTAAAATTTTTGTTGACCAGCTTCTGTGCTGCTATGAAGCGACATTGGCGACGCTCCGTTCATTTGTAGTAATTCTGTTGAGCATTACGCTGAATAGAATTACAGAACCTTGAAGAGTGCGACGCAACAGACGCTAAATAGAAATACTAATGCTTGGTACATAATAATCCTTATTATAAAGAACTAGCTGAGAGATATAGAATCAATTATGGCCTAAGTTCCCTTTAGCGACAGGGTTTAATACCCATACTCCTTTAAATACAATTCATTCTCCCGCCAGTTGGGACGCACTTTCACAAACAGCTCCAGGAAGATTTTTTGCTCTAAAAACTTCTCAATTTCCTTTCTTGAATCTGTACCGATCTGCTTTATCATTTTTCCACCCTGGCCTAAAATAATTGCTTTCTGCGATTCCCGTTGAACAATAATCTCAGCCCGTATTTTTATCAACGTTGATTTCTCTTTAAACTCCTGCACCAGTACTGTTGTCTGATACGGAATTTCATCTTCCATCAACCCAAAAATTTTTTCGCGGATGATTTCCGATACAAAAAATTTAGTGGGCAAATCAGAAATTTCATCATCCGCATAAAACGGTTCGCCCTCTGGTAAAAAGGCCACAATTTTATCGAGTAGCTCAGCTACACCACTACTATTTAAAGCCGAGATGAACACTACTTCTTTTGCATATACCTTATCCTTAAAAAAAGCTTTTGCTTCCTCAATTTTCCCTTTGGCCGGTCCATCAATTTTATTCACCACCACCAAAGACGGCACCTTTAACCGCAGCGCAGAAAATATACCATCAACTTCAGTCCAGTTCTCTTTTAGATCAACCAAAAGCAAAGCCAGGTCCGCGTCTTCCAAAGCGCTTCGCACGGCCTTCATCATTTTTTCGTGCAGCTTGTATTTAGGATCAATAATACCTGGCGTATCAGAAAATATGATCTGGTAAGCTTCGGTACTTAATATGCCTTTGATGCGATGGCGGGTTGTTTGCACTTTAGAAGAGACAATAGCCAACTTCTCTTTCATCAGTGCATTAAGCAACGTGCTTTTGCCTGCGTTGGGCTTCCCGAATATGTTGACGAATCCTGATTTCATTTTTTTATTGCCTGCAAATGTAACTTAATAAAAATGTTTGGGTTCAATAGGTTACTGCTCTATATTTGCCTCCCGTTTTAAACGGAAAGTCGCAATAATAAAGTTCTTTCTTAATAATATTATATCGCAAAAACAAATTAGTTCTGCTTTAACAGAATGAGATTCATTGTCTTATTGTTTTTTGTGTTAAGTTTACACCGCGAAGTAGAGCAGCGGTAGCTCGTCGGGCTCATAACCCGAAGGTCCCAGGTTCGATCCCTGGCTTCGCAACTAAAAGCCTTCCAGTTGGAAGGCTTTTTTATTTTGTACCTATTCTAAGCAGAAGACTACAAAACCAAGATTGAATTAACCGTACATGATAAAGTTTAGATAAAGTAAAAGGCTTCCAACAAGGAAGCCTTTTACTTTATCTAAAGAATTATCTGTAATTACCATTTGATAACCTTATAATTTATAACGCTTTCTGCAAATGCAACACGTATGAAATAAATTCCGGAAGGAAGGTTTTTGCCCTGTAACTGAAATTGCTTTGAAACTCCTTTTTGCATAGTGCCGTTAAACAATTTGCTGATGATTCTTCCTGACACATCATATCCATCAACAGAAGCAATACCGGTTACTGCTGGAGTAACTTCTACTGTTGTTTGATTGGTAAAGGGGTTAGGAAAAGATTTCACTATTGTTTCATTTAAGGAAAGGTGTTGGTCGGCAGTTTTCTCAGCAACTACCGCGGTCCTAGTGTTTAACTGCTTGTTGTTATCATTGTCATCATCGCTGTCTTCATTTACGTAAGGCGATAACCTGCTACCAGCAATTGGCGCCTCCGTTGTTCCGTCAGGCAGTTGCCATGCCACTGATAAATGATCTCCGCCATCCCCTTCTTTCTGTAATGCCTCTATATAATATTTAGTTCCCGATTGTAAATAGACAGACACTGATTTTTGCGTTGAGAACCTGTTCCAATCGCGGTAGTTTGTCCAGCTTAGACTGTAAGCGATCTTTGCTTTATTCGATGGCTGATCGTTGGTACTTAACCATAATTCTGTTGCATCGTCGCCGGCAATCCAGAACGTATAGTTACCGGTTTGCGGGGCACATATATAGCCCCGGATCCGGGAACCGTAACGTTCCCGCAAATCTCTTGGACCTTCAAAAAAGTTTAACTGGCTGGTTGATGAAGGAGCAAGGTCAAGTGGTATCTGCCCAATATCATTTCCATCAATTCCGTTCCACTGCTCTCTTAAAATGGTTCCTGTAGCAGAGCAAAGCGTAGGCGCTATGATCGTTACGTTGCGGACTACATCAGGCGCGGCATTGAACAATGTGTTACCACTTTGCGATGCTTTGACAATTACAGTTCCAATACCCGTAGGCGTAAGTACGCTACCCACAAGCGTTGCCGGCCCAGAAACATGTGTAAAATTTACCAGCAGACCTGATGTGGCGGTGGCAGTTAATACTACTGGTGCGCTACCAAATATTATGTTTGAAGGTGTTGTAAAACTTATGGATTGATTTTGTGCAGTAGCTGTCACTATGTAGGGCGATAAGCGGCTGCCTGCAATTGGCCTCTCAAAAACTCCGTTTGGCAATTGCCAGCCTACTGAGAGATGATCACCGCCATCACCTTCTTTTTGAAGGGCCTCTATATAATATTTTTTACCACCTTCTAAATTGATAGAGACCGATTTCTGCGTACCAAATCTTGTCCAGTCCCGCCAGCCGGTCCAGCTAAGGCTGTAGGCGATTTTAATTTTATTTGCCGGGTTATCATCGATGCTTAACCAAAGTTCGGTGGCATCGTCACCGGCTATAAAAAAAATGTAAGGCCCTGTTTGTGGTGGACAAATATATCCCCTGATGCGTGACCCGTATTGGTTGGCAATATCTGTTGGCCCTTCAAAAGAGGTTAACTGGCTGGTTGACGAAGGCAATGTTGTTACAGGTATCTGCCAAATGTCATTCCCGCCTGCTCCGTTCCATTGCTCTCTAAGAATAGTGCCTGAAGCAGAACATTGTGCACCCGGTGACACAACAAGATTTTGGACTACACCAGGCGCAGCATTGTATATTGAATTACCAGCTTGCGTTGCTGTTATGCTGATGGTTCCGGCGGCTGTTGGTGTAAGTACATTACCAGCAAGAGTAGCAGGGCCAGACGCAATTGAAAAATTTACCGGCAATGCTGAAGAAGCCGTAGCGGTAAGAGTTATGGCGCCTGCACCAAAACTTGTATTGGCGAGCGGTAAAAAGTCAATGGTTTGATCAAGCAGGGCAACTGTACTGGCATTAGGTGATAACCGTGTTCCTTCAATTGGACCTTCAAACAAACCATTAGGCATCTGCCATGCTACGGAAAGATGATCACCACCATTACTTTCTTTTTGAAGCGCTTCGATGTAATATTTCTTTCCGGCCTCTAAATAAATGGAGGCAGATTTTTGCGATGGTGTTTTATTCCACTCCCTGAAACTTGTCCAGCTAACTAAACCGGCAATCTTTCTTTTATTGGCTGGATTATCGGTGGTGCTTAACCAAAGTTCTGCCCTGTCATCGCCGGCAATCCAAAATGTATAATCCCCCGTTTGCGGGGCACATATATAGCCGCGGATACGGGAGCCGTACGCATCGCCAAGGTTCGATGTTTCTAATGCCCCGGTCAATACAGTAGTTTTTGTTGGCGTTGTTTGCCAGGGCACAGTAGAAAAGTCACCGTTCTGCGTATTGTTCCATTGCTCACGGGTTATGCTTCCGGTGCCGGGGCATAAAGCGGTAGGTTGTACCTGCTTCATTAATACAGCAGAAGTAAAAGGTGCAAGTGTGATGGTACCACTATGAGTATTGTTTCTTGCATCAACATAAGTTCCATCTAAAGCGACCGTTTTTGATGTGGCAGATGCATTGTATTCAAAACGAATATGGCTATATGAAGCTACCGGTATGGGTGATTTATTCGAGGCCGCATCTTTTCCATAAAGCGCCTTCCATTCAGCCAGGTCAAGATTAGTTCCATCCGATTGGTACGATACATTAATTACATAGCTGTCGTAGGTTGGGCGACAATAATAATTATTATTAAAGGTTCCGAAACTGGCTATGTCATCCTTGGGTGTTTTAAATTCAGCAAGCAGCTGGCTATTATCTTTTGAAAAAAAGACATTATTTAACATTGATACATTGCGGATAGGCGCATACGCCGCATAATTATCATGCGCCAATACAACCTGGCTTCTGCTGTTATAAAAAGTATTGTCTTCTATTGAAAGCTCATGGCCATTATGAATATAAAGACCATATAAGCCACAGTTGGCTACTGTATTTCCCCTGATTTCAACACCGGCTGTATTATCATCCATGTAAATTCCATTGGATGCCAGGTAGCCGGGGTCATCTGTTCCATCGCCTGCACCGTAACCGTTTAATACGATATTGCTGATAATTTTTGAGCCGTAAGTTGCAGGAGCACCTGCAATATTGTTCCAGGTGTAAATACCGCCGCCATCATCTTTTACAAAATTGTAATTACTGATAAAATTGTTTTTGATGATGTTTACATTTCCCCGGAAGGTTATCGGAATGTAACCGGTACTGTCAATTACATTTCCTTCAATTAATTCATTATCTCCATCCATTAAAATCCCTTCGTAAGAACCGCTGTCGCCATTGCCCATCCCGGCAAAAGTTCCGGTGCCTTTTATTTTGTTGTCCTTGATAACTGCATTTGACGAATACCTCAACTCCAGCGCTGTATTGTTTGTATAAGAAATAGTGCAACCCTCTACCCGAAGGTTATTGCTGCTTGAAGCTAAAACCGCATTACCCCCAGAAAAAAGAATGTCGCAGTTCAACAATTGAACGCCATGCGCATTATCGACTTCTATTGCATTAGCATTAGCCCCTTTAAAAATAATGTTGCGAAAGCTGATATTATTTTGATTGTGTACTCTTAGTAATGTGTTTACCGTACTTGCCTGAACAGGGACGGCAGGCGCACCTGATGAAGAAAAGATGCCGAGTCTTTTATTGCCGTTTTTGTAATACCATTCACCATTTTGGTCTAATGTGTTTGGATGATTTTGAATAAAGTAACCATAGTTTACCGAGGGAGAATAACCCGACTGAGAAGCATAGTTGATTGTGTTTCCGTTGTGGCTGGTGATTTTATTCCGATCGAGCACCCAGCGGTTTTTGCGTATTACCACTTCACCCCCGTTCCAGTTAGGATTGCCTGTAAGACCGTTATCGAAAATAGAAGTGTTGGTAGTAAACCTTTTTATGGTAAGGTATCCTCCGTTGGGCATATTACTATTAGGATACCGGCCAACCCGTTGAACGGTTTCATTAAGTAATAAAACATTCACTGCGTCATTGCCTGCAGGAAGGGCTGCTTCCCAAATATTATTTCCTGCGGAAGTCCACCCCGACAGAGAACTTAACCCACTGATGACAGGTTTGGCTCCTGTGCCATAAGCTTCCAAAACTATGGGGTTTGAAGGGCTGCCGGATGCAGCAATGAAAATGGTTCCTGCAAAAACATCACCTCTTTTAAAAAGAATAATGTCTCCGGGAGCAAGGCTGCTGAAAATGGTATTCAGCTTTGCTAAAGATTTCCATGGCGTGCCAGGGTTTTGCGCTTGCGCAGAGGTTCTGGAATCATCACCTTCGGAGGCGGAAAAATACCAGGCTGTCGCATTTGACATAATGCTAAAAAAAAGCATCAGCAAAAGGCATAATAATTTTGGGGAAAGTGGTTTAAAGTTTTTCATCTAAATAGTTGGTGGATTTTTTTGCCATGCCTCCTGAATGTAGCGGCAGGTTTAGGTTAGGGCGGAAAAATAGAAAAGAAAAAAAAAAATTAAAAAAAAATTGGGGCAACTGGCTTTTTTCGCCGATGAGTCCGATAAACATCTAGCGACAAGCTGGGCTTATCAAATTTGCGGCCTGCAAAAATTGAAAAAGCCCACAAAATTTGTGGGCTTTAAATATCTATCTTTTCCAATTTCTTTTATTGTTTTCGGGCCGCTTGAAGTTGGCTAAGCAACCGCCTGTTATCATCAACAATAGATTTGTACGACCTGCTCAAAGTATTATTTTGCCCTGCAACATTATCATACGAGGCTTTTAACTTCACATATTTTTGTTTCCATTCAGAATCGCCGCTTGTGGTTGGAGTTTGTACAGGCCCATTCGTTTTTTTCGCAACCTGGCTTTGCAGAGAGGTAATTATTTTATCTTTTTCAGCCAAATCATCTAGCCTTTTCTTTTCTAATGCCGCTACCTTTTCCTCTTTTTCTACAAGAATTGTCTTTAGCTCCTGCATCTCCGCGTCAGTAGTGCCAGTCGCACCTGTAATGCCAACTGCAGTATTCGTGGTGTCATTTAAAAGCGTTGTGTATCCGTTCATTAATTTACTCCTGCTCTCCAAGGATTTTCTAAAATCTGCCACCAAAGTCATGAGTGAAGATTTTTGCTGTTCATCTTTTATCGTCGCAGCTTCTTTATCCAGGCTATCTAACGTGGTTCTGAAATTGCTTTCTGCGGATTGCAGATTATTTTGCCTTGATTGCATTCCAGCTTTTCCTGCCGATATAGCCGATGCGTACTCGTTATCCACTATTTCCAGCTTGTTATGCAGTAAGGCATCTATCTGTAATAACCTTTCATTTTTTGTTGGTGATGTGGCCTCCATGCCGCTAACTACCATGGCCGGAGAATCATCTTTCCATAGCGAAGAAACAATGACAATAATTAAAACAACACTGGCGATATATAAGGCGAAGAACCTGATCTTAGCCTTTTTTTGTTCTTTAAGAGTAGCAGCTATCATATACTGTTTTAAGCGGTTTGTGTTTGAAGGACAGAGGCCTCTGAAAAGCTGTGGTCCGGAATACGCCGGGCAATAATTACGGCATTGGGGCCAATCTTACTTTCAATAAGTGTTGCCTCGGGGTCAAGAGTTTTGCTCCATCCTGCAAAGGATGGCGTAAAAAACACCCACCCAAAAGGCTTGTTATTTCTGTCGGTAAAATCAATGGAAGTTTTACCGCTTTCATTTTGCTCTTTTATCATGTGATAGAAAATCATCCCTAATTTCATTTTAACAGGCGCCCGGAAAGCGATAGGGTACTCAACCCGCCCATGCTGCTCAATCTGTATCTTAACACGGATAGGGATGCTGTTTAAAAAAACGGTGGCCTGATTCGAAGAAAGATCGCCGGAGTAATACCAGGGAGTAATACTGGTTTCGGAAATATGGTTGTATAACCGCCACAATTCCCCCAATAAATACACTAAAAGAAAAGCACAACTGGAAGCTAAAACATTCAGCAGCGGATATTTATTGGTTAGAAGATAAAAACCGCTGAGAAAAATAAAAACAGATGCAAGCAGGAGCAGCGAATAAACCAGTTTTTCGGTAGGCTCAAGAATTGAGAGATTGCCCCGCATTACTGAGACATGCATATAACCAAGAGCCAGGAAACCTATTAGCTGTACCAAAGTGGCTACCCTGCTGTTCATAAAAAAAACAGTGCCTCCAAGCACCAAAGAAGCAACTATCAAAAAGGCGCTAAAGGCAGCTACTTTCTTTTTGTTTTGACCCAGCTTCTCCCTAAAGCGCAAAAAAGAAAAATTTTGCGGCTGTCGTTCGTCCATATTTAAAAATAGGGAAAAATCAGAAAGCATTGCCATCTCCTTTTACCATATTAAAAGCTGTCATTGCCATAATTTTCATATCCAGAAACAGACTCCAGTTTTCAAGATACCAAAGGTCGTACTCAACCCGCTTTTGCATCTTGTCCAACGTTCTTGTTTCTCCCCTGTAACCATTAACCTGGGCCCAGCCTGTTATGCCTGGTTTTAAAAACTGGCGCACCATATACTGTCCAACCAGCCTTGAATATTCATCGGTGTGTTGCACCATATGCGGCCTCGGACCTACAATGCTCATGTTGCCACGAAGCACATTAATAAACTGGGGGAACTCATCTAAACTGCTACGACGTAAAAACCTGCCTATAGGCGTAAGCCTGTCATCGTTTGCGGTGGCTTGCTTTACATTTGCATGGCTATTCACTTTCATGCTGCGAAACTTAAGACACATAAAATCTTTCCCGTTTTTCCCGGTACGTTTTTGCGAAAAAAAGATGGGGCCTTTGGATTGAAGCCAAATGAGAATTCCGATTATGGGAATAAGCCATGACAAAACAAATACCACCACAAAAAAGCTGACAACAATATCAAAAATTCTTTTCTTTATGCGGTTACCAATATCTTCCAGTGGTTCTTTGCGAAGAGAGATAACAGGAATTTCTTTTAAATAGTCTATGTGCATTTGCTTCTTAAAAAAGAACCCCATGTCGGGCACAATTTTAAAGCGAATGCAGTTATCATCAGCCCCCTGTATTAACTCGTAAAGGCTTTGGTTATGCTCCGGCGCTACGGTAGAATAAATTTCAGTGGCCCCATGCAGCTTACAAACTTCCAGGGCATTAGAAACGGTGCTTAAAATTGGATAGTTGGAAAGTTCATGCACGTTTTCAAATTCTTCGCAAAAGCCTACTATTTCTTTGTTAGCACCTTCCTCGGTTAAATAATCAACAAGCTTTTTTGATAAGGGATTGTAACCGATTATAACAACCTTACTAACCAGCCAAAGCTTTTTCTTAAAATAGTAATAAATGCCCAGGTAAAGAAAGCGATTGATGAGGAGCGAAATAAGTATGCTTGATAAAACCACCGTTATAAATACCCTTGACAATAAAATCAGGCGGAAGAAGAAAAGAAAAATAATTACGGCTGAAAGAAAGTAGAGGTAGGCTTGCATAGAAGCCTTGCTGAAACTTTCAAAAGATAAAATGTACTGCTCATGGTAAATATTTTTTGTGAGGGCTACAGCCAGCCAAACAACATTTAAAAAGAAAAGAAAATAGAGATACTCTACATTGGGCGAAATGAGCGCCTGGGTCCGAAAAAAATATTCTGTGAAAAAGAACACGGCGTTGATGGTTATAAAATCTAACACACCCAGGCTTAGTTGAAGTAAACGTACAAACCGGTTATTCATTTCTCACAGTTTATTTGGTATTTTGAAATTAGATTTTGTGTAGCAAAAAATTTTTTGCATTAAAGTGAAAGGCATGTAGAAGATTTTAATTTTAGAGAAAATGGGTTGTGGTTAAATCAACCCTTTGTTTTGTACATACGTAAAACCGGCCCTATTGGAAATAATTTTAAAAAGTTCTTCCAACTCTTTCCATAAATCATGTTCTTCTATCTCCCATGAATGTCCCCAAAGATGAAAGCAGCCACCATTTTTACTAATATGGTTTAGATGATGTCCTGCAAGTTTAGCAAGATTCGTCTCCGAACCTTTTAGCCAGGCTAAAAGCGTTGTAGCTCTTTTGCGCTTAGCCAGATGTTTAGCATACGTGAATGCCGAATGAGGATATGCTTGTAATGTAGTAGCCAATACCTGTCCTGCGGTAAAAGATTTTGTACTGAACAATTCCGTAGTACGGGCCAGTTTATAACCGTACTGAAAAACGCTTTTCGATGTTGCTGCGTTATATACACCTCCCGGAAAACAGAATGAAACCGGTGCCTCACCTAACAAATCGCAGAGCCAGTCATAACTGCCTTTAATTTCTTCTTCCAGAAATTCTTTATCTGCAGAACGGAGCCGCACATGATGCAAAGTGTGCCCTCCAATTTCAAAATCCTTTGCAAGAATTTTTATTTGTTGCGGTGACATTACCGGTCTTTCAGAATTTGTTTGGGGTATGTAAAATGTTGCCGGCAGGTTATACTTCTGCAAAAGTTCAGCAAGTTTAAAGTCAAGTATATGGCCATCATCCCAACTGGTAGTGATCTGTTTCATAGTTACAAAGCCAGAAAATAAAAATCATCAAAACGCCATAACCTGAAAGTGCCATGAAGGTGAGACTCAAAACACCAAACGCTAAACCCTACCCTGTTTTCCACCTGGAAAGTTTGATAGGATGTATGTAAAGTTTATCTGCTGGAAAGGCTTTAAGAAGATTTTGTAAATTATATTCATAGGGTTTCATCGCCTCCTCATAAGCGGCAGCCTCGGGAGGCGTATACAGCCAGTAAATAGCACCTCGCTTATTTATCACAGGTTCGGATACCACTTTTTTTGTTGAAAGCAAAAGCGCTGTTGGTATAGCAAATTCCACAAACAAGCCATTAGCAGCAAACACCCCGCAATAGTGTGTAAATGTTTTTATTGATGCTTTTGGTACAATCACCACATCGGAATAAGAAGCTACTACAGGGTAAGCAATCTTGTATTCGCTTTTATAGCTGCCCAGCCATTTAATATATTTCAATACTTCTCTCCGATCTCTTTTTGTACGGAGCGATAGTGGAAAGTAGCCGAAAACATCAGCATGAGTTAAAGGTTTCATCTTATAGCCATGTTGGTTTAATAAAGCTGCGGCTTCTGTATATGATGGCATTTCCTTTTCGCTTTCAACACCTTCTACCCAATGCCTGTACTTTGCCAAATCCTTCAGCCGCCACCAGTATAGTCTTCTTTTTCCCCACCATTTTTGCAGCACAAACCGAATCGTATCGTTATTCGTTAATTGATGCACTTCAAGTATTTCGGGAATGAAGCCTGCGGCAGAACCTATATTAAAAATTTCCTTGTAGTTATTTTCATTAATGCCGGGATTCAGGATCAAATCATCAGCTACAAATAAGTAATGCTCAAAGTCTTCGTCATAAAAATGTTTCAAGCCCTGTGCTATATAACCCTGAAAACAAAGGGAGTTTTCATACACAGGAATCACATTCGGCTTATCGCCATCATAAAAAGGAACAAGGTGATAGATATGTGTGAACCGCTGGCCATACATAGCTTCCAGTACTTCAATATTTTTATCATAGCGATGATTAAAAATTATAATGAGCGCTGCCTTTTTTTGCATAGGTATAGGATGTGTAAAAAAGACCGGGTGAATTAGCTGTTTACTGGTTTTAATTCGCCCCCAACTGTGGCTGTTGAAACTTCAGCCTGGATAACACCTTCGTAAATAGAAAGGAGTTGAGCCGCATTTTTTTGTGGCGTGTAAAAGGCCTCATAGGTTCGCCTTGCATTTTGCCTGTAAATTTCCTTACCTGCTTTTGAAATCACCTGCCATTTATTAATAGTTTCTGTCAACCCTTTTTCATCGCCCGCTTCAAAATGAAGACCGTTGTAACCAGGCGTCACCATGTCATCCATAGCGCCCAGCCGGGTTGCAATAACAGGCGTGCTGCAAGCGAAGGCCTCAATGATTGTCAAAGGCATTCCTTCAAACCAAATAGAGGGAAACAATAAGGCAGTAGCATTTGCCAGCACAGGAAACAATGCCGCTTTTTGCAGTGAACCAACGTAACTTATGTTGCCATACTTTGACGCAGCGGTAGTCACTTCTTCTTTTAAAGGGCCGTCGCCGGCGATTACAAGTTGATATGGCAGTGAAGAGAAAATACGAAGTAATAGTCGAATTCCTTTTTCGTCGGAAAGCCGTCCTGCATATAAAAAATAATCGCCGGAGGTTGATGCAGGCAATGGGGGCATATAGCAAAAATTCGGTTTCACTACCATCTGCACTTCACGCAAACCCATTTTTGAATCCAGGAAAATTTGCTTTGCATGGTTGGTTAAAACAATAAAGCGGTTACAATGTTGCCAGGTCCGTGCCCAATGATGTATATGCATGGAAACCGCCATCCAAAAAGTTAGCAGCCTTGAGTTTTTATAAACCCCTTTTACTACCGCCGCCCAGGGAAAGCTGTTTTTTAAGGAGGATAAAAAAGGGCGGCCTTTAAAGAATAAAATGGCTGATGGACAAAGAAGACGATAATTATGCAAGGTGCAAACAAACGGCGTTTTACTTTTTGTAATAGCATACACCACCGATGGCGATGCGGCAAAATGCACATTGTGAATATGCACTACATCGGGCCTGAATGCTTGTATTTTTTGCCTTGTCATTTTATAGGATCGAAAATTAAAAGGCAGTTGTATGATATTCAGCATCGTTCTCTCATCGTTACTGAATTGAAGCAGTTCCACCTCTACCCCATTGTCTTGGAGAAGCTTTAATTCTTCAACAACAACTGTGTCTTCGCCGCCCCTGAATTTATACGCACAATGAATAACTAAAACCTTCATAAGAAATGGATGATAATAAATGCCAGCGGCGTACAAAATTTTTAAGCAACCCTATAAAACATTTTTCTAATGCAGGCCTTTGCCAGTAAGTATAAAAAAAGCGAATTGGTAACAAGGTATCTTTTAAATAATCTTTTTGGCTCCAGCGCCAACCTGAAAAACCATTCAAGTCCTGCATTCCTTACCCACGCAGGAGCCCTTTTATATTCACCGATCATTACAGGCAAAGCCGCACCAATGCCGACACATACGGCATTGATCCTTCCCTGCATGGAGGCCATCCATCTTTCCTGCTTGGGACAACCTAAAATCACAAAAACCAATCCTGCACCAGAGCTGTTGATTCTTTGCACAATGGCATCTTCCTCTTGTGATGTAAGCATACGAAAGGGCGGGCTATACGTACCTGCCAACTGCAAACCCGGATACTGAATTGTAAAAAGCGCAGTGGCTTTCACCAAAACATCTTCGGTGCCACCATAGAAATAAACCGGTATGTTTTTATGGCTTGCAGCTTTCAGTAAATCCTGCGTAAGATCTATTCCAGCCACTCTATCTTGTTTAATGCCATAAAGGAGTCGAAGCGCCCAGCCTAACGGCTTACCATCCGGAGTAATAGTATTGGCATTACGCACCACAGCCGCAAAGTCTTTATTCCGGTATGCTTCTACCAACATGTGAACATTGGCAAGGCATACATATTCGCTCCTTTTTGCGGCAGCAGCATCAATGATAGTAGTTACAAATTGTGCATACGGCCCTGTACTAAGGGGTATGCTAAATACATTCAGTTTATTCATTAGAGAAGAGTACATCCTTTGAATGATGCACTTGTTTGTCTTGTAAAATCCTGGCGTCAATTAAATCCATTATTTCATTATCAACGG
Source organism: Flavisolibacter sp. (assembly GCA_028288675.1). Classification (GTDB taxonomy): domain Bacteria; phylum Bacteroidota; class Bacteroidia; order Chitinophagales; family Chitinophagaceae; genus Flavisolibacter. The sequence goes on along the minus strand of JAQBNG010000184.1, from coordinate 7,791 downwards.
TAGCATCAAATTTTCTTGCGAACAGGTGATCCGATGCGGCGATCGCTTCAAAATCTGTTGCGCAGATAGTGTTGGGATGGGCGCTGTCGGAAACTTCCCAGGTCATAAAACGCTTGTTATTATTTTCGATGCTGCTTATTAAATTTTCATCTTTACTGTTTACCAGTATCATGTGAAAGAATAATTCATCAGGAGCGAATGTGTGTTTATGAAACGACACATATTCAGGATGTGCCTTGGTATAATCCAAAATATAACCAAGAGCATACATATCCATGCACCACCACTGCGAACCTGTGTAGGGCTTCATATCACCTGGCATCTTTCTTCGTAAAAAAGGAAAAAACGTAGCCAGCAGGTTGATTGACTTTGAACAAAATAATTGGTAGCTCTTAAGGCCAATGTAATATTTATCAACCCGGTACCATCCACCCCTGTCCCCACCCGGCCATTTTTTATAATTAGGTATAGGGAAGTAATCTAAAAACACAGAGTGGGGTGAACTTCTGAAAAATTGATCAATATCCCTGTTGCTTTTTATAGGATAATCCTGGCCACTTAATAGAATAATACGGTCGAATTTTTTGTGCGATTCTTTTACCGCTTTCATTCCGTTTAGTGTTGCCTGGACGATGTCGAAGCCTGCCCATTTTGAATCTTCTCTTGATATAAAATCAACTATATCGGTTAATGCAAATACCTGTGCAAATTGAGTGATGTGCGCTTTCTTATCAATATGAATAAAAAAATGGGAAGCACCATCGTTTAACCGGGATACAAGCCGGAGTAACTGGTCGGGATATTTATGTGCAAGGATGATATAGGCTTTGTACATGCAGGGAGGTTAGGTTTAAAAGTTGTCCGGAATAGTAACCGAATCGTTTACTCTGCTGCTTTTACCACTTCTGTTTGCAGCGTTGTTTTTGTATGCAAAAAATATTTTCTTGCGCCGAAGTTCCACCAATAGGTAACAAAGGTTGCCAGCAGTTTAGAGAGCATTACATGATAATGCTGGTAGGAGGTAAAAAATAAAATAAGTAAGAAGTTAATGCCCAACCCCACAGCCGTAATAAGAATATAGTAGGTCATTTCTAAATGGCGATTGCTTACAGAGCGAACTTTAAAAATCCAGAAAGTACAGAGATAATAATTCAGTAAGGCACCTGACATAAAAGAAATCACCGAAGCTGATAGAGGTTGTACTTTAAAATACTCTGTAAGTACAAACAATATGGCAAAATCAAGCACCGTGCAAAGCCCGCCTACCACAAAGTATTTTCCTGCTTCGGTAAGCAACTCTTTGCGGCTATGCACTAACGTTATTGTGTTGGTTAAAAGCTTTTTCATTGCTGATGACAGGATGTTGATGTAAGTGATAAGATAGTTCCATGGCCGCTTCAATGCACTTATCCATATTGTAATACTCCCACTCTGCAAAGCGGCCCAGTAAATAAACGTTGTACTTGGCCAGTTCCATTTTCAGGCTCTGTACCTTAAAACGGGTTTCTTTATCCTGGATTATGTAAGAATTGGGTTCATAATTAAAAGCAAGCGGAGTTAAGTTTCCCGGCAGGTTTTGCAGTTCTTTAATCATATCTTCTCTTTCCAGCCTTCCCGAAAATTCCACTACACAGGTTTTTCTATTTGTGCCCTCATTGTTGGTAGGGCTGAAATTGCCGGTGTAAATAATGCGGTGGGCTTTATACTTTTCTTCTGGTAAATACAGCCAGCTAATTTCATTTGCATCAGTTTCGCACAGCACATTAGAAGTACCGTTGGAGGCGAAACCTGTTACAGCTTCAAGGGCTTCTACTAATTCCGGGTTGTTAATTTTAATAATCGATGACAGCTTACGAACATCACCGCAATACACCAATACATCTGTTAACGCTTCATCATTTACTACCATTTGCCCGTTATCCGATTGTGTTATTTTATTGAGCGGTGAAGAAAGATTGATGGTAAGACCTTGTGCCAACCGGTCAACAATAAACTGAGAACCATTTCTTACCGGGTAGTAGAAAGTTGCGTGTACCATTCCTGCTTCTTCCTTCTTCAAAATATTGCTTACAATCACATCCCTGATTTGTGGCATAGGCAGCTTGCCATCTAGCCACTCAAGCGGCACTTTACTAATGTCTGTGTTCCAGATTTTAGAGTTGTACGGACCGAAATATAGATCGTAAAGCTTGGTACCGAAATTACCAATCAGAAAATCCTGGAAGTTATCGTACACAGCCTCTTCACTGCTCTTTTGGGAAAGCATCGTCAATAATTCGCCCACAATTTCCCTAACCTGTGCCTCCGGTAATTGGTATAAATAATTTTCCAGCGGATAACCAATCAATTTACCATTGAATAAGATTTTTGCATTCCTGGTAGCTTGCAAAAATTCTTCATCCCGATTAAAATGTTGCCAGAACCAATCCAACACTTTTGCATTCTTGCTATTAAACACATGCCCGCCCACGCGGTGAAAAAGATTGCCGTCAATTCTTTCACACTTGATCAGGCCGCCTTGCTTGGGAGCCATCTCCATAACCTCTACTTCATAACTATCAGATAACATACGTGAAACACTAAGCCCGGAAATGCCCGAGCCAATAACGGTAGCTTTTTTCATTACTGGATTTTAGGTTTGTTAAGGAGATTGAATTGGTGCTTTCAATTACAGCGCCTGTGACTTACCACGAATACGTTGCAAAAAGTAATACCACAATGTTTGATAGGAGTTGCGAATAGCGCTTTTTGAAACCCTCGGCGATGGCGCAGAATAGTGAATGGGCACTTCAAAAATTTTATGGTTACGCAGTAAATAACGTAACTCGGTCTGGTAAAAATGTGCCTTTGATTTAAAGGGATGGTTGATGATTTTCGCTACCACATCGCGGTGAAAACCCTGGAAGCCCGATGTCATATCCTTAAGCCTTGTTCTGAGCAATATGTTCGCTAACACTGTTCCGGTTTTAGAAAGCAAGCGTCGCTTAAAAGGTGAGTCTCCCATAGAGCCGCCATTAATAAAGCGGCTTCCAAATGCACAATCATTTCCTTCATTTAATACCCGTAAAAACATTGGTATGGCACGGGGATCATGTGACAGGCCTGCATCCATTTCAATAATAATATCATGGCCGGCTTCATAGGCTACACGCAAGCCTTTTATATAAGCATCCACTACGTTCCTGTTTTCAGGCGCCCAAATTGTAACATACCGCGAATCTTTTTCCGAAAGCTCCCTGCATAATTCCAGCGTACGGTCTTTGGAAACAGAGTCGATAATAAAATAAACATTGCCGGGGTTGAGCTCGTCAATCACAAAATTTATCATCTTAATAAAAGGCTCAAAATCTTTCTCCTCGTTAGCCAATGGCACTACAATCGCCCAGTTCTTGTAATAGTACATGTTGGGGTAATCACGGTGGTGGTTTACAGTTAGCATCGGTTTATTAGAAGGCGAGCTTCTTACGTATTCTTTTTGCATACGGTTTGATCCTTTTAAAAATTGTATTGAATGTGTGTGACAAGGACAAATGGCGCCTATACTTTTTGAAGAACGCTTCTCCACTTAATTTATCAAATGGCAGACCTGCGATAAACTTTTTATCGGAAGGGAAGTGTAATAAAAAATGAGTAGTATGAGCTGTAATTGGCTTTTGCTTGTGAAGCGGTTTATAACTCCAAAACCTACCAACGATTGATAATGCGCCGGCTTCACCTATTTCAAAATCACCGCTCTCTTTCAATGCTTCAATAGCAACAGATGTCAGCATTTCATCACCCTGGTGATGCAGAGAATTAACGTGTTGAAAATAGCTTGCTTCTACCTTTTTTATTTCTTTTGAAAGAGACCCAAAAAATGATGGCGGCCCGGCAATAAACTCACCACCTGCCCATAATTCGGTTGATACTTTGCCGCTAACTAGCTCCTTATCCCTAATAATGTTTTCGGCGCCATACGCAGGCACAACCTGGTTAGTTATATCGTAATAAAGCGGCAGCTTTTCGTTAATGCCAGATTTGAAAGCTACAGGCATTTCATTCAGGCAAAGCATATCCGAATCAACAAGTGCTGTGTATTCTTCATTAATGGAAGCCAGGTAATCGAACACCTCAAGCTTAAAATGTGCAGAATAAAACTTTATTCCGGATGGATACTTTGAAACAAATTGTAGCTGTAAAATTTCTACCGGGTATCTCTCCTTATTTAGCCGCTGCAAAAAAGCTTTGTCGTTGGTAAGTACAATCAATTCTATACCCGCAGGCACCAGCGAACGATGTAATTGTTTTGCACAATTGAGGTACAAATTAATTTGTTCATCAAAGCTTTTGGTGAAGCTGTTGTTGTGAATACTTTGCTCTTCTTTACAAATATGGATAAGGGTAAAAAATTTCATGTGGCTTGATGAACGTGCAGAAAATAGTTTGAAGCCGTTTTATTTTTCAGAGTACTGCAAAATGGTAAACGCTCCATTAGATGTGGTGAAGCTATCTTTCTTCCATCCTTCCCAGGGCTGTGCTGATAAGCTATCACCTACACTTACATTTTCGGCGTTATCTTTTATATCGATCACGTAGTCATATTTATCAAACCAGTTTGAAGGCAACTGCATCGGTACCGGAATTTGGCGCTCTACCACCTGGCCCTTCATAAACAAATGTGTTGACACATCAGGACCACCGGTTTCATATACTTGCTTTCCCTTCCACGATGTATGGTTATCTAAATAAGATGTCATTTCCACATAACCCGCATCGGTTCTAAAATGATATTTAGCCGCCTTTGATATCAGCACCACAGCAAAAAAAAAGTAAACAGCCAGGGGCAAGCCGAAACGGTAAATTTTCGTGTCCTTCTTTTCCTCCAGCAATAATACTACTGCCGCCACTGCATAAGGCACCAGGTAAACCTGGTAATTGAATTCATTTGATTTTAATACAACAGCAAGTGCAAGGATAGATGAAACCGCTAAAAAGGCCCGCAGTTCCTTAGGTGCTTTTGTTTTATACAAACAGAAAAGAGTCAGCAACGTAAGGGGTACACTTTGAATAACGTAAGGCAGCTTCAGATCGAGAAATTTGGCTTTTGATTTTCGTAAAAATTGCAATGTCATTTGTTCTTTAAACAATTCAACATCCTGTAAAATATACCAGATGTATGGCGCGATGGTTACTAAAAATGCCAGGGTAAAAAATACAAATGGCTTAAAGCCTCTTCGCAACGCTGTTAATCCTAAACCGGCGCCGCATGCCAGCATCAATGGATGGGTCATTATACCAAGTGCCGCGATAATTCCTAATACATAAACAGGCCATCCTTTCCTTACCGCAATAACAGCCATAACAGTTAAGAAAATGGCCAATGCTTCTACTCTTATAAATGCCGACGTTATGATAATGAAAGGACAGATAAGAAATAAAGCAGCAGCGCAAATTTTTTCGTACCTGTCTTTGGCAAATGAGGAAAGCAGCAGGGCCGAACCACAGGTAAGCAGAAGGCTTACCAATTTTGCAATGATGACGGTACTGCCGAAAATTTCAAACACGCCACCAAGAAGCAATATATAAAGCGGCGGCATCCAGTACGTATAAACAGCTGAACCCGGTAAAAAGCTCTTGTGTATATCCGATGCCATGATTCCTTTGTTAGATAAGCTTTGCGCCGGCGAAAAAAAACTGCCTTCGTCAATGTTTATTGGAGGAAAGGAATGACGGAAGAAAAGAAAATGAACTAGAAAAATAACGATTGAAACAACTAAGAAAATAACAGCGATAGTTAGCCCGGTAGTTCTGGTATTCATTATATATCCTTGCTTGTATAATTGAATTCAACTGTAGTAGATCAACTGCTTCCCTTTAGCTGCGCGGTTAACTTTATAAACGTGTTGATAATTTTGCGGGTGGCCAACGCCTGTAAACCATATGGCTTTTTCAATTGCTTTTGCAGAAACGGCTCAATCAAATCCACCGGGCAAAAATTGAAGCTTCGTTTATCGCCGGGGTCAGTGGTCGTCTTTAAATAATCAAGCCCGAATGTGTTGGTTGATTCATTATCGAAGCCAATATTGTGCGCTTTTGAAAGCACAGGATAAACCACTTTTAATCCATGCCTTGCTACGTTCACCTGCATCTGAATATCCCAGGTAGAAATGGCGCCGCTAAGTTGTTTTTTCAATAGCCGGTGCAGGTCAAACCCTTGTTTATTTAATTGTGATTTAAAGCCGGGTGATGTAGTTAACAACTCTTGCAATTCTTCTTTATCCCAAATCACTTTCCTTACCCTGTCGCTCCAGCTTGCCCACCCGTAGGAACAAAACCTGCCGTGTATGATTGTATCATATTGATAACCTTTTTTCTGCAATGGAAAAGCAAACCCGCTAATGCAAAAAATAGATTTTTCATCGTTATAAAAATCCAACGCATCCAGCATGTACCGTACATAGTTTGGCGTTACTACCAAATCGTCTTCCACTACAATAAAGCGGTCGTAATTTTCCCGTAAAAAATTGATGCCGGCAAAAAAATTGGGGCCCGTGCTTACGTTACGTTCACGAAAATGTTTATGTATATTTCTGAAGCCGGTTAACGAGTTAATATATTCTCTTGTAGCCAGCACACCGGGCAAATCTTTTTCTCCTTTGTGCCCATCGCAAAAAAAGATGATGTCCATCTGTGCACACTCGGGATTCTTTAGTAAAGCTTCGATCGAGGCTTTTAATTTAGCCGCCCTCTTGTAGCAAAAAACACCTATGATTGTCTTTTCACCCATCACTGTTTTATTAATAAAATTTTTGATTGACCATTTACTTCCTAAACGTTTCCCAAATAAAGGGGAAGAACGTTTTAGCCCAAACCTTTACCATCGCAGAAGGATAAGAAAGCGGGAAATGTCTTTTAATAAAGGTCATATACTCTTTGTAAGCCAAGCCTTTTGGGCTTTTTAAATAGGCAATACGCTCCTTTAGCGAAGTGCTGCCCGCTTTCCAGCTTTTGCCATGATCGTTGATGCAACTGCCTAAATAACCGGGCGCCACGTAAACCGTAAAACCGGCTTTGTTAGCCATCAGCGCATAATCATAATCGGCTAAGCCATGGGTGTAAGAAGAAGATAAAATTCCTATTTTTTTAACCACTTCAGCCGGTACCAACATAATGTTTGCATTAGCTACATCGCAGGGCAGATAGTTAGTTTCGCTGTACACAATCAAATCATCTTTCCAGCTATGCTTTGCCGTTAATTTTCTGCCGCCATACGATCTTTCACCACTTTCAGGATCAACGGTACTTCCAATACACACTGCAGCTATAGGTGCCGGATGATTTAATAATACGGAAACAGCATTTTCTGCTAAGAGTGTATCATCGTTTAAGAGTAAATAGTAGTCAGGTGAATCTTTTACAGCCTTGCTCCAGGAGTTACGCATACCTCCCGCCCAGAATAAGCTTCCATCGCCGTGGTAAATATTTGCTGAAGGAAATTGGCGCAAAACAGCATCGGTGGTGCCATCGGTAGAAGCATCATCCGTTATGTAAATATCAATTTGCACATCATCGGAAAGCACTTGCTGCTCCAGGCTTTGAAGGCAGGCGATGGTTTTCTCTTTCCTGTTACGTGTTGCTAAAAGTGCCGCTATCCGCATAAGATTTATCTTGCCGCTAATTTTTTGTCAGTTATGTACTCTACTTCAAGGTCGTCTTCATCTTCATTTTCTTCTTCCCCTGCGGCATCTTTTTCTATATAATATAAACACAGGCCAAGGTGTGCCCAAAAAATTAGTGGCAGTACATAATTAA
>JAQBNG010000162.1 GCA_028288675.1 Flavisolibacter sp. | reverse complement strand
CCAACATGGCAGAAGGTTATCGAAAAAGAAGATATGAGGCGCATTTTGTGAGCAAGCATACCGATGCCGATAGTGAAAACTCAGAGACCGGATTATGGTTGGATTTTTCGCTGGCCTGCGAATACATTACAGAAAATGAGTACAATGACCTTTATTTAGAAGCAGAAGAAGTAGGCAGATTGCTTTGCTACATGATTGAAAACCCATCCAAATTCTTACCTAAGAACGAAAAAAAGATTTAGTAATCTTACTGCTTACTGCCTACTAATTACTGCCTACTGCTTCTTACTAAGGCTGCCTTTGCTCCTGCTGCACGCCGCTTTCGTCTTTTTGGCCATGCGCCCTTCCGGCCTTTTGCTCTTCACTTTCGTTCATCATCTCGCTCATGCCATGCGAATTATTTGTGCTTTCTCTCCGGCCGGCACCACCTTGTTGAGGTGCTACATTATTCATTTGCCCCTCCTGGTGTGAATGTTCCTGCTGATTAGTAGAAGGATTATTGTTATTTGTACTCATAAAATTGTTTTTGTAAGTATTGCAAAAAACGGCCCAGTGGTTAAAGCTGGCAGTACTTAGTAGGCAGTAAGCAGTAGAATGCTCAGTGTTGCTGAATAATAATTATTTGCTAGTGGATGGTTATTACTGCCAACTGCCTACTAACTACTGCTTACCTACAAATCCCCTAACTGCGGCCGCAGTACAATTTCTTCTACAACTGCCTGTGGCGATAATTGCGAAGCAGCGAATATTATCTTAGCAATATCTTCCGCTTCCATGATCCTTTCTTCAGCTACACCACTGCCTTTCCAGCTATCGGTATAAACAGCGCCGGGGATAATGGCAGTTACTTTAATGCCGTGTTCTTTCAACTCCTGCCGCAAATTTTTTGTAAAACCAAGCAACGCATATTTGCTAATACTGTAAGCACCGCCGCCGGGATAAGCTGCTAAACTGGCAATAGAACACATGGTAAATATGTGCCCGTTCCGCTGTGCCTTCATACGGGGAAGAAGGGTTCTTGTAGTATAGTAGGCGCTGTAAAGATTTACTTCCAACATTTTTTCCAATGCACCTTCATCTTCTTCTGCAACATTGCCTTGTATGAATGTACCTGCATTGTTTATGAGCACATCAATTGAATCAGCATTGTTTATTACCCATTCGCCAAACATATTTGCTTCAGTCTTCTTACCTATGTCCAATGCCTTTCCATCAATAGTTACATTTGGGTAAGCAGTTTTTAACTCTTCGATGGTTTGTAAAAGATGGCTTTCTGTTTTAGAGCAGAGGAAAAGATTATAACCATGCAAAGCAAATATCTGCGCCAGCGCTTTTCCTATTCCACGGGACGCCCCGGTAATTACGGCATTCATATTGTTCCCTATTTTTGATGTTTTACAAATCTACTCCTGCATAGCTTCATGAAGTACAAACATTTATTCTTTGACCTTGACCATACCCTTTGGGATTTTGACGCCAATGCAAGAGTCACGCTTTCGCAAATGCACATTGATTTGAAGTTGCCTGAAAGGGGCATTCATGATTTTGATTTATTCTATAGAAATTATTTAGTGCATAACGAAAAGCTTTGGGCGAAGTATCGCAAGGGCCAGATAAAGCAGGAAGAGTTGCGCTTAAAAAGAATGTGGCTTGTTTTGCTTGATTTTCAAATTGCCGATGAAGCTTTAGCGATGCAGATGAATGAACTGTTTTTACAGTTGCTGCCAACAAGAACGATTCTTTTTCCAGATACAATAGAAGTATTGCAATATTTAAGAGGTAAAGGTTATGGCCTGCACCTTATCACCAATGGCTTTGAAGAAACGCAGCATAGCAAACTAAAAAGTTCTGGATTAAGCGAGTTTTTTAAAATAGTCGTTACATCGGAATGCAGCAACAGCTTAAAACCACAAAAAGAAATTTTTGAATATGCCCTTACTAAAACAGGAGCAAGTGTACATGAAAGCTTAATGATTGGCGATACGTTAGATGTAGATGTGGCAGGGGCTTTAGGCATTGGCATGGATGCGGTACATGTAAATTACAATGCTACACAACAGGATATAAAACCCACCTATACTGTTTATCACTTAAAAGAACTGAAAGAGTTTTTGTAAAAAAGCCCTCACAAGGCAAGGGCTTTTAAAATTAATAGCAAGCAAGCTTAAACAATTTTTGACATCCTGTTTTCTTAACAGGCTTTTCCGTTTTTTCTTTTACGGTAATTTTTTTAGTACTGTTAAGCACTGTAGCTGTTACAACAGCGGCGGTAAACAGCATGGCCAGGAACACAAGTAAATACTTTTTCATAACCCATTATTTTATATAGAAAAGGTAAAAAGAAATATTCAGTCCACCTACCATTTTGCCAAAACCGTTACACCGCCTTTTACCTTCTGGTTGAGCTTCACTTCCATCTTTGTATCTAAAGGCAGAAGCAAATCCACACGGGAACCAAATTTGATAAAACCCATTTCCGCTCCAAGCTGCACTTTATCACCCGGCTTTAAATAATTTACAATACGCTTGGCCAAAGCACCGGCAATTTGTTTTACCAGCAATTCCTTATTGCCGCTTTTATAAACTACTGAATGCCGTTCATTTTCAGTAGAAGATTTGGGATGCCAGGCCACTAAATATTTTCCTTTATGGTATTGGCTGTATTGTACTTCGCCGCTAACCGGGTTACGGTTAACGTGTACATTCAGCGGGCTCATAAAAATAGAAAGCTGTAACCTTCTGTCTTTAAAATATTCGTCAGCTTCCACTTCTTCCATCACTACCACGGTGCCATCGCAAGGGGCAACAATAAGTTCGTCGCCTTCGGAATGGGTGCGGGCCGGTATGCGAAAAAAGGAAAGAATAAAAATAAGCAAGCCAATTATACCCATCACCAAAATCCATCCTACAAGCGGGTAAGCCGGCATGATCAACAACATGGTAAGTACAATAATCACGGCCACTATTACTGTACTTATGATAATGGTTTGGTATCCTTCTTTATGAATCTTCATGCAAAAATTTAAACGGCAAATTTAAGGAAGATTGGGGAGTACTTCGTTGCTTTCAAACCGCCTGGCAACTATCTAATGCCTTCTGCAATAGCCTTGATACTTCCCCTGCCTTCGTCCACACCATAAAATGAGACCCGCCTTTAATTACGATATCAGGCTTTGTAAATCGCTGCGGCAAAATTTTATCGGCTTCGCCATGTATATGAAAAATATTCTTTGGCTTTTGTATTCCTTTCCAAGTGAGTATCGCACCAATTCCCCATTTAATGAAGGCTGCATCCCCTTCTTTAATTATATAGCCCATCAATTTCTTTTCGGTTGTGCTTTTAGCGCCGAATAACCAATAGGCAACGCCGTTTGGTTTATTTAGCAAGCGGGTTGGAATAAACTTGTGCAAACCTGTACTCCCACACCATTTAAAATAAGCTGGCAATTCTGCTGAACAGGCCACACTCGAAATAAGAATTGTTTTTTGTGGCTGGAGAAAATCATTCATTGCCGCCGCTATCATGCCGCCCATGGATAAACCCACCAGTGCAAAAGGTTTGGTTGTATCAATTAATGCAGATAGTCGCTTAGCGTAATTGATTAGTGTTTCGTTTTTTAATGGGGTTATCCATGGCAAGTGATGAATAGAATAATTATTGGAAAGATGTATCCGTTCAAAGGCACGTTTATCTGCACCCAAACCGCTTATGAAATAAATATTCATTTGTCTATTCCTTTGCTCTTATCCATCCAATTAATGATACAATAGTCCATGTGCCCTCCAGCACGGCAAAAGGCCAGTATTCAATAAGATAAGATGCATAGCAGCTCATGGCTGCGCCGATGGTATTGAGTGCAAAAAAGATCCTGCTTTGTGATGACATCCATTTAAATGTGCTGAAAAAATAAGCAATCAAAATAAGGAAAACGCCAACTGTACCAATCCAGTCGCTTGCATTCATGTCTATTGAATTAAGGAATCAAAATTATTTTTCCAGTGCTCTTTCGACTCTCTAAAAAACGATGTGCTTCGGCGCCATCTTCTAAAGCAAATGTTGCTGACGGTGCTATAGAAACAATACCTGTTTCTATCCAGTCAAAGAGGCTGGCACTTCTGCTTATACGTTCCTCTTTTGAATTCAGATAGGTCCATAAATCGCCGCCCGTAATAGTTTTAGAGCCATCCATTAACAGGCGCGGATTTATGCATGGCGGTGCGCCGCCGGCAAACCCAAAGAATACAATCGTACCACCTTCACGTACTACTTCTACGCTTTGCAGTAATGTAGTGCCTACCGATTCGTACACCACAGCTATGTTTTTAGATGCTAAACTTTCTGTCCAGTTCTCATTATATAAGAATACCTCATCAGCACCTAAATCAAGTGCTACTGCTCTTTTTTCATCCGATGATGTTAAGCCAATAACATAGGCATCTTTTGCTTTACAAATTTGTACCAGCAACTGGCCTACGCCGCCGGCACAGGCATGGATCAATACGGTTTCCTCTGCTCTTATTCTATAGCTGTCGCTTGTAAGATAGTGTGCCGTCAACCCTTGCAGCAAACTACTGGCTGCTGTTTCAAAAGAAATGTTTTCGGGCAGCGGAATTAAATGTTCGTGAGGAACAGCAACCAATTCCGCATTGGCAAAAGGCACATCCGCAAATGCTACTCTATCGCCGGTATAAATATCATCGACCCCATTGGCATCTATTACTACACCGGCTCCCTCGTAACCGGCGATGTAAGGGGGATCTCCCATAAGGTGATAAGCGCCCTGGCGGCGATATACATCAGCATAATTTAGCCCGATAGCTTTTAGCTCTACTAATACTTCACCTTCTTTTAAAAGAGGTTCGGGCACTTCTGTATATTCTAAAACTTCGGGGCCGCCAAATTGCGAGAAGGTTAAAGCTTTCATGAAATGCAAAGTTATGCCGCGTGGTGCGTACGGTTATTGGTTGATAGCAGTTATCACTTCTGTGCTTAGTGGCGAAACCGATGGCGGAAAATAATGTGTAAGAATGCCTTCCTCGTTAAGAAGGTATTTAGAAAAATTCCATTCGGGTTGTTGGTCGTTCCAGCCGTTTTTCGTCTTATCGCTGAGCCATGAAAAAATTGGATGCTGGGCGGCTGATTTTACCACGCTGCTTTTCTTTGCAAGCGGAAAGGTAACACCAAAGTTTACCGTACAGAACTGTGCAATCTCTTCATCGCTGCCCTGTTCCTGCTCTTTAAAATCATTGGCAGGAAAGCCTATGATCTCCAGGTCTTCTTTAGCATTCAGATACAGTTTTTGCAGCTCTGTATATTGTGCGGTATAGCCGCAATTGCTGGCAGTATTCACCAATAAGATTTTCTTTCCTTTTAGTGTTTCCAGCGATAAAGCTTTGCCGTTATTAAGTTGCAGGGGAATTGTATAGAAAGGAGTTTGTGGAGCGATGACCTGCCTGTTTTTTACAATTTTTTCTTTACCGGTTGCTTTTCCCATTGTGGTTAAAAGAGGATAAACCATTTTCAATATCCGTTGCCTGATTGTCATTGCCATTGCTTTGATTTAAACTACTGGTTATTATATTTTGGAAGAGATGAATTGTCTTTGTCGTTTTGCTGCATAGTGATAAGAATGTATAAGAGTGTACTTCGGAGACCTCAGCATAAACTGTGCAATTGGGCTTAATAGATATTCTTCCTCCTGGTAAAAAACAAACTCACCTATCCATTACACAGCATTGCTACCAATTTATCTTGTGTTATTAACGCAAAGTATAAACATAAAAAAACCCTGCCTAAGTAATGCAGGGTAAAATTTTAAGAGACACTCTATTTAAAGCTAACAGGAAGCGTAACCATTGCATCATCCCAGGCCATCATCATATCGGCACCTGTTGCTGATTTTGAAAACTGTATCGAGAACGCTTCGGCAGCCGCGGCATTCTTTTGCACAGGCACATCAATACGTAAAGCATCCTTACTTTCATCATACTTAAATGCACCCCATATATCAGTGTCTTTATTAAAAATAATCGTCCATTGCGTAGTGGTAGGAATAGCGTATATCGTATAACGCCCCTTTGATAATTTCTTATCCTTAATTTTTACATCGCGATACAATTCAATTTCTGTTGCCTCATTCGCACCAAGGCGCCATACTTTTCCGTATTCAATCAGGCCTCCAAAGATCGCCCTGCCTTCTTTTTGCGGACGGCTATAAATAACTCTTGCCACCAATGGTTCAGTCGCTTTGTCCTGAATTTTTAATACCGGGTAGTTAACAGGATAATACGCCATATCCATTGGCGATTTATCTACAGCCGGTAATTTTACCTGGGAGAATGTTGTAGTTGCAGATGCAGGTGTTACGGAAGTTTGGCTAAAGCCTGCAATGCCGGCTGTTAAAAGGGCGAGAAGAAATAGTTGCTTCATGTTGATGGATATTTTATAAAGACAAATGTAAGGAAGAGGCCACGGTACACTACAAAAAATCAGGCGAGAAGTTCAGCAAGCTTTTGTTTTGCCATTTGATTAACATCGGGGAAGAAGGCGCGGTAACAATCTTCAAGTTCATCGTAGTTCTCGTTAAAAAGTTCAATTGCTTTTGTACTATCACTAATAAATGCAGCACGCCGCACCAGGCCATGTAAACTTTTTTGAATGCCTTCCCTTGTGCGATAATTGTATAACCAATTTTCTGTTTTCATATAAGTAAGCATTCCCACAAAACGTTGCGGCAAATGCACCGTATGTTTTTCCAAAGTTTGATAAACACTATTGGTGTATGAAAGAAGCGAGCCACCTGGAAATACAGAAACATCATTAGCCAGGAAATGATCGTACAAAATATCTATAAAAGGGGCGCTGTATAAACGGTAATACGGCCTGAAAATTTCTTTGGCTTGCGCTGTCACGGGATGTGCATCTGTAAAGGCATCTATTGCCCGGTGAAGTTCTATTCCTTTTTGGATGCTTACCGGATATCCAAATTTCTGCTTCCCTTTTACAAAATCAGAAATCATGTTGCCCACTAAAATATGCGGCTCATTATACGACAGGTAAGCGTGGGCCAGGTAATTCATCACACTAAATATACAATTCAGCCGAATTACATTTTATGCAATGGATGTTAAGACGCTTAACAGTGTCATCCGCTAGTCACAATTCACTTGCGCTGCCCTGTAACGCCATATACTTTTACATCGTCAAACAAACCAGACGACAAAAAATTTATAAAACTTATAAACCAAACATCATGAAATTTTTATTAGTAGCGATAACAGCGGTGTTATCCATCATCAACACAAAAGCATCTGCCTCAGACGAGATTAAAGTATCTGCAGCCGTACTGGCTTCTTTTAACTCATCTTTTAAAAATGTTTCGGACGTAGCCTGGAAAACAACCAGCAATTATTACAAAGCCGACTTTGCAATGAACAGTCAATATGTAACTGCTTACTACGATGCAACGGCTAACCTTATTGCCGTTACCCGCAACATTTCATCGGTTCAATTGCCTGTTACTTTGCAAACAGCTTTGAAGAAATCTTATGAAGCCTATTGGATCTCTGATTTGTTTGAATTAAGCGATGAAAACGGAACGTCTTACTATGTTACTGTTGAAAATGGTGATGCTAAAGTCACCTTGAAATCAACACAAACAAATCAATGGACAGTGTATCAAAAAAGCCGCAAGAGCTAAGACTGTGAGACGTCAAATGTCAGATGTGAAACTGTAAAGACTTTACTAATCTATAAACTCTGCCTCACGTTTTTCGTTTCACTTCTCACGTACAAAATAGTTTTGGTGTGAAAATCCCGCTGGAGTGTGTTGAACGCCGAGGCGGGATTTTTTTTGCCTTAAATTTGCCGCCTAAAAATTATGGCAATGAGTAAAGGTCCCGTTTCAAATTTTATAGAGCATCACTACCGCCATTTTAACGCAGCAGCTTTGGTGGATGCCTCAAAAGGATACGTACAGCATTTGGAAGAAGGTGGTAAAATGATGGTGACGCTGGCCGGCGCTATGAGTACAGCCGAGTTAGGAATTTCATTAGCAGAAATGATACGCCAGGATAAGATCCACATTATCTCATGCACCGGTGCCAACCTGGAAGAAGACATCATGAACCTGGTGGCGCATAACCATTACGAACGCATCCCTAACTGGAGAGATTTAACACCGCAACAAGAGTGGGATTTAATGGAAAGAGGATTAAACCGTGTAACTGACACTTGCATTCCGGAAGAAGAAGCCTTTCGTAGAATTCAAAAACATATTCATCAAATTTGGAAAGATGCGGCTGACAAAGGTGAACGCTACTTCCCACATGAATACATGTACAAGCTGTTATTGAGCGAAGTAATGAAAGACAATTACCAGATAGATACAAAAGATAGCTGGATGATCGCTGCGGCTGAAAAGAATTTGCCAATAGTTGTAGGTGGATGGGAAGACAGCACGATGGGGAACATTTTTGCCTCTTATGTTTACAAAAACGAATTACCTGCAAGCACCATGAAAAGCGGTATTGAATACATGGTATGGCTGGCTAATTATTACAAAGAGAACAGTGCAGGCAAAGGCATTGGCTTTTTTCAAATTGGCGGTGGCATTGCCGGCGATTTTCCTATTTGCGTAGTACCGATGATGTACCAGGATCTGGAGATGCATGAAATTCCATTCTGGAGTTACTTCTGCCAGGTGAGTGATAGCACTACATCGTATGGTTCTTATTCCGGTGCGCATCCAAATGAAAAAATTACCTGGGGTAAATTAGATATTCACACACCAAAATATATTATTGAAAGCGATGCAACGATTGTAGCGCCGCTGGTATTTGCGTGGGTGCTGGGCTGGTAAATTCTTTATAAATATGGAAAGCTGCAATGAGAGTTGCAGCTTTTTTATTGCCACAGTTCTCCAAAGTCTATCGTAGCGGAGCAATCATCAGGAAATTGAAAGCGATAAGAAAATAATTTGTCCTTTAATTGTAATTCATACTTCCCGTCTACTAACATATACACTTCTGTTTCTTCCGTGTCCTGCGAAATCATGAGATAATAAGGGATGCCTTGTTGCTGATACTTGGGAAGTTTTGTGTGCCTGTCTTTTAGTGCAGTGGATGTGGATAATATCTCTACCACCAAAGCAGGCGGAAAATCGATAAACTTTTTTTTGGCTTCTTTACAAATAACCGATACGTCAGGCTGGAATATGGTGTCTTCGGTTATCTTATAATCAATGGCTTGGTAAACT
Organism: Flavisolibacter sp.; assembly: GCA_028288675.1. Classification (GTDB taxonomy): domain Bacteria; phylum Bacteroidota; class Bacteroidia; order Chitinophagales; family Chitinophagaceae; genus Flavisolibacter. The sequence goes on along the minus strand of JAQBNG010000162.1, from coordinate 799 downwards.
TTACAATGTCTGCAATTTTTCAAAGCAAAATAGAATAAAGCACCTAAGGTATTTGCAACCAACTGATGTTTTGGCGTAGGAGCCGGACTCATAGCATAAGGCATGCCGTCAATCAGCTCCCACTTGCCTTCCCATTGTTCATAATCCTCGTAAGTATAATAAGGCAATATTTTTACAACGCTTGACATAATTATCAAAAATAACAAAAGAGAACAGCAGTAAAAAAACAAAACCCCATACCAGCTTGCCGTTGGATGGGGTTTAAGAATGTAAGGAGTGTTCCTTAGCGAACTAAATAAGCAGTAGGTCAGCGATTATAAAGACAAGACCCCTTTGCGAATTGCTGCACAGATCTGCAAAATATTTTCTTTCTATAATAATAAAAGGCTCACTATGGAGCCTTTTATAGGTACAATTACTGCAATTTTTAATTTTTTCTATCCCGGCGATCTTCTCTTCTATCCCACTTGTTTTCTTTACGATCTCTTTTATCTTCACGCTTATCGGCAGCGTCTTCTCTTTTATCCTTTACATCTTCTCTGCGGTCGCGTACGTCCTCACGTTTGTCCTTACGGTCTTCAAGTTTATCCCAGCGTCCGCCATCATGTTTTGCATCGCATACATCTTCCCTTTCATCTCTTATATCTTCGCGTTTGTCTTTGCGGTTTTCTGCTTTATCAAGTACATCTTCTTTGCGATCGTGGCGGTTCTCCTTTCTGTCGCGAATATCTTCTTTCTTATTCCAGTTTTGCCTTGTGGCTTGCGCATTACCTGTAGTGGACAGAGCGGTTGCAAGAAG
>JAQBNG010000117.1 GCA_028288675.1 Flavisolibacter sp. | reverse complement strand
ATTACCCCAACAATTACCGTTATCGGTTGGGCAAGGTGGACAACCTTATGAACAAAGTGCGACAGCATCAGCAAAGCAAAATTATCAATCGCATTGCCGAACTGAATTACAAAGTGAGGGACAGGGCAAAAGAATTAATCTTAGCAGCTTAACCCCCAGCAACGTGAAGCGTTGCAACCAGATCACAAACATGAACCGCAAAGCAAGCCCCCACAAAGGTGCTTTGCTGTTTAGCGGGAATGAATAAAGTAACCTTAAATAGCGCCAAAGTAGCAGGACAAAATAGGTCAAAATAGGTACGATTTAATGGTAAAATAATGGGAAATAATGGGTAAAGTAGAATGAAAGTAGAGGGTAAAACATTTGAGTATTTGAGCAAGAAACCTGAGATTTGTATGAGTAACAAAGACATTGATAAATTTACCCATACATACTTTGCTCATAAACAAATGGTTACATACACCTAATCACATTAGTCTTGTACCAGTCCTGGGCACGATACCCCTCTTTTGAGGGGTATTTTATGTTTAGACGTTGCTTTAATTCTGCTGTAAATCAACCTTTATCTTTCTATTTTCTTTTGCTTGAATAATGCTTGCCTTTTATTTTCCTTTTTTGTTACTGCATTAGAAAAACATCTTTCCAACTAACATCAGCGTTACATAAAAAGGAAAAAGTGATGGCACTACTTCACTTCTTCTGGATATTTACCATAGTTGCACCCGCCGCTACGATTTTTTAAAGGATCTAAAACTAGCCAGGCCGTTTAATCTAAATGATTGTCAAGAAACAAATAAAGCCTGGAGCTGGCAGAACGCATTGCTGTAAAAAGAGCACAAGAACTATCTGCCTCCGATTATGACATATCACCACACCAGAAAGAAAACTGAAGTGGTTACGGGGATGCAGGCTTTTTTAGATAGCTATAAGAAAAAAGACAAACATAACCTGCAGGGAGCCCTCAACCGATTTGTGCGCTTTTTAATTGTTTTTTGAAACGCTTTACTTGATATTTCTGCTAGCAGAAGCTTGTTATTTGTTTTTTGTTGTGCCACTCAAATTGTCAAGCATATGCCGCTCCTCTCCGGCATACCCTCCCGCCATTGGCAGGCCGCTCCTATCAATGTCCCTTCTTCCTGCAACATTCCCAAACGTACACTAACATTAATATCCTGCTTGCTTAATAACCGTTTTAACGCTGGAAAAAAATGAGCATGCGCTTGCGAAATATTACCACCCAAGACAACAGCGGTGAAATGATAGGTCTCTGAAAGAAGAACCAAAAAGTCGCAAAAATTCTGTGCAAACTCTGCAAACAATTGGTGCAGGTTGGCTGTGTTGCCATTAAGAAGAATCTCTTTAAGACCGGCTTCCTCTTTGCCTGTTAATTCGCGATGGCGCTTTACAAACCACCGGGTAGATAAATAGTCTTCTGCAATACTTTCTTTAAATAACATCTTCCATAAATCAGCATCCCTTGTTTGGCCCTGGCTATGAATGGCCGAACCCAGCCCCGTACCTAATGTAAGCCCCAATACATGTTCAAATCCTTTGCCAGCCCCCCCTAATACTTCGCCCTGCAGATAACTTTCGGCATCGTTCAAAAACTGAAAATGGTTGGGCGGCATCGATAATTGTTGCGACAACAGTTGTCTTACACTCAGACCATACAATGCTTTGAATTTGCCTTGCTCCTTCATCAGGGATATTCCTTCCGCATAATCGAAAGGGCCGGGCATTGCAATGCCAATTTTGATATTGTCGTGCAGCTTATCCTGTATAGAAGATTGCAGGAGATTGCACCAACCGGAAACGATAGTATCAACGCTTGCTCCTGAATCAATTAATGTTCTTTTTACGGTATCCTGTAATACAACGGCCTTTCCTAAATCAACCCAACCGGCTGTTATATGCGACCCTCCAATATCAACACCTAATGCAATAGACATGTTTCAAAATTTATACATCAAAATCAAAGTCACCTATTTATTTTTCATCACTGCATCACCTTTACAGGAGATACATCTGGCCTGTAAGTTATCCAACCCCAGGCATTCCTTTTAGCGGCCAAGAAAAAGCAAACCCGGCTTTTTGAAAAAGTTCTACTCAACAACTTCCCAATTGGAAGCCACACCTTTAATGCCTCCCTCCTTTCCAGTTATGGAAATAGCGATGGACACCGACCCGTTAACGGCTTCCACTTTTAGAACCATCGTTACTACTACTGTGTTTTCTCCTTCGCTTTTGTCATATTTCATTGTGTACACTGCCTGTCCGCTTTTCATGCCCGGGGTCAGGCTGCAGCTTTCTACCTGCATCGGGCTTGTTTCAGAACTCGACTGTTTTATTGCCCTCATCGTGAACTGGCCATCCGCGGGATTTATGGTTAACTCACCTGCATCATCTGATTCTTTTTCCACACCATCATTTGTTATGATAGACTTTTCGATGTAATACTTTACCGTGCGGCTGCACATGGATTGTGCAGCACCTGTCTGCTGTTTTGTTGCTGCAGTTGTTTTGCTTCCGGCCTGCTTTGCCGGCGAACAGCCTGTCAGTAGGGCCATTAAAAGGCAGGTATAAAAGATGGTGTTTTTAGTCACGGTCGCTGTTTTATGCGGGGGTTAAATCACCCTTTTGTCTTGTTGTGAAATTTAAAAAAAGCCGCAGGCAGACAAACTGCCCGCGGGTTACTGCTTAAAACATAAGAGAAAACGTTTTAGTGGCTACTTTGCGTTGAGAACGAGTAGGGGAAAGCCGTAGCTGTTGTGCCCCGGCTTTTGGCTGGTTGTGCTCCCATCACAAAATTCAACACACCCCCTTTTTGCAATTCAAAATGATTAAGCCAGTTTTTATCCCACAGCTTACCGTTTACAGTAACGGCCTGCACGTACTTGTTCTCAGCACTGTTGGCCGGTGCACGCAACACCAGTTTCTTTCCATTATCAAACGTAACAGTGGTTTTTTTAAACAGCGGCGCACCCAGCACGTACTGGTCGCTGGCCGGTGTAACCGGGTAAAAGCCCATGGCGGAAAACACGTACCAGGCCGACGTCTGGCCGTTGTCCTCATCGCCGCAGTACCCATCCGGGGTTGCTTTGTACAAGCGGTTCATGGCTTCCCGTGCCCAGTACTGCGTTTTCCAGGGCTGGCCTGCATAATTGTATAAGTAGATCATGTGCTGGATGGGCTGGTTGCCGTGTGCATACTGTCCCATACCGGCGATCTGCATTTCCCGTATTTCATGGATCACGCCCCCATAACCACTTTCGTCAAATACGGGCGGCATGGAAAAAACAGAATCCAGCATGGCAACAAAGGTTTCATTGCCACCCATTAGTTTTTTTAAGCCTTCAATGTCCTGAAAAACGCTCCAGCTGTAATGCCAGCTGTTGCCTTCAGTAAAATCACCGCCCCATTTAAAAGGATTGAACGGCGTTTGAAATGTACCGTCTGCTTTTCTGCCCCGCATTAGTTTGAAGTCTTTATCAAAGAGGTTTTGGTAGTTCTGCGACCGCCTGGCGTACAGTTCCACTTCTTCTTTGGGTTTGTTCAGCGCCTTTGCCAATTGATAGATGGAAAAATCGTTATAGGCATACTCCAAAGTACGAGCTGCTGTTTCGTTTAAGCGCCCGGTGCGGCCATTCTCTTTATTGGTATAAGTGGCATCTGTTGGTACGTAACCCAACTCATTATAGTATTTTACACCAGCACGGCCTACAGCTGTCATTGGGCCTTCATTATTAGCTCCGTGTGTCAAAGCCTTATACAAAGTATTGATATCATATCCACGCAAGCCTTTGATATAAGCATCGGCTACTACGGAAGCGGAGTTATTGCCGATCATGATATTAGCATAACCCGGACTGCTCCACTCCGGCAGCCATCCGCCTTCTTTGTAATCATTCAACAAGCCTTGCTGCATTTCTTTGTTGATGGCAGGATAGGCAAAATTGAGGAAGGGATACAAAGCACGAAACGTATCCCAAAAGCCAGTGCCAGCGAACATATATCCACTCGCTGTTTCGCCAGTGTAAGGACTCCAGTGTACCATCTTTCCAGCCGCATCTATCTCGTACATTTTATGCGGAAACTGTAAGGCGCGGTATAAACAGGAATAGAAAGTGCGGGTTTGATCTACTGTGCCACCTTCGGCTAAAATCTTACCGAGCTGCGTGTTCCAGGCGGCTTTAGCTTTACGACAGGTAGCATCAAAATTATCCGCTGCTAACTCCCTTTTTAAATTCATATCAGCTTGCTCTATACTGATAAAAGAGGAAGCAACTTTCAAATTTACCTTCTCGCCTTTTGCAGTTTTAAATCCGATGATGCCACCCGCATGTCCGGCCATTGTTTCCAATGAATCTCTTAGCAATGTGCTGTCACGCCAGGCGTAGGAAACATCAAAGGCTTTATCAAGGTAAATAACAAAATAGTTTTTAAAGTTCTTCAGCGGGCCGCGGCTATAACGGGTGCTGTAGCCAACAATTTTCCGTTCGGCGGGAATGATCTTCACATAAGATCCGCGGTTAAAAGCATCTACCACAATAAAGGAACTATCGGCTTTAGGAAAGGTGAAACGGAATTGCGCTGCCCTCTCGGTTGGCGTTATTTCGGTCGTCACATCCGCATCGGCCAAATACAAACTGTAATAGTATGGTTTGGAAATCTCCGCTTTGTGCGAAAACCAGGAGGCTCTGTCGTCTTCCCTGAATCTTAACTTGCCCGTAACTGGCATGATCGAGAACGGGCCGTAATCATTCATCCATGGCGATGGCTGGTGTGTTTGCTTGAAGCCACGAATTTTATCAGAAGCATACGTGTAGGCCCACCCATCACCCATGCGGCCCGTTTGCGGCGTCCAAAAGTTCATGCCCCAGGGCACAC
>JAQBNG010000141.1 GCA_028288675.1 Flavisolibacter sp. | reverse complement strand
CCTTATGTCCACGTTAAAAATAAAAAGTACAATTTGACTTGGTTAAATACATAGTTCATACCTCATTTTTAATAAGCCGGAAATTTTGAAAAAAATCCGTGCAGCAATTTTTTCACCTTCACAATCTGAAAGCTTACCTGCACACGTTTAAACATAAAAGTTCGAATGAATCACACCTAAATTCAGATGATGTGAAATAATTATTACTTAAAAGCCGGTAACATATAGCAAATGGAAAGAAGGTATGAATTACCGGCATTTTGTGGTATAAATAAGCTTTTGTGAAGAACTATATATGATCAATTATAGTCGTTAAAAAAATATTTCCAACTGGAGACATGAGAATGTTGTACAACTTCCGCATGCTTGCTTCTACCTATTCTCTTCCTCCAGGCTTTTTGATCAAGACTAAATAATGCATCGCTTTAAGAAACGATAATTTTTAATTTTTATGAAGGAAATTTCAACATTTTTATTACTGTTCCTGCTCTGTGGAACTTTCTCATTTGCTCAACCCAGAACGATAACGGGCACGGTTCGCGATAGCTCAGGGGCAGTGGTCACTTATGCTACGGTTACGGAAACGGGAACTACCAATTCAGTGCGGGCTGATGGTAATGGCAACTTCTCAATTCAAGTTAGCGGCAACAGAGGAATTACGGTTACTGCCAGTGGCTATATAGCTAATTCTTCTACAGATGGCGGTACAATTATCCTGGCCCGGAATGAGGCGGCATTGTCCGAAGTAGTGATCACTACTGCGCAGGGCATTCGCAGAGAAAAAAGAACACTGGGTTATTCGGCACCAACCATAAATAATAGTGATCTCACAAGAGGCCAAAGCACGAGTGCTTTAAATGCATTGCAGGGAAAGGTGTCCGGTGTAAATATTACCACCACAGCTGGTGCTCCTGGTAGTTCATCCCGTATTGTTATTCGCGGAGGTTCCTCTCTTACAGGTTCTAACCAGGCACTGTTAGTGGTCGATGGTATACCCATTGATAACTCCAGCATTGTGGGTGGAGCTTCTAATATTGCTAATGTCGCTAACGGCGCATCGCCCAATGTTATTGGTGCTGCAGATGCCCGATCCAGTGTTGATTTTGGTAACCGGGGTAATGACCTTGATCCAAACGATATTGAAAGTATTACCGTATTAAAAGGCCCCGGTGCCACGGCGCTTTATGGCTCCCGTGCTTCCAATGGTGCTTTAATTATTACAACCAAATCCGGAAGGGGGAATCAGAATAAAAAGACAGAAGTCACCTTTACTACTGGCTTAACCTTTTCAGGTATTTTAAAATTACCCGAATTCCAAAATGAATACGGACAAGGCTATGATAACGTAACCAACGACCCGAAAGAAAATTGGAGCTGGGGACCGAAGTTTGATGGCGTTGTACGACCATGGGGACAGGCAATAAATGGCGTGCGGCAGGAGAGACCTTATAGTGCGGTAAAAGATAATGTTCGTGATTTTTTCGAGGCAGGTAGAGCCTTTACCAACAATCTTTCGTTGGGTGGTGGTAATGAAAGGGCTTCCTATTACCTTTCTTTAAATGCCTTGAATTCAGATGGTATCATGCCCGGTAATTATGATAACTATAACCGGTACAGTGTGCGCTTTAATGGCTCTACGCAACTCTCCAACAGAATCAGGTCTTCGTTCTCGGCAAACTATACAAAGATCAATAGTAGCCTGGTAGCGGGAGGTCAGAACAATAGTTCTGTTTTTGATAATATACTACAAACGCCAAGGAATATCCCTATAACAGATCTAAAGGATTTAAACAACCCTTATAACAGCATGGGAGGCCTTTTTGATGCCAATGGTAACGAGTTGTTTGGCTACTATGGTGCTTATACCAACAATCCTTATTTTGTTTTAAAGAACTATACAAATAAGAATAGTGTAGATCGAATTACCGGCAATTTTAGCCTTAGTTATCAACCCGCTTCATGGCTGGATATTATCAACCGGTTGGGCGGTGATATTTATGCCGACAGGCGTACGGAGACCGACCCCAAGTTTACGTTTCTTCCGGCCGATAATACCAGCGGTGAATATTCTGCAGGAGGCAATACAAAATCATCTTCGGGGCGTTATTACGAAGCAAACTATAACGTCAATGATATTACCAATGACTTCATGATTACGGCGCGAAAAAATCTTTCGGGTAATATTAGCACATCGTTATTATTAGGTCATAATGTTAGGGTGCGCAGGGTAACTGTAACAGAAGCGCAAACAAACGAGGCGAATGGACTGGTGATACCAGGGTTTTATAATCTTGCAAACAGCGATGGGCCGGTGGCAAGCTTTAATGCTATCCAGGAGCGTAGGTTGGTGGGAGTTTATGCCGATTTTAATATCTCTTACCGCAACTTTTTGGCATTGGAAGTTACAGCCCGTAATGATTGGTCGTCAACATTACCAGAAGCAAATAATTCATTCTTCTATCCCAGCGTAAGTGGTTCATTCGTGTTCAGTGAATTGCTGAAATCGCCAACACTCTCTAATTGGCTCAATTACGGTAAACTAAGGGCAAGCTGGGCCCAGGTGGGTAACGATGCCAATCCCTATTTGCTGGAATCTTATTATGGAAAAGCAAGTTTTACCAGTGGCTTTGGCACTACCACTTTACCTTTTGGAAGTGTACCAGGTTATACGTTGGGTAACCAGATTGGTAGTCCCGGTCTAAAGCCCGAAATCACAACCGCTTTTGAAATAGGCGCCGATCTTGGTCTTTTAAAAAGCAGGCTTAATATTGATTTCTCTTATTATCAAAACAATTCAAGAGACCAGATACTGGTGGCACCTATTGCAACATCAACTGGTTTTGCTTCCCGTATCACAAATGGTGGCCTGGTGAAAAACAGTGGTGTAGAACTAGCCGTGCGGGGTACGCCTGTGAAAGCGAAATCGGGCTTTACATGGGAACTTTATGGAACTTATACCAGGAATAGAAACAGTGTTTCAGAGCTTGATGTTGAACAGATTACTCTTGGAGGATTAGGGAGCATGTCTGTTGTGGCAGCAAATGGATTACCATATGGACTTTTTTACACCACCGACAATCAGCGTGACGACCAGGGGCGGACGATTGTAAATGCCACAACCGGTCAGCCATTGATTACGCCGACGGCCGTGTACTTAGGTTCGTACAATCCTAAATACCAGGCCTCGTTAGGAACCAACGTTTCGTATAAAGGTTTTAGCTTAGGATTGTTATTCGATACAAAGCAGGGGGGTAAATTTTATTCCCGCACAAAAGACATTTTGGATTTTGTGGGTACTGCTGCTGAAACTGTAGAATTTGACAGGGCCGGGGGCGATGTTTTTCCTAATTCAGTGTACCTGGATGCTAGTGGTAAATATGTTGTCAACACAACTGTGAAATTTGATCCGCAAACTTATTTTACAAATATTATTCCTTCCGGACAGCACATTTTGGATGCATCCTATGTTAAACTACGGGAGGCCAACCTTACCTATGCCTTTCCAAAATCCATGATGGCCGGAACACCCTTTGGAAGTGCTTCCATCAGTTTATTCGGCAACAACTTATGGATCAAAACGGCAAAGGAGAACCGCTACGTCGATCCGGAAGTAAATTCAGCCGGTGCCGGCAATTTGCAGGGCTTCGATTTTACAGCACAACCTTCGGTGCGCAATTACGGTGTTAACCTAAAAATCACTTTTTAAATTAGTAAACAATGATGTTGAACTATCGAAATAAAGCTTTAGCAGCGCTTGCCTGCATGGCCCTCATTACAGTCACAGGATGTAAGAAATTTTTGGATGTGAATGAAAGCCCGAATGCTCCAAAAACTGCTACAGAAGACTTATTGCTTCCTTCTTCGCAACTAGCTATTGGCTTGTCGTTGGGAACAGCACTCAATATAAATGGCAGTTTTTATGCACAATACTGGACGCAAAGTCCTAGTTCATCGCAATACAAAACAATCGATCAATACCAGACAACACCAACGGATTTTAGCCGTGCCTGGGCTACTTTATACAATGACGCTTTGCAGGATATTGAAGTTTTGCGTCAATCGAAGTTTAGTAATTACGTCGCAATTGCTTTACTTGAGAAAGCCTATGCATTTCAATTATTGACGGATGCTTTCGGCGATGTGCCACTAAAAGAAGCCTTTGGCGGAAGCACCAACCTTTCCCCTCACTTTGATACGCAGCAGGAAGTTTATGACAGCATTATAGCGTGGACGAAACGTGGTATTGTGATGACATCGGTTTCGACTACCAATTACCCGGGAGCTGATGACCTGGTTTTTGGAGGAGGTGCCGCAGGTATGGCCAATTGGAAACAGTTTGGCAATACCCTGTTGCTGAAAGCTTATTTACGGTTGTCAGAAGTTGATCCTGCCAAGGCAAGAGCAGGAGTACAGGCTTTATATGCAACCAACCCATCATTTTTGACAAAGGATGCAAAGATCTCCTACTTCACTGTTGGAGGTAATCAGAACCCGTTGTATTCAGAAGGAGTGGGGTTAGGAAGGACCGCCAACCTGGTTGCCAGTTCAACAGCCGTCAATGCAATGACAGCAAACAATGATCCCCGCCTGAAATTACTTTACACAACAAATACCGCCGGTAACGTGGTCAGCATACCTCAAGGTAGTTTTGCTACACAAAGTTCGGTCACTCCCAGTTTGCCTGCTGCTATTACAGGGGGTAGATTTTCTACCAGCACTGGCGCTGTTGCTGCTATAGCGCCGGTTAAGTTTATTTCTGCTACAGAGTCCTATTTTTTACAAGCCGAAGCTGTAGCCAGGGGTTGGGCATCGGGTGATGTAGATGCACTCTTTAAAGCAGGAATCAAAGCAAGTTTTGATGCTTTAGGTTTATCTGCAGCCGATTATACGACATACATAGCAACTGCTCCTGATGCGCAGTTGCCATCAGATTTGACTGGCAGAGTGAAAGCGATTATTACTCAAAAATATTATGCAATGAATGGCTTTCAAGGGTTCGAGGCATGGACGGAATGGAGAAGAAC
>JAQBNG010000058.1 GCA_028288675.1 Flavisolibacter sp. | reverse complement strand
TGGCAGAAAACTAACAGCTATTCTTTCCGAAAACGATTTGACTACAGCTTATTTCCAGGTTGATCCCGTTCACCCCACAGGGCTGGTTTATGCTACACCAAACGAACATAATGAGGTGGCTTATGATATTGTATTTCCGTCTGCATGGGATTTTATTGAGTGGGAAGAACGCTTTATTGATTTACTTAAAGAAGCGGAATTTTTGGTGTTTGGCAGCCTTACATCACGTAACAAAACATCAAAAGAAACGTTGCACCGGTTGCTGGATCTAGGAAAAACAAATGTGCTTGATGTCAACCTTCGTCCTCCTAATTATCATCGTATTGATGTTGAATATTTAATAACCAAAGCTGATATACTAAAAGTAAACATTGCCGAATTGAGACTGATTACAGGCTGGTTCGGCAGGTGTACTACCACGGAAGAAAGCACCAGACTACTGCAGGATCAATTCAATTTAGAAACAGTAATCGTTACACTAGGTGGCGATGGTGCAATTATAAATCATAGAGGAACGATGTATCGCCATGAAGGAATTAAAGTAAATGTTGCTGATACTGTCGGCAGCGGCGATGCCTTTCTTGCAGGATTCATCTATAATCTTCTTGCTAAACAAAGTATTGAGACTGCATTAAACTTTGCGTCAGCCATCGGTGCATTGGTAGCAACAAAATTCGGTGCCTGTCCTCGTTATCAAGTTGAGGAAGTAATATCGTTAATGACCTCGTATACTGCTACTAAACCGAACCTATAAATTTTTGATGACCACCCTGCATAATTTGAAAAGAGAAAGTAACCTATCCGCCTTATCTAAAAATTAAAATAAAAAAAACGATTAGCATGTTTATAGAACCAAACAAAACTGCCGCAGCCCTATTGCCACAAAACGGTTTAGCTAAAGCTTCAGGCTATGTCATCCGTATTTCGCTAACCGCCGCGCTTGCCGGTTTCATTTTCGGTTTTGACACGGTAGTTATTTCCGGCGCCAATCTCCCCATCAAACAACTATGGCAAACGTCGCCCTTATTTCATGGATTTTTTATTATGTCAATGGCCCTGTGGGGAACAGTTGTTGGCGCCATCTTCGGTGGCATTCCCACGCAAAAATGGGGGCGAAAAAAAGTCCTTGTCTGGATCGGTATCTTGTTTAGTCTTTCCGCATTTGGTACTGCGTTCGCACAAGATCCGTACACGTTTTCTTTCTTTCGTTTTATTGGAGGTTTAGGCATTGGTGTATCATCTGTGGCTGCACCCACTTACATCTCCGAAATCTCCACACGGGGTAACCGTGGCCGCCTTGTCGCTCTTTATCAATTCAATATCGTATTTGGAATATTGGTTGCCTTCCTATCAAATTATTTTTTGCAGGGTGTAGGCGGCGCTAACGACTGGCGTTGGATGCTTGGTGCCCTGGCTGTTCCTGCACTTATTTATTCGGTGATGGTGATTGGTGTTCCCGAAAGTCCCCGCTGGTTACTGACCAATAAAAAAGATGATGGTTCGGCTAAGAAAATCTTATCAATGCTGGGTGTAGCGAATGTGGATGCAGAAGTGTCCTCTATAATGAAAAGCCATCAGCACGAAACTTCATTAGGAAACCGGTCAAACCTGTTTAGCCGTAAGTATAAAACCATTCTTTGGCTGGCATTTATGGTAGCATTTTTTAACCAGGTATCAGGCATCAACTTCATCTTATATTATGTTCCCGAAATTTTAGAAAGAGCCGGTCTGGCTTCTAAAGAATCGTTGGCTAACTCTATCGCTATTGGCGGTACCAACCTCCTTTTTACATTCGTGGGCTTATACCTTATCGACCGCATTGGCCGAAAAACGTTGTTGCTCATTGGTTCCTTTGGATACATCGCAAGTCTTGCAATGGTTGCCTGGTGCTTTTACTCCGGCGCCGGTGCGGGTTTATTAATGACCTTTCTATTACTGTTCATTGCGGCTCATGCCATTGGACAAGGAGCTGTGATCTGGGTTTTTATTTCTGAAATATTCCCTAATAATGTGAGAGCCCTTGGGCAGTCTTTTGGCGCCAGCATACATTGGGTTTTTGCTGCTATCATCACCTTGGTAACACCCATTTTTTTAGATAAGGACAATGGAATTTTTAAAGATAACCCCTGGCCCATTTTTGCTTTTTTCGCATTTATGATGGCGCTGCAATTAGTTTGGGTATTGATGAAAGTGCCGGAGACAAAAGGCGTATCGCTGGAAGATTTGGAGAAGAAATTAGTCAATGAATAAAAGAGAGAAGCAAGTGCAACAAATGGGCAATAACCAGTAAAAGCTGTGGTTGTTAGTACAGCCACCAGCTCCACCGTGGTTTATTTTTCCTAAACCGGTTACAGTTTAATACTGAAAACAGTCTAAAATCATTTATATGTCCTCTTATCTTAAATGCGTAGCACTTATATTTTTTGCCGCCTGCAGCAATCAAAAAATATTGCCTGTACTACAAACAAATTACGATGAACCACATCGCCCACAAATTCATTTTTCTCCGAAAGAGGCCTGGATGAACGATCCTAATGGCATGGTGTATTACAATAATACCTATCATCTTTTTTACCAGTTTTATCCTGATAGCACTGTGTGGGGCCCAATGCACTGGGGACATGCCACCAGTAAAGATCTTGTTTATTGGGAGCATCACCCTGTGGCCTTGTATCCTGATAGTCTTGGCTATATTTTTTCGGGCAGCGTTGTAGTGGATTCAGCTAATACATCGCGCTTTGGTAAAGATGGTAAAATTCCTTTGGTGGCCATTTTTACGCATCATGACATGAAGGGAGAGAAAAGTGGCTCCATGACTTTCCAGACCCAAAGCATTGCGTATAGTTTAGATGATGGAGAAACATGGACGAAGTATAGTGGGAACCCGGTACTCCGAAATCCGGGTATTAAAGATTTTCGCGATCCAAAAGTTAGCTGGTACAAGGCAGGTAAGCGATGGATAATGACATTGGCAACAAAAGATCGCATAAGCTTTTATTCATCGCCCGATTTAAAAAGCTGGAGCAAGCAAAGTGAATTTGGCGCAACAGTTGGTGCTCATGGTGGCGTATGGGAATGTCCAGACCTTTTTCCGTTGCAGTATGAAGGAAAAGAAGTGTGGGTGCTTTTAGTAAGTATTAATCCGGGAGGGCCAAACGGCGGTTCTGCTACACAGTATTTTACCGGGGAATTTGATGGTACCGCTTTTACTCCTTTTGCAACCGACACAAGATGGATAGATTATGGGAGCGATAATTATGCAGGTGTTACGTGGAGCAATACCGGTGATCGCAAATTATTTTTAGGGTGGATGAGCAACTGGCAGTATGCCAGTTTAGTGCCTACGCAAAAATGGCGTAGCGCAATGACAGTACCAAGAGAATTAGGCCTTCAAAAAATTGGCGATAAATACATGGTTACCGCAACTTCGGTAAAAGAGTTAGATGTATTAGTTAAGCAAGAAACTATTTTGGAAAATATTGATGCTACATCTTTCGATCTCACTAATAAGACAGGAAAAATGCAAGGCCCTGTAAAACTTAAAATAGCAGGTGATAAATTGGAAAGCTTTACCATAACCCTGGATAATGAAAGAGGTGAGAAACTGATTGCGGGTTATGATGCCTCGACCAATAATTATTTTGTTGATAGAAGCAATTCAGGTAAAATTAATTTTGAAAAAGAGTTTGCAAAAAAACATACGGCACCCCGATTGTCAGCCAAACAAAATTTTGAAATCATTTTTATTATTGACAATGCGTCAATAGAAATATTTGCGGATGGCGGTTTGTCTGTTATGACTGATATTTTCTTTCCAACCCGGCTTTATACCAACATTCAAATTCAGTCACCGGAACATTTGTTGATCAAAACAGTGCAGTATAATAAATTAAAAGGTATCTGGAGATAGGTTGTGCCAGTATTTGGCTCTTCGGGTTAAGATGACACTGTTTAAATTCAATCACAATTTCAAATAAAGAATCCCTTCTGTTTGTTGGCAGAAGGGATTCTTTATTTTTTATAAAAGGCGCAAAAGAGGTTTTGTTGTCCGC
>JAQBNG010000044.1 GCA_028288675.1 Flavisolibacter sp. | reverse complement strand
AAAGGGGCAAATGTATTTGGCGAAAGGGTTTCAATAGATGCTCTTCGTCCGGACGCCTTATTGAGCCAGGCAGTGGCAGTGGCCAATGGTGCCGATGTGATTGTAGCGGTTGTTGGTGAGGCTTCTGAATTTACTGGTGAAGCAGCAAGCAGATCGGATATTAGTTTGCCACCAAGTCAGCAGCGGTTATTGGAAGCATTAGCCAAAACAGGCAAGCCATTAGTAGTTGTATTAATGAGTGGCAGACCGCTTACAATTGAAAAAGAAAGTGCATTGGCAACATCATTACTGCAGGTCTGGTTTGGCGGACATGAAAGCGGAAATGCTATTGCAGATGTTTTGTTTGGTACTTATAACCCATCCGGGAAACTTACCATGTCGTGGCCACGAAACGTGGGCCAGGTACCTATCTATTACAATTATAAAAATACCGGTCGCCCGCAGGATAATGCGAAGCCAACACAAAAATTTCAATCTAATTATTTAGATGTTGCCAATACACCGCTATATGCTTTTGGTTATGGGTTAAGCTATACATCATTTACTTATAGCCCGGTGCAATTAAGTAAGACAAGCATGCGCAGTGGTGAGAAGATCACGGCATCAATTACGGTTACTAACAATGGTGCGTACGATGGCGAAGAAGTGGTTCAATTGTACATCAGGGATATGGTTGGTTCTATAACAAGACCCGTGAAAGAGTTGAAGGATTTTAGAAAGGTCATGTTGAAAAAAGGCGAAAGCAGGCTGGTAAGTTTTACCATAGATGAAGAGAAGCTGAAATTTTGGAACAGCAATTTGAAATGGGTTTCTGAAGCGGGTGCTTTTAAAGTTTTTATCGGAACGAGTTCTGATAAAGTTCAGGAAGCGGATTTTACTTTAACCAAATAGTACTTCCTCTCTAACAGGGGTTCAAGGACTTTGTGTTCGTTGTGGTTCTTGTGTACGTCGTGTTCTATGAGGAACACAAGGAACGCAAAGAGCTACGAAGAACACGAAGTAATCCTCGCACCTTGATGGCGTTTGGTACCGAGTTACGATAGCATTGCTTACTGTCTACTGCTTACCGCCTATTCAGTTCTATAATCTTCCCGCACCGGGCTGAACACATCAATCAGTTTGCAATCTGTAAGGGCTACTGCGCTGTGTATTATGTTGGAAGAAATAACATAGTACATGCCCGGCTCCAACAAGCAATCTTTTCCATCAATTACCATTTGCAGGCTGCCTTCTATGATGTAGGTGATTTGCTCCTGTGGGTGATGGTGCGGTGGCACGGTACTGCCTGCGGCAAGTATCACTAGCCCGAGGGTGGTTTTATCGCCATGAACATAATGACCCTCGATTCCGGCGGTAAGGGTTTTAGGGGGTATGGAGTTTATGTGGGACATGAGCTTTAGAATTAATTGACGTCGAAGTTATTAAAAGGCACGATTTCATTCTTAGTATTGGTTACTTTCTATTACCACCCAACACTAAAGCTTAATACTACTAATAAACATAACGGTAGAAGTCGCACCAATCTTCGTCGCACAAAAATTGTTTATAAACCGGGTGACTTAATACTTCGGTATAATCCATCCACCGCCCCTCAACTTTTATTTTTCTGTACACCAGCCGTATGCCCTGACTATAATCTACATACCACCTTACGTGTCCTGTATATAATTGTTGAATCGGTTTCCCATCCAGTTTATGCCATCCATAAATAGCTACCCGGTCAGGCTTTACATCTCTTGCGATCCTTCCGCTAATTACCACGTCTTTTTTTATACCGGCAATCAGTCCTCTCCTACCCTTACGCTGGCCTTCTATAATTAAATGATGCTGGTACATGGTTGGCGTGCTATCTCTAAAAGCATACATCGGAACAGGCTCCAGCTTTACTAAAGCAGCTTTATAAATAGCATCTACCATCTTTCTTGTAGGCAAAAAGCAATTGAAACTATCGGCAATCTTTTGCGCTGCCATTGGTGTAATATTTATTCTTGCCCAATCATTGTCGGTACCGATGCTTAAATAATCAGGCGATACATAATACGTAGCATGAATGATCTTACCCGTAGATGAATCAATGATTGATGTAGATACCGCAACAAACTTTTTAAAGAAAGATGGCAGGTTACCAGAAAGAATTTCCTTTACTGCAAATGAATCGCGTTGTTGCCAATTGAAAGCGGCGGCAGTTTTGTAAAACGCTGAACCTGTAATTGTTTGCGAAGCAGCAAGTGGTACCGAAATGTTTTTGTAATGCGAACATGCTGCTGTAATCAAACAAAAAGACAGCAGGCCAGCAGCTTTGCACATAAAGTATTACTTATAAAGTGTCAGCCCATTCAGCACATTGGAAATACTGTCATTCTGTAATAAAATTCCTTTAGCCGCCACTTCTGTTTCAATTTTTGAATGCTCCATATCCAGTTCCTTCAGGCTAATGGCTTTGGCTCTTTTCTCTTGTGGCGGATTTAGTTTTTCCGAACGTTCAAACTCTAATACTTTATCCAAAATATTGGTGGGTAAGCTATTCTCGCATTTATAAGCCAGCTCAATAAACTGGCGGGCAAAGAACGAATCAATTTGAATACGGCGCTTTGACAAGTGGGCAAACTTGCCAATAATGCGGCAGATGTTTTCCCTGTCTTCAGGGCTTAATTGCTCTGCAAATTCATAGTCTTCAATTTTGCAAAGTGAAAGTATCAATGGCTCCAACGCATCAACCGAAACAACATACACATCATAGTCGCCAAGATTATAAACAAACTCTTTTATGCAATGAAGTGTATTAGAGGGAACGATAAGAAAAATATCTTTCTTCACGCCTTCAATCCTTGCATATTTCTTTGCTCCTTCGGCCTGCGCTTTTAAATAAAGGGGGAAGTTTTTCAGATCATCACCGGCAGGGCTTTTGGCATCAAACACCACATGCTCATCGCAGATCATCAAAGTATTATCCGGGTCGCCACGGAAGGGCGCCTTGTCCACGTAATTCAATGTATGTTTTTGACAGAGGGCTTTTATTCTTCCTTGTACATCCGTTTGGTGCAATGCCCATGTTTCTTTTTGACTTCTTAACCGGCTCAATTCTTCCTCATGACGAAGCTGCACTTCTTTGGCTCTTTCCTCTTGTAACCCTTGCTTGATGCCTTGCAACGAAACAATTTCTTCTGAATATTTTTGGGAGCGGAACTCTTCTTCTTTTTTTAACTGCACATTTTCTTCCCGTACCGCTTGTATTTCACGTTCGCAATTCAGGGTTCGCTCTTTATAGATACTTAAATCGTTTGTATGGGATTGCAACTGTATCTCCAGGTTGCGCCTTGTTTCCTGCAGCACGGAAAGTTGTAATGTAGTGCTGCTTAAGTTTTGCTGCGCAGATGTTAATTCATTCTGTAATGAAGCAAGTGCAGCAGCGGTATCTACCAGGTCTTGCTTTACTTTACCCCAACCGAAAAGGCGCCCAAAAAAGGAAAGTTTTTTTATGGTGTCAAGAAAAGCTTTTACGGCAAGAAGGTGATTGCTCATACAATGGATTTGGGTTAGCGCTACCAAGTGTTAAAGATGCAATTTATAGCTAGTGGTTGCAAAGCATTCTAAAAAAAGCAACGCAACTAAAAACTTAAGAAGTCTTTGGCTGAATTAAATCCCACAGGTTTCCATATAAATCTTCAAAAACGGCTACTGTTCCATGCTCCTGTTCAGAAGCATCCCGCACGAATTTTACATTGTTCTGCTTCATATTTTCATAGTCACGCCAAAAATCATCTGTATGTAAAAATAGAAAGACCCGTCCGCCGGTTTGATGCCCGATAGCGGCTTCCTGTTCTTCATTAGCAGCTTTGGCGAGTAATAAGCTACAGGCTCCATCTCCTTTTGGCTTTATCAAAACCCATCGTTTAGTTTCGCTTAAAGCGGTGTCTTCAATTAATTCAAACCCTAATTTATTGGTATAGAACTGTATGGCTTCATCATATTCTTTAACCACTAAAGCCAGGTGAACAATTCTTTGATTCATCATATTTATTTAAAACGAAAGTAAGATGCCGCGCTTAACTTTATTTCATGCAATTCAGAGAAGCCACCATCGCCGATATAAAACAAATGCAGGTAGTTCGGCATTCGGTAAAAGAAAATATTTTATCCGATCCGGCTTTGGTAACCGACGCCGATAATGCCGATTATATTACTCGCCGGGGAAAAGGCTGGGTTTGCGAAGTGGATGGTAACGTTGTTGGCTTTTCTATCGCTGACCTGGAAGGAAATAATATCTGGGCATTATTCATCCATCCTGATTATGAAGGACAGGGCATTGGCAAAAAACTACAGCGGTTAATGATGGATTGGTATTTTTCGAAAACAACCAAAACAGTCTGGCTAAGTACAGCGCCACATTCAAGGGCAGAATGTTTTTATAGAAAAGCCGGCTGGATTGAGACCGGCATCTACGGTAAAGGGGAATTAAAATTTGAAATGAGTAGCGAACAATGGAAGGCAATGCAGCAGATAGTTTTATAGCATAAGCATGTTTCTGTTTACTATTAATTTCTTTACTCTTCCTTAATTTTTTCTTCATAAGTTTATCCGATTATGGCATTATTAGAGAAAGAGCTGGAAGTGAAGCCCTCAACCATCCCGGGATCAGGGCAAGGTTTATTTACAAAAATTTTCATAGAAAAGGGTACGCGTATCATTGAGTACAAAGGCAAAATAACCACCTGGAAAGAAGTGAAAGACGATTGGGAAAATGTTTACCTCTATACCATCAATTCAAAGCATGTTATCGACGCCCGTCATCAAAAAAAATCATTGGCCCGGTATGTCAATGATGCCAAAGGAATAACCAGGGTAAAGGGAATTACTAATAATGCAGAATTTTATAATGAGGGCTTAAGAGCTTTTGTTATCGCCACAAAAAATATTCAGCCCGGAGAAGAAATTTTAGTGAATTATGGTAAGCCTTATTGGGATACCGTCCGGAAAAATAGAAAAGTTGATGCAGGGAAATAAGAGGTGTTTACCTTTTTGTGTAAGTGTATTACATTGTGTTCTTAGTGCCTCCATTATGTAAGTCGTGTTCCAAAATAGCCCGGGCACAAAGAACAATGAAGGGCACACAGGAAAGGCATCTGAAATGTGATAGCTGCTTATTTATAGCTTGCTCATCCCAATTCCTCCGCATTCCCGGCTGCATACTCACATAAATAGTTATACTCCTCTGTAAGTTTTCCTTCCTTTACAACAGTTCCCCTGCTTATAATTTCCGAATCACCTGTCAAGAGATCGGGCAGCACATATTTTATCAGCTGCTCTCCAAAATATTTAGAAGCATCCCTTGGCAACTCATTGGGCAAGTTTCCCACGGCCATTACATCAATACTGCCAGGCAGGTAAGGTGCAGTTTTCTCAAACGTACCCTTATCAATTCCATATACCGGTTCTTCAATAGTAACATCGCCAACATTTACCGGCACAGAGCCATTGGCATCGTCGGTTACATCGGCAATGGTTTGAATTCTAAAATTCGGCTGACGGACAGCCTCTTTTTCAAATAACCGCGGCACATGGGTATCCCAAAAAATACCGTTCATTAATATATCTGTATGTGGAATGTAATCCGGAAAACGACAGTAATATTCCTGCGGATGATGATGAAAATTTTCGCGGCTGTAAGGCTGGCCATCTATCCGCTTGTACAAATCGCCCCCTTTTAATTGAACATAAACGGGGTAAGCAAAATCGCGGGACAGGTAGTCTTCTTTCTCCACTTCGATAACTCCCATCAGGTTCATAATTTCGAGAATGCCATGCGCGACACGGCCCGAACCAGTGACAGCAATTTTTATGTTGGGGAGCTTTAATCCAAAGTAGGTGTGAATAAGCGTTTTAAAATCTTTTTGCTGAAATACTCTTTTTAGCTCAAAAGCTCCTGTACGATTTCCGTAGGCCATAATACCATTATGCGCTCCCACAATGCCGGCAAAAAAACCGAAGCCGATAATACGCTGCCCGTCAGCATGACGAAGGCATTCATAATCAATGAGTGTGCATCCTTTTTGAATGATTGTTTGTAGCAACTTTTGATTGTGCGACTGTTTTTTGCAGGTATGAGAAAAGAATAAATATTTCTTTCCTTCCAATATCTGGTGGGGCGGCACTTCCTTAATACCTATTAGAATGTCGCAATCGTCAAGCGAATCAACCAATTCTATTCCTGAAAAGGCGTACTCCCTATCCTGGAAGCAGCGGTTTTCAGAACGCTGGACAACTATTTTACATCCGGGATAGGTTTCCTGCACCCATTTGCATTGTGCCGGGGTAAGTGCTACGCGGTTGTCGGCTGGTATTTTTCCTTCTTTAATGATTCCTGTTTTTATCATAAGCGATGGTTACATCTTGCGGCAGTGAGATTACAAATGTGAAGGGAAAATTTTAACCTGACAAAACCCTGACGTTTAAACATTGATTTTTAGATTAAATTTGAAATAACAAACCATTTCTATGAAGAAACTGCTTTATCTCATTGCATTGTTTTTCGGTTTATTTAATCTTACACAATGCAGTAAAAGAGATTGTGGTTGCATTACTCCTCCTTTGAATGGTGGCAATCTAAAGCTTAGTTATGGCGATTCGATCTTTTACCTGAAAAGTGCTGATTATGTTATTTCTCCCTTAAAATTAAAAGAAGGCACTTATACAACTTTCCCTAATAACTTAAAAATTGATGAAGCCACGGGTAAGATAACCGTTACTGTGAATGGAACAGATGGAGCCAGTCAAACAGGGCTATGGTATAAAATAAAATATAAATCGAACACCACGAACGAAGAGGATTCAACAAATATTCTCATCGCCGGCATTACTTATGTTGATAAAATTTATAACCTGGCCCAGGGCGATTCAATCATCCATCCATTTTATAACGGTAACCCTTTAGAAGCGATACCTCGGGGTAATTACGATCTTCAGCATGATGATGAATTCGCAATTAACCCAACCAATGGACAGATCAATATTAAGGAATCGGCACGCAGGGGTTTTTTTGACAGCAATCCTTTGATGGGGTGGAAAAAAGCAACCGTTAAATACGCAGTGGATGACAACAGTAAAAGTGTTAGAAACAGTATTGAAATTGTTCTTTACTATTATAATACGCTTGCCGATGTTCCGAGTAATGTAAGTTCATTAATGCAGGCCCACCAGGCTATGACGCTCGGCTTTAAAACAGCACCAATTCCTTCAACGTTTGGCGCCATAGATAACAACTTACCCAGTGACTTATCTTTATCAAAACCCCGCCCTCCTTGCTTAGTTATAATAGGCCATTAATACCGGTGTCGCTTGTACGTGTTATTTGCGCACTGCTTTTATTTATTTGTACAGGCCTGCTTATTAGCGCTCTTTCGCAAAAACGCTTACCAACTACACAAAAAGGGATAGAACTTTATTACGAGGGCGAAAAAGATTATCATCAAGCCTTACAATTAAGCACTACAAACAATTACAGTGAGGAGAAGGAAGAACAGCTCAACCGATCTGCTTTAAGAAAGTTTGCCAGCTTCCTTCAAACACAGCCTGGCACTCAAACTTCAATTGATTCCTTATACTTTTTTGCAGCCGTAAAAGCAGGCGAACTGGAACATTATTTTGATAGCCTTCCCAAAGCCTTGCAGTTTTATAACCTGGCCATAGCTTTAAAGCAAAAGCTTCCAATGCTTGCCGATACTTTTCTTTTTAAACCTTACATTTTCGCAGGGCTGATTTACTATCATCAAAATAGGATGGATTCGGCAACAGCGTATTTAAAAAAAGCAGAAGACGTTCAACAAAAAATTGCGCAACCACTCCAGGAAAGTGAAAGGCTTTATAACATCCTGGGGGGTATTTATTTCGAATACGGCAACTTCAGGCAAGCAAAAAACTATTTTCAAAAAGCGGCATCCATCCTGTCTCCCGGCAATCCTTCTTACAAGGAATTATTAAAAAACTATCAACTCAACCTGGCTACAGTGTTGTACAAGCTGGAAGATTATAACGGGGCAAATACTATCTACCAGTCCTTGCTTCCAGGGGGAAAGCTTTTCTTAAATCAAATTAACAACAACCTTGGCCTCATACAACTTTACCTGGGTGCCCCACACCAGGCAATTCGTTATTTTAAGCAGGTGAAGTACACCAATTATTTACGCATTGGTTTGTATAACGATATGGCCAATGCATATTTCAAGCTTGGACAGACTGATTCTGTAAAAAAATATTTACAATTAGCAACAGGTGAAAACCAGGTTTATAATGCTTCCGGGTTAAGCATAGATTACGGAAGAACCTTAAAAACGTATGGTGACCTGGAAAAGGAACAGCATCATCTTAATGATGCTTTGCAATATTACCAGCAGGCATTGCATCAGTTTTATCCTTCCTTCACCTACACTTCTATTCATACAAATCCAAAGCGATTTTCAGGAGCCTTTTCGTACATTAATCTTTTTCATACGCTGGTAGCAAAAGCCGAAACCTACCATGCACTTTATTTGCAGTCAGCTTTACAAAAATGGGCTGCGAAAGAGTTAGAAACGTATGAAGCGGCTTTCGCATTAATACAGTATGTAGAGCGAACGTATGACAGCGATGAAGCCCGCCTTTTTTTAACTAAAATAAAATATGTTATCCATAGCAAGCCTATCGATATCGCCTTTACACTATACAAACAGACCGGCAACAAAAAGTATATAGAGGCATTATACTTTTTCGACCAGCAAAGCAAAGCCGCTATACTTGCGTTGAACAGGCAGACGACAAGAACAACAGTAAAAGGAAAAGCTGCACCTATATTGCAAAAAGAACAGGCTATTAAACAGGAGATAACCCGTTTGTCTATCAGGGCCGCACAGCTAAACGATAGCGTGCAACTGCTGACAATCAATAGTAGTATAAGGGACTATGAAATTGAATTGGGTAAGATCCAGGAAAGTTTATACCAGAAGCAACCTGTCAAGGAAGATAACATGCCAACTATCGCCTCTTTACAAACTACTTTGTTGAATGATAAAACGGCGGTAATCTCCTATAATCTTTCTGAAGAAAACTTAACCACTTTAGTTATTACAAATGACAATGCCGACTGCTTTCAGCAACGATTACCAGTTCAATTCTATGAAGGATTGGAAAGGCAAATCAGCGGCCTGAAATCTCCTTCGGTTAATTTAATGCATGCCCAGGAAACCGGCTACTATGAACTGTTTTTATCGCATCTGCCAAACATTAAATTAGAACAACTCATTATCATTCCAGATGATATACTGGCTTACTTTCCTTTTGAAACGATTAAAAACAGCAAAGGAGAATACCTGATACAAAACGTAGCCGTTCAATACCAATTTTCAACTGCGCTACTTATAAAAAACAAGATAAATTTTGAGGGGGCACAAACGGCGTCCTTTGCTCCTTTTGCCCATCAATCTTATAGTGGCTCACTGGCCCAGCTTCCAAATTCAGCACAGGAAATCTCAGGATTAAAAGGCCGGCAATATTTAGATACCGCTGCAACGAAGGCAGCTTTTTTACAAAACAGCCCGGCTTATAAAATTGTGCATCTTGCGACACATGCTGTTGTAAACAGCAGCTCTGATAACCTTTCTTATATTGCGTTTGCGCCATCGGGCACACAGGGTGACCAGCTTTTATACGCACAGGAAATTTATAATCTTTCGATGCAGAATACAGGCTTGGTTATTTTAAGTGCCTGCGAAACCGGGGGTGGGAATTTAGTAAAAGGCGAGGGTGTTATGAGCTTAAGCCGGGCCTTTACTTATGCAGGGTGCCCTAATATTATTACTACTCTTTGGAAAGCTGATGATTTTTCAACTGCATACTTAACGGCCCGAATGCACAGGTATTTACAGGAGGGCTACCCTATTAGCAAAGCAGTGCAAAAGGCTAAAATCGACTACCTGAATGACAGGACCATTAATCCCCGAATGAAACAGCCGTATTATTGGTCGCATCTTGTTTTTGTAGGTGCTTACCAAGGTCCTAAAGCTTTTAATTGGAGATGGGTTGTAGCAGGGTTTCTTCCATTATTACTTCTTTTTGTTTTAATAAAAAAAGCCCGGCAAAGCCAGGCATAAATCAGTTAAGGATGAAGTAATAACCATTGAGTTATTTGCCAGCTAATTTTTTTACTTTGGCAAGTACGTCCTCGCTCAATTGGGCATGATAAAGATGCGATGGATTGGCCGCTATCTTTTGCATTAATTGTAGCGCACTATCATATTTTTTATCCTTTAGATAACTAAGGGACAAGTAATATTCAGCATCCTGTTGAAAATCATTTTCTGAAAAAGCTAATTTTTGGAAGAAGCTAATTGCCTTGTCAAGATGATCTGTTTGTAAATAAGATAAGCCAATAAGCAAACTATCCTTTGCATACAGATGAGTGGAACGAATAGCCCCGATAACAGCCTTGTAATCTTTTTTTTGATAGCTATTTTCTATCTCAGAAATAGTAGCTTCTTTGCCACGTGTGCCTGAAACATTAAAATCAACAAATGATTCTGCGTATAATTTTTGGGGAGATAATTGCAATGCCTCGAAAACTCTTGCTCCAATAAATAAAATCAATATACTAGCAGCTACAGCCATGGTATAGCGTACTGTTTTGCTTATAGAAAAAACTTTTGCCTTCTTTGATTTTAACTCCTGCATCATTTGTGCATGAACAAAAGCAACTTGCTGCGTAGTTCCAAAGTGTTTGATGGCTTGCGTCGCCACCTGCAGATTTGTCAACTGTTCCCGTAAGGCCTTATCAGTTTGCAAACGCTTTTCTAAAGCCTCTTTTTGAGCCTCGGGCAATTCGCCATCAAGGTAGCTAATAAGTAAATTTTCATTTTGTAGTAGTTCATCCATGTAGATAGTTTTTCAATTGACGGTAAAGAGCCTTATTTGTGCTCACATTCATTTCTAATTTTTTTAAACATTTGCTTTTCTTATTACGCACAACCTGCTCGTTTTCATAAGGCAGTGTAGCTAAAATTTCTTTCATGCTCCTATTTTCAAAATAATAAAGGAGAAGGATTTTTTTACAGGCTTCGCCCAGTTCATCTATCAATTTCATGAGGTCGTTTTTAGCCTGGCGCAGTTCCATTATACTATCCGCTGTAAGTTCTTTGTGGTCGTTCAACCGTTCATATTTTTCTTCCCTTGCTACTGCACGCCCCCTTCTTTTTAATTCATTTAGCCAGATATTTTTATTGAGTGAGAAAAGAAAAGTTTTAATACTTGACTCACCCCTGAACCTTCCCGCCTTCACCAGGTTGATAAAAGCTACCATCACCTCCTGAAAAATATCCTCGGCATCCTGTTCATTGCCACTGTTGTTAAAAACATAGCGGCTTAACAGGTCGAAATGGTCACGGTACATAAACCTTAGTGCGGCGTCTGTCCGGGTGTTATTCATAAAGCAACTGATCAACTCAGCATCACTGAAGGTTTCTTTTGTTCCTGCCATTATTTGTACATGTACTGTTTACATTTGTAACCGCAACCTAATGATATTTTTAAAACAGATGCTAAACTATTTCGAGCTATTTAATTTACCAGTTTCCTTTTTACCACCTAAAGATGCGGTAAGAAAAAACTATGTTGAGTTAAGTAAGCAAAACCATCC
>JAQBNG010000033.1 GCA_028288675.1 Flavisolibacter sp. | reverse complement strand
AAGAATTGTCAGCGGCATTTTATATAGTTATTATGGCTTCAAGGGCACTGAGATCAATTATACGGAACTGAATGAATTCTTTATACACAAAGTTGTAGAATCGAAGAAAGGAAACCAGCTAAGTGATGGCATTATTTACCTGATACTTTGCGAACTATTGGATATTCCTGTAAAAGCTATAGGCGTGCCTAAACAATTCGTGCTTGCCTACTTCAAGCCTGGCTACAGCAACGAAGGCGCTGAAGACTACATCTCTAAGATTGAATTTTACATAGATCCTTCCAGCGGAATGGTGTTTACCCATAAAGACATAGAAAGTTATTTCAAACGCATTTCCGTGCCGCCGGTTCACTCCTATTTTAAGCCGTTGTCAAATAAAAAAGTGATTCAACATCTGTTGGAGGAAATGGGTAAATGTTTTGATAACGAGAAGGAATTTTATAAAAAAGAAGAGTTGCAGCGGCTCTCCGATCTGCTGGATTAATTTTTTGTCATGGAAACAATTTCATGGAACGATTTCGAAAAGATTGATATACGGGTAGGCACAATTGTAGAAGCTGTTGAATTTCCCAAAGCCAAAAAAGCTGCCTACCGGTTAACCATCAATTTTGGCGACGAAATAGGTTTGAAAAAATCATCGGCACAAATTACAAAGCACTATTCGGTTGAAAGTTTAAAAGGACAACAGGTGATTGCAGTAATTAACTTTTCACCAAAAAATATTGCAGGTTTTATCAGCGAATGCCTGGTGCTAGGCATTTATGACGAGAATAAGGAGGTAGTTTTATTAAGCCCCCAGATGCCGGTTTCAAATGGTTTAAAAATAGGATGACAATCTACTCAACACATTATTCTTCTCCTCTTGGCAATTTAAAAATTCAATGTTCGGATGTGAATATTGAGGCAGTGCTTTTTTCAAAGGAAGATGAAAGACAAGAAGGATATGATCATCAGCTTTTACAAACTTGTGTAGGCCAGTTAGATGAATACTTCGCAGGAAAAAGAAAAACATTTGATCTTCCCTTGCAACAAAGGGGCACGCCCTTTCAACAAAAAATTTGGGACTTGCTTTTACAAATTCCTTATGGCAAAACCATAAGTTATAATCAACTCTCTAAACAATACGGCGACCTTAAAGCCATACGGGCTGTTGCTTCTGCCAATGGTAAAAACAGTTTAGCTATTATTGTTCCTTGTCACCGTATAATTGGCTCCGATCAATCATTAACAGGATATGCGGGTGGCTTATGGCGGAAGAAATGGCTTCTTGAACATGAAGCTACATTTCATTTAGGAGTGCGTCAGTTGGGATTAGCTATGTGATAATAATTTACCGGACCGGTTATTTTTTCTGTTTTTCTTTCGCCGATGTTAGCGTATGAGCGATCTAAAGGGTATGCAATAAGCGCCAGCATCCGTTTTACAAAAAGGGTCATATCAATTTCCAGCCAACGGCCTTATTCCCGGCCTATATGGATTATTATACCACACACCGTCAATTTCTCGTACGATAGTTTCTACCTGCTTGTCGGTAGCATCGTTCTGCCAGTCGTAGGGTTGCTTTAAACTGGAGCCGACAAAAAAGGCAACGGTTTGGTAAAGCCTGGCCTGCAAACCGCCGCGGTATTCTTTTATCAATTCGTAACAGTTGTTACCGGTCTGGCGATTGATAAGCTTCATTAAAACCTTACCCTGGTAGACGGATAAATTTGAAAGCGGGTCGGAAAATTGTTTTTTTAATTCCTTTTCTCTTGTCTTAATGTATTTTTTTCGTTCGCCTTTTTCCCTAACTGTTATCAGGTGCGCATTTACATCATTTATCACTACACCGGCCTGCCTTGCGTACGGATAGGTTACATACACCGCATTGCGCAAGCGGTTATATTTTTCCAGCTGTTTTACCATTTTGTCATAAGGCATCCTGGTAATATAAACCATGGGAAGTTCACTATAGGGATAGCGTTCTCCATCAACAATGATGGCCTGTACAATAATGGTATCGTTACGGCCCCATTTGCTTTGAGAAGTTGAATCCTGCGCCCTGCAGATGGTGAGGGTCGCGGAAAAAAGAAATGTGGTAAAAAATAGTAGAATGAAACGCATACGTCTATAGGAAACTAATGTACGTACAAAAGACAAAACCGTTCCCTCAAACGCTGTTTAAAAAAGGCTAAAATTAACTGACCACTTCAGAAGGCTCCTGCTGTTTGCGAATCACTTTTAAGTTCCCTGTAGTACGGCGTCC
Organism: Flavisolibacter sp.; assembly: GCA_028288675.1. Classification (GTDB taxonomy): domain Bacteria; phylum Bacteroidota; class Bacteroidia; order Chitinophagales; family Chitinophagaceae; genus Flavisolibacter. The sequence continues at coordinate 21,445 of JAQBNG010000033.1, read as the reverse complement.
TTGTTGCCTGCGGTAAAACATACTGATAAAGATACCGGCAACCATAATCAGGGTTCCCAGCCACACAAGGTTAATAAAGGGAAACTTATATGCCTTCAGGGTAACGTATTGCATGATGGAAGCAGATTCTTTTATCCCTAACTCAATATTCTTTCCGTCTACCTTCTGCAACTGAAACACCAGGCTTTCTGCTGCCAGTGTATCGGTTTGCGGGAACGCAGCTCCGTCTTTGTTAATTAAGATGGGCTTGCCGGTAAAAATAGAACCTGTTTTAGAGAATATTTTCAGTGTAGCTACGGATGCACTATCGTTAGCACTCAACGGAACGTTTGGTATATTTTTAAACGAAGCCACATCTTCTACAACGGCAAAACCTTTTGAATAAAAAACGGTATCGCCTACTTTGCTTTGCACTGTTTTAAATGTAGCTGTGTCGGCATTCTTGGATGGGTCGGGCAATGAAGTGATGTAGGTGAAAATATCGTAGTTCCAATAGTGCTTTGCATCAGGGTTAGCCATCAGCCCTTCCTGGTTTTTATAATTAACAAAGGCATTTGGCGATAATACAAAAGAATCCTTTCCGTCTTTTGCTTCAAAAGCCAGGTGGTAAAACCAAAGCGGTTTTTGTGGGTGGGTAGAGTCTTTACTGTATGTAACAAAGAACTTTCCCATGTCTGTTTTGATGTTCTTTATAAGAGTAAGATTTTCTCCAGATTTCTCTTTGCTGTCTTTGCCAAAATCCATAAAGATGCCTGTAGTGTTGTAAGAAAGCACTTCCTTTTTAGAAGACGAGATTAGAATACCTATCAATAGGGTGGCAAAGCCAACATGGGAAATAGCGCCGCCTGCACGTTTCATGCTGCCTTTTAATCCTGTAAAAAGGTAACTGGCATTAGCAACCAATGAAAAAACAGCGGCTACCAGTGCAATCCAGATTGCCACCATGTAGCCTGCTGTTTTTTCGCGATAGTCTACATCGCCAAAATAAACAATAGCTATACCGGCAATGGTTCCGATAACAAGCGGTAAGAGTAGCTTTTTTAAAAATGGAGCTCCGGTTGCTTTGTATTTTAAGTACATACCTGTAGCGGTAAGTAAGCCTAAAATGATAGCAACAAAAATTTGAATTTGATTATAGGAATACGCTGCATCCTCCCCTAAAGCAATGGGTGTAAATGTTTTTTCTTTTCCTGTAAACAAGCCTGCAATTTTATTGAAAACAGGAACAGAAGTCATGGTAATAATCAACATGGCAGATAAAAATATTACCAGCGAGCCAATGAACATCCAAAATTCCCGTGAAGAAGCTTCTTCTTCCTTTGCAATGAAAGGGATCTTTTTATAGCGTTGGAAAAACAAGCCAAGCGATGGTACCAGGAAGGCTAATAAAAAAATGCGCAGGTGCCATTTAGTAATTCCCTCTCCGGTGAATGCATGAACAGATGTATCCTGCAAATCGCCGCTGCGGGTTAAGTAGGTAGAGTATAAAACAAAAATGAAGGAGAGAATGAAAAACAAAAATGTTGTTCGCAAAGCATTACCGGTATGCCTGTAAATTACCAATGTATGCAAGCCGGCTACGGAGATCAGCCACGGCACAAGTGAAGCATTTTCTACCGGGTCCCAGGCCCAGTAGCCACCAAAGTTCAGGGACTCATAAGCCCATGCGGCACCCATCATAATTCCTGTACCAAAAATAGCCGTTGAAAAAAGAGCCCATGGTAAAGCAGCTTTTGTCCATGCGCCAAACTTTTTGGTCCATAACCCGCTAATTGCAAATGCAAAAGGAATAATGGTCGAAGCAAAACCAAGGAACAAAACCGGCGGGTGAATCACCATCCAGTAATTCTGCAGCAAAGGATTCAAATCATTTCCATCGGTTATCATTGAAAGATAATCCTGGCGGAAGCCCCCGGCCATATCATGAAAAACCGGTGCATTATCCAACACACCTGAATTACGCAATAGTAAAAAAGGATTGGAACCCATGTTCAGGAACGGAATGCCAACCAGCATTGTTGCCAGCAGGAACTGAGCAAAACTTACCACTGTCATCACCGGCCCTTCCCAAACTTTTTCTTTCCAGATAAAAATGGAACCCAACACGCAATGCCACACACTCCAAAGCAAAAAGCTCCCCTCCTGTCCTTCCCAGAAACAGCTTAATAAATATTTAGGCTCCAACGATTTTGAACTGTGCTGCCATGCATATTTATATTCGAAATAATGATTGCTGATGATGTAAAAAAGGATACCGAAAATGCAGAAGACAGAAAGCACTTCGGTAAAAAAGAAGATGCGGGCCAACTTTTTCCAGCTTTGCTGCTGTTCCAAAGATTTGCTTTGCACACTTAAAAAATAACTGACCGACGCTGCTAAAGAAGCAATAAGGGAAAGCAATATAAAAAGATGTCCAAGCTTTCCGGGGAGTAAATGCTCACCTATATAATTCATCCGTAATTAGTATTGAGTGGTAGTTGTTGCTGAAGGCAGGTTTTTTTCCGCAGCCTTCATATCATCTTTATATTTTGAAGGGCATTTGGTTTGAATCTTATTACATTCAAAATAACCATCGCGCATATAGCCGTTAAGGTCAAGACCTTCGGAGCGCTCCATGTCGGTTATTTTGGCATTATTGTAAACTACTTTCTGGCGAAGTCCTTCCGCATCCATCGCATAGAACACGGTCTGGTTAGGGTTTTTCACTGCATCGTATTCAATCGGCGTAGCCTTATCCAGCTTTACTTTCACTACAACATACTTTTCACCCCGTTCTTTTGCAGATGTGAATGTTTCCTGTGTTGTAAGGTCTTTTATAAAGAAAGACATGGCAACGATCCCTGAAATAACAAGTATAAGTAGAGCAATGTGAATCTTTTTCATAATGAGTTTGTAGGATGGCGGAACAAAGGTAGCCCAAAAACGTCCTCAGGCAGATGCAGTATAGCTGATTTAATGTATGAATTGAAGTTTTCACAAAACGATAAGCCGAAGGTGAGACATAAAATGTAGAAGGTGGACAAGAGAAAACCCGGGTTATATAAGGTTTGCCTGTTTCACGTTTAACGTTTGACGTTTCGCATAGTTTGCATCATTCACCATTCACTCCTACCTTTGTCCGCTTTCAAAAAACAATCATGGTTGATCTTACAACATTTGACCAGAATAGCGTTGGTAACCCTAACAACAATATTTTCGGTTTGCCTTTTTCAGAAGACGATTCCCGGCTGATCATCCTGCCGATACCCTGGGAAGTAACAGTGAGCTTCGGTTCGGGCACGGCAAGGGCGGCAGAACAAATTATGAATGCTTCCCTGCAGGTTGACCTCTTTGACCCTACATACCCTGAAGGTTGGAAGGAAGGCTTTTACATGAAGGAAATAGATAAAAAGCTTCTGCTCAAAAGCGACTATTTACGTAAAGAAGCCGAGTTATATATTGATTACATATCAAAAGGCGAAGTAGTAGGCGATAACCAGTTTATGTGCCGCACTTTAAGGGAAGTAAACGAAGGCGGGCATTTTTTGAATGACTGGGTTTACCAGCAATCAAAGGCCGTTTTAGACAGCGGCAAATTAGTATGCCTTTTAGGCGGCGATCATAGCACACCGCTTGGTTATATGAAAGCAATTGCTGAAAAGCATGGCGAATTCGGGATCATTCAAATTGATGCCCATTGCGATTTGCGGGAGTCGTATGAAGGGTTCACTTATTCACATGCCAGCATCATGTTTAATATGCTGAACGAAATTCCGCAAATGAAAAAGCTGGTGCAGTTTGGCATCAGGGATTATTCTTTAGGAGAACACAATTTTATACAGGAAAACAAGGAACGGGTAAGAACGTATTTCGACCAGGAAATTAGGGTGCGCCAGTACGAAGGCGAAACCTTCCGGCAAATTGTTGATGAAGTGGTTAGCCAGCTTCCTGAAAAAGTTTATATCTCTTTTGATATTGATGGATTAGATCCTAAACTTTGTCCCAGTACCGGCACACCTGTGCAAGGCGGTTTTGAAACCGAACAGGTATTTTATTTATTCGATAAGATGACAAAAGCCGGTAAAAAAATAATTGGCTTTGATTTAAGTGAAGTAAGCACCAGCGAAAATGCGTGGGATGCCAACGTGGGAGCCAGAGTTTTATTTAAGTTGTGTAATTTAATGGTGGCTTCAAACCCGGCTTAGCATGTACACCATTACAGTTAAAATAGAAGGTGTTGAAAAACGGAGGCGCAGTATGGCTTTTGTTCATATTATCGTCGGCTTCTTTCTGTTCATAAAATGCTTTGATTTATATAAATACATAGATGAACCTTCTATAGCACCAGTTCTTCCATTCATCCTGGTCGCTACAGTTTCACTTTATTATGGCTTCTTTAGAAAACGATTTGACATTACGGCTAAACATAATCCGGCTCTACGTTTTCTTCAAACAGTAACGTTTTTAATTTTTGGATTCTTTATGTATCGTATTGGTACAAGCATCGATTACATCGGTCTTTTCCTGTGGGCTTTTTTAACGCTGATCTTATTTTTTACAGAAAAAAAAGCTTTCCAGGAAACGAACATTGTTCTCACCGAGGAAGGTATAAAAGTACCAGGCTCTTACCGGGATCACCTGGTGGAATGGACGATCTTGGAAAGTGTTACGGTTCGCCACGATTTTATTACCTTTTTTCACAAAGGGAAAAAATATTTGCAGTACCAGGTGATGCAGGATCTTTCGGAATTAGAAGTAGTAAAAATGAACGCTTTTTGCAAAGAAAAAATTGAACAGGTTGAGAAGTTGGCAGGTTGAAAAAATTGACAGGTTATACTATGATTTAACCCACGTACTAACTTGCTACCTTATCAACCTATAAACTTATTAACTATAAACATGTCTCCATTTCTCCTATACTCCGACGGCAAGGGAACCATTTTTGAAGACCAGGCGCTTTATGCCGTTGGCCGTTCCGGTTGGGATGCTATGCCGGTACCGGAAGACGAATGGATTGAGTTGCCACAGGGCGGACAGCTATATGAATTGCCGGGAAGAAGAGGTATTGGCATTGATGTAAAAACGGGTGAAATGCGTCTTTGCGATAAAGGCTGGGCTGTTGCGGCTTTTATTCCACCGGCACATACAGGCTTTTACCTGGCTGCTTACGAAACTGCGCCTGATGCACCTACTCTCCCACTTTTTTGTTATACGGCTGCCGGTTGGCATGATGAAAAATTTTTCGTTCCTGCAACCCGCATTGAAGATGACATACGCCAGGAAAATGAGGGCTTTGATATTCCGAAAGTTGAAGCGGGTGTTACACATTTGCTAAAAGCTTTTCCACAAAATCGTTTGGTAGCGCATCTTGCCAACAATTGCGCATTAACTTATCACTGCCCTGCTGCACGTAATTTTTTTATAGGCCGGTGGGAATGTCCTATTCCAACTTCGCCGGCTTGTAATGCTAATTGTGTGGGCTGCATTTCTTTTCAGCCTGAAGAAGAAACTATTTTCTCTACGCAGGACCGGTTAACTTTTAAGCCTACGGCAGAAGAAATTGTTGAATACACTGTGCCGCATTTGGAAACTGCGCCTTATCCCATTGTTAGTTTTGGACAAGGCTGTGAAGGTGAACCGTTGTTGATGTGGAAGACCATCAGGGAAAGTATTATTGAAATAAGAAAGCATACCCAAAAAGGCAGCATCAATATTAACACCAATGGTTCTGATCCTGTTGCGGTAAAGGCTTTGTGCGATGCTGGTTTGAACTCTATCCGGGTAAGTACTAATTCTGCCCGGAGAGAATTATACCTGCCTTATTACCGACCTAATAATTACCAGTTTGAAGACATTATTGAAAGCCTGAAAGTGGTTCGTGATGCCGGAGGCTGGACATCTATTAATTACTTTGTTTTTCCAGGTCTGACAGATTCAGTAGAAGAATACGAAGCACTCCGGCAATTGATCATTGACACAGATTTGAATATGATCCAATGGCGTAATTTCAATATTGATCCTGACTGGTATCTTGGTAAGGTAAGCGTTCATCAAACAGGGGAAATTCTTGGTGTTAAACAAGTAATGAACCTATTAAAAGAAGAATTCCCCTTGTTGAAGTTTGGTTATTTCAATCCGCCAATAGAACGAATAAAGGGTAACTATCAAAAAGATTTTGCGCATTGATCAAGCAAATAAGTAGGTGCAAGTAGCAAGTGCTTTTAAACCCACTCTTTCTGATTTCAAGTATAAAATAACAGAGGTTATAATTACCATAAACCCCTTCGATCAACCCGAAAGGGTTTATTTGAGATAACCTCAAATAAAATGGCTACTCGCTACTGGCTATTTGCTTCTCGCAATTCTTCATTGTGTCAAAAAAATCTGGCCCCTGATCTCTCCGCCAGGAAAGGTAGCGTTGTGAATATTATAATACCAAAGGCCATTAGTAAAATCTGTCTCTTGCGGATCTGTTAGAGTTTGAGTGCTGCTGTAAGTTCCTGAGGGCGTAGTTGGAAAATTTGCAAAAGGAACTAATACGCCTGCATTTACTCCGGGGTCAGCAGCACCATGAAAATGCGCGGCTGTGGGATTGCCACCAATAAGTCCGGTCCACGTAATGGTATAAGTCATCAGGTTTTTGTCTTTGTCATAAGTACCTGATATAGTTCCGGTAGCCGTAGTTGTCCTCGCCGGCACTTCCTGTGTTCCATTTGCATTGCCCCTTAAATTATAAACCGGGTTGTTTACTGTTTCCGTATCTTTTTTGCAGGCGGTAAACGCAGTGAATAACAAACCTGCAATGGTGACTTTCTTAAATGCTGATAACATAAACATTGATTTTTAATTTTTTAAAACTGGTAATAATAAAAGCTCTGGAAAACCCTCGTGTTTCATTGTTGTAAGTAGTCTTCTAAAGGATACAGGTTATACAAAGGCGATGACTTTTAGCGTGCCGGCACCTGTTAGTAAATACATGAAGTGAAACTGTAACCGGGTGAAATCTTTCTTTTTAAAAACAGGTGCAGGAAAACAACATTTCCTTTGTTTTTCATAAAATAATATAACCGCCATGCCTTGCTTTTTTCCGATGGCTTTACAAAATCAAATAGTTTAAATCATCGTGACTTCGGTTGGGTTTGGCATCAGCATTTACTTGGCGAAAGCTTTTTAGCCAATGGAGCATTACGGTTTATGGATATTATGTTCAAGTCGGGTATTAAAATTGATATTTTAGAACAGCCTTGCTGGTTTTTATGCAGACAATTATTCCAGCCTTAAGTCAACCCTACCGCAGATGATTATGTTAAAAGATATTAGCTGATTTCAGCGGCTGATGTAATTTTTCTAACTTTTGCATCGTTTCAGTATCAAACCGCACAACTCTATATTTGTATGAATAACTCAATAGCCATGACCGCTGATTTCAATCGCCAAAAAAATATACAGGCATCACTTTACACGGCTGGTATCGCAGGTGCATTGTTATTACTGGTGCTGTTCATTAAATTTTATCAACCGGTTGTACAAACGCAGCCTCCCGAAGAATATATTGAAATTAATTTAGGAAGCAGTGATGTAGGTATGGGTAACGACCAGCCTGAATTACCAGGCGAACCTGCGCCAGCACAACAAGTTGCTTATACACCACCCCAGCCGGTTACAAATGCAGCGGAGGAAAGTGTAAAAGATATTGAAGAGAGTAACGATGCGGAAGCAACGCCTGTGCACAAACCAACAGTGACAAAACCTGATGCAAAGAGGCTTAATGAAGAAAGTAAAGTTGTAAAAACAAAACCAACGACTGCTACTGCAACGCCAACCCCAACCCCTGCTCCACCCCAGCCAAGAGCCGTAATGGGACAGGTAAGAGGCGGTTCCGGTAATGGCGGTAACGGTGCATCTACTTATAAACCCGGCACTGGTGAAGGACAGGGCGGTGGCCCCGGCGACCAGGGAAGTATTGGTGGTAATCCTAATGGCAGGAATTATACACCCAGAACACTAGGAAGCAAAGTAGTTAGTATGCCCTCAAAAAGTTTTGAGGATGATTTTAATGAAAGTGGCAAAATAGTTTTGGATATATCAGTTGATGAAAACGGAAGATTAATATCCGCCACCTATCAGCCAAGAGGTTCATCCATTTCAAACAGAAAACAGGTTGATATTGCAAAAAGAAGAGCAAGAGAACTTTCTTATCCGAAGTACCCCGGTGGTTTTAAGCAGCCCCACGTCTTTGTTTTTGATGTAAAATAACCATCACAGCAATACTTTTGCTGCTCCATGACTTACTCCGAAACAGTAGATTATTTATACGCAGCACTGCCCATGTTTAGTCGCATGGGCAGTGCTGCGTATAAGAAGGACCTTGCCAATACAATACACCTATGCGAAGCTTTTGGAAACCCTCAAAAAAAGTTTAAAAGCATTCATGTTGGCGGTACTAACGGCAAAGGTTCCGTAAGTCATGCGCTGGCAGCTATTTTTCAGGCAGCAGGTTATAAAACAGGTCTGTACACATCACCTCATTTATATGATTTCCGGGAGCGAATAAAGCTCAATGGCGAAATGATACCGCAGGAATTTGTAATAAGTTTTGTAGAAAACAGCAAGCCACTAATTGAAAGATTAGAGCCTTCTTTCTTTGAAATAACCGTGGTTATGGCTTTTCAATATTTTGTTGAGCAACAGGTGGATATCGCCATTATTGAAGTAGGCTTAGGAGGCCGCTTAGACAGCACCAACATAATTACCCCGGAACTTTCTATCATCACTAATATAGGCCTCGATCATACCAATATCCTTGGTACTACGTTAGAGGAAATCGCTTTTGAAAAGGCCGGTATTATTAAAGAAGGCCTACCTGTTGTTATTGGAGAAACCCTGCCTGAAACACGTAGCATTTTTGAAAACGTTGCGATTAAAAATAATGCTGACATCCACTTTGCAGAAGAATTTTTAGAGGTGGATAGTTTTGAAATCAACACAGAGCTATTACGGATTAACTACAGGCAAAAGAAAAACGATCACTTGTATGCAGAAACTGACCTGACTGGTATTTACCAGGTAAAGAATATACGAACTGTATTAACAACGATACCTGTTTTAAAAAACCTGGGCTGGAAACTGGAAGTCGAAAAAGTTCTTTCTGCTTTGAAGAACATAAAAAAAAGTACAGGACTTATGGGCCGGTGGGAGATCATTCAGCAGCAACCAACAGTTGTTTTAGAAGTGGCCCACAATAAAGAAGGGATTGAACAAATGCTGTTACATACCAGGCAGCTTTCGTTTAGTCAACTGCATATAATTATAGGAACGGTAAAGGATAAAGATGTAGATCAGATCTTAAAAATGTTGCCGGCAAATGCCCGTTATTATTTTACACAGGCACACATTCCACGGGCTTTGCCGGCAAGTGAGTTACAGGAAAAAGCGAACAGCTTAAAGCTGGCTGGTGAAAAATTTGGCGATGTAAACAGTGCTTTGCAAGGCGCTTTGCAAAATGCATCAAAGGAAGATTTGATTATCGTTTGCGGAAGTATTTTTCTTATAGCAGAAGTAATTAAACCAGCCACATAGCCGGTTTGTTTCAGATCGGCAATTGAATCCAGGATAGGCGGTTGATGGTGTAAATTTTTCCCGTGAAGATTATTTTTATTATGGACAAATATTTTTAAACTGTATATAGAAGAATAAGCTTTAATACTTCATCTCTTCCAACTTTGCCAGCGCATAAAAAATACAATTTACATGCAGGCTTTGCATGATCTTGTTTTCCTTCACTAACTGCTTTACTTCATCAATTGTCATCAACACTACTTCCACATCTTCCGATTCATCCAGTTTTTGCTCGGCCACTTTTTCGCCACCAGTAGCCAAAAACATGTGCGTAAAATTATTGGTGGTAGAAGGGTTAGCACTGATCTTCCCTAGATACTCAACCTTTTCAAAAACATAACCTGTTTCTTCCAGTGCTTCTCTTTTTGCCCCTTCCTGCCAGCTTTCGCCGTCTTCTATCACACCACCAGGTAATTCTATTTCTATTGATTCTATACCATGCCTGTACTGCCTTACCATAATCACTTTACCGTCTTTGGTTAAAGCGAATGTGTTCACCCAATCGGGATATTCAATTACATAAAAGGCCGGTACGATATTACCATTTGGCAGTTCGCATTTATCTTTTCTTATAGTAAGCCAGGGTTCCTTATGCAGGTAAGTTGATTCTAATACTTTCCACTTCATTCTTTACTTTTTAGACTTCAATTAATGCCAGCCCTTTCTGTTTCTTAACTCTGTTATATGCGCTACATGATGTTCACTATGCCATGCATACATTCCCAGCAGATGCCACAGTGTAAATTCCTTTTTATGCCCGGGATGATAAATGGTTCTTTGATAATCCTCGGTTGTAAAGCTTTTTAAAAAAGCGTACCAGCGATGATGTAAAGCGTGTAGTAAAGTGATGGAAATATTTATGGGTAGTTGCTCAACATCGGCTGTTGCTGCCCATAACTTTTCTTCGTAGGTGCGAATGGTAGGGTTATTCTCGGTGTATCCCAATTTAAACCGGCAATAAGCATTTATATGACTATCCGCTACATGATGCACCAGCTGGTGAACCGTCCAACCCCCTTCCCTGTATGGCGTTTGCAATTGTGCTTCATCCAAATTAATGATAGCATATTCTATAGCCTGCGGCAGAAATTTTATAGCGGCCAGCCAACTATCTTTTAATTCATCAGTATATGGTTTAGGCTCGTATTCACCAATGGGATAACGAAAGTCCTGCTGCATAGTTTCGGGTTAACGAAGTATTTCCAACAATTCAATATCAAATACCAAAGTAGCCCCGCCCGGTATGCCGCCCGTTCCGTTATCACCGTATGCCAGATGCGATGGAATCCACAAACGCCAGGTGCTGCCAACAGGCATCAGAGGTAGTACGTCCTGCCACCCTTTTATTAATTGTGTAAGCCCGGCAGTAAACGGTTGGTTGCGCTTGAAGGAACTGTCGAATTCTTTACCATCCAACAAAGAACCCCGGTAGTGTGCTTTTACCGTACTGTTTGGCGATGGCTTTGGCCCATCGCCTTCTTTTATAATTTGATACTGAATGCCGTTTGGAAGTTCTGTGATTCCTTCCTTTGTTTTATTTTCTGTCATGAAGGTGATGCCGGCATCTTTTTCTGTCTGAAGCTTTTCGCTTCTGCTGTTTTGAAGCTTGTCAAATAGTCCCATATTAATTTTCTCTTAATGATTTTCCGGTTAATGTTATAAACACGTCTTCAAGGTTGGCTTGCTTTACTTCTTTCGGCCGTTCAAAACCTGTAGCTACCAATTCGTCGATAAGTCCGTCAGGCGAAGCAAGTGCAACTATCTTACCACTATCAACAATGGCCACACGGTCACATAAAAATTCAGCCTCATCCATATAGTGCGTGGTAATTATTACAGTTGTTCCTTTCCCTCTTATATCTCTTATCAAATCCCATAAATTTCTTCTTGCCTGCGGGTCAAGTCCTGTTGTAGGTTCATCTAAAAAAATAATTTTTGGATCGTTTATCAGTGTAGTGGCTATTGAAAAACGCTGCTTCTGCCCGCCGCTTAACTCTTTCACTTTTGCTTTGGCTTTGTCCCGCAAATTTACCATATCAAGTAATTGCATCGCATCTACCTGGCGGTTATAAAGCCCTGCAAAAAGCCTGATCAACTGAACTAGATTCAAACCCGGATAAAAGCCACTTGTTTGCAGTTGCACACCAATGATCTTTTTTATTTCATTAGGCGCTATATCCAAATCATTTCCATCAACAATTATTTTACCGCTTGTTTTTTGCCTGAGCGTTTCAATGATCTCCAGCGTAGTCGATTTGCCAGCTCCATTGGGTCCAAGCAAGCCAAAGATTTCGCCTTCGTAAACCTCAAAAGAAATTCCTTTTACCGCTTCAAAATTGCCGTAGTTCTTTACCAGATCTTGAACAGAGATAATTGTTTTATTCACTTATTTGTTTGACTTTGAACTTTGACTCCTTAAACCATTTCTTTTTGTGCATCAGCCATACACTCTTCCAAATCCTGCATCATGCCTTTACTGCCGATAAATAAAGGGGTACGCTGATGCAATTCCGTTGGTATAATATCTAAGATAGGTATGTTGCCATCTGTGGCCTTACCTCCCGCAACTTCCACAATAAATGCGAACGGGTTGCTTTCATACAACAACCGCAATTTTCCTTTTGGTTTATCAGTTGTACCGGGGTACATAAAAATGCCTCCTTTGATCAGGTTGCGGTGCACGTCGGCAACCATGCTTCCAATGTAGCGCTGTGTGTAAGGCCCACCAGTTTCTTTTGTTTTGTTTTGACAGGTATTAATGTACTTTCTTACGTCCTCCGGATATTGAAAAAAATTACCATGATTCACGGAATAAAACTTTCCTCTTTCGGGACATTTAATATTAGGATGGCTTAAGCAAAATTCACCGATTGAAGGATCAAGGGTAAAGCCGTTGACACCTCTCCTGGTGGCATAAACCATCATAGTTGACGAGCCATAAACCATATAACCTGCAGCTACCTGGTTGCGGCCTTTTTGCAAAAAATCTTCCCTTGTTGCAAGGGTGCCCCTATCAGAAACGCGACGGTAAATAGCAAAGATGGTTCCGATAGAAACATTGACATCAATATTGCCGCTGCCATCTAATGGGTCAAAAAGACAAACGTATTTTGAATTCTTACTAATGTCATCATCAAAGGCCACAAAATCATCCAGTTCTTCCGAGGCGATACCAGCGCAACTGATGCCGCGTTGCAGTACGCCAACAAATTGGTTGTTGGCAAAAATATCCAGCTTTTTTACTTCTTCACCTTGCACGTTCATCGTACCGTGGTCACCCAAAATATCTACAAGACCGGCCTTGTTTACTTCTACATTAACCCGCTTGGCGGCAAGGCCAATATCACGTAAAAGGGAGCTTAACTCCCCTGTAGCCTGTGGAAATTGCCGTAGCGACTGAATAGTAAATTCATCGAGGGTTCGGATGGTTCTATCTACGTTCATGCAGCTTTTTTTAAAGTGAAACAAATGTAAGGGAAATGCGTTTCCGTTTTGGAGTTATGGGTTTGGGGTTCTGCAGCCTTCTATATTCCTTCATCATTCCTTGTTCGTTGTTCATCTGTTCACTTCCTACCTTCGCTCCCCATGAAAGTTTTTAAATTTGGCGGAGCATCAGTAAGTACGGTTGACCGAATAAAGAATGTTGGTTCTATTTTAAAAAAATACGAAGGCGAACAGTTGCTCATTATTGTTTCTGCCATGGGCAAGACGACCAACGCATTGGAAAAAGTAGTAGATGCTTTTCACGCAAACCAAAAAGAAGAAGCGCTGAGATTATTTAAAAATATAAAAGAACAACATCTCCTGATTTATTCAGCGTTACTCACCGAAGACACAGGTTCGCAATTCACTATTGAACATTCGCTATCCGATTTCTTTACCGAGATTGAATGGCTTTTACACGATAAGCCAGTACGGTCTTACGATTATTATTATGACCAGGTTGTTTGCATTGGCGAGATGTTGTCATCTTCCATTTTAAGTACCTACCTGAATTCCATTAATATAAAAAATAGTTGGGTTGACGTTCGTGATGTTATCCGCACCGATAACAATTTTCGGGATGCAAAAATTGATTGGGAAGTAACCGCAAGAAAAACAGAAGAAATTATCCGCCCTTTGTTTATTGAAAATAACCTTGTTTTAAGCCAGGGTTTTATCGGCGCCACCGATGAAAATGAAAGCACCACCCTTGGCAGGGAAGGAAGCGATTATACGGCTGCCGTTTTTGCAAATTTACTTTCGGCGGAAAACCTGTCTATATGGAAAGATGTACATGGTGTAATGAATGCTGACCCTAAATTATATCCTGGTGCGCAGTGGATAAAAGAACTGAATTATAAAGAGGTAATTGAGATGGCTTATTATGGAGCACAGGTTATTCATCCAAAAACCATAAAGCCTTTGCAAAACAAAAGCATTCCATTATATGTAAGGTCATTTCTCAATCCTGATGAAGAAGGCACCTGCATCCACAATAAGAACATTCCGTATCTGCCACCTATTATTGTTTACAAACACAACCAGGTGATGGTGCAGTTAACTTCTAAAGATTTTTCTTTTGTTAGCGAAGGCTTAACCGCCGAAGTGTACAAGATTTTTGAGTCACTGAAATTCGGACTCAACCTTACACAAAATGCGGCTATCAGTTTACTATGCGTGGTTGATAGCCATCCGGAAAAAGTAGAAGCTTTTGCATTAAAGGCAAGCGAAGCGTTTGATGTTTCTGTTACAAAAGATTTACTGCTTCTTACAGTGAGGCATTATAGCAAAGAAGTAGTTGAAAGGTTAACTGCTGATTATAAAGTTCTTTTGCAGCAGCAGACGCCTGAAACTATTCAAATAGTGCTGTCAACAAATAGTTAATGCGCAATTAAAATATATTTTTTAATTTTTCGAAACGTTCAGCCATGAGAAACATATGTTTTGCTTTGTTACTGCTTTCCTGTTTTTCTTTTGCCGGTGCTCAAAAACCGGGTAAGTGGAAGCAACAGGTTTTATTACCCAATGGATGGAGCCTCACCCCTGCCGGTAAAAGCCTGGCACTTGGTGATCTGCCGCTGAATATGGCGGTATCCTTATCAAAAAAATTTATTGCGGTTACCAATAATGGGCAGAGCGATCAGTCAATTCAATTGATTGATGTGCAAAAAGGAAGAGTAGTGGATAGCATCCCGATTTCTAAAAGCTGGTACGGACTGAAGTTTTCTTCAAACGATAACTTCCTCTATGCGTCGGCTGGAAATAACAACCGTATTTATAAATATAGCGTAGCTAATAGCAAACTTTCGCTGGTTGATACATTGGTTCTTGGCGCCATGCTTCCCACACTTATTTCCCCCGCCGGTATTGAAGTAGATGATGCTAAACAATTGCTATATACCGTAACAAAAGAAACGAACAGTTTATATGTTTTTTCGACAAAAACAAAAGCATTGCTCAATCAATTGCCGATTGGCGGCGAAGGGTACGCCTGTCTTTTATCACCCGATAAAAAATTGTTGTACATCAGTTGCTGGGGCTGCGACCAGGTGAAAATTTTTGATACGCAAAAACTACTATTTGCTGATTCCATTAAAGTTGGAGATAACCCCAATGAGCTTTGTTTAAGTAAAAACGGATCAAGATTGTATGTGGCAAACGCCAATGACAACAGTGTTTCAATTATTGATACAAAAGAACGTAAAGTAATTGAAGTGCTAAACGCCGCTTTATTTCCTGACGCACCGCAAGGTTCCACATCAAACGGCCTTGCATTAAGCGAAGATGAAAAGACATTATACGTTGCGAATGCAGACAACAACTGCCTTGCAGTTTTTGATGTTTCCGAAAAGGGCCAAAGCATGTCGAAAGGTTTTATTCCAGTAGGCTGGTATCCAACCAATGTAAAAGTGATCGGGCAAAAGCTTTATGTAACGAATGGTAAAGGTTTTTCTTCCTTACCCAATCCATATGGACCCAATCCGGTTGGTGCAAGGCAAAATGTTCTTTATCAAAAAAGTGATAGCGCCAAGCCGGTGAAAGTGCAATACATCGGCGGGTTATTTCGTGGCAGTTTAAGCATTATAGATACCCCAACTGAAAAACAACTGGCGGTTTATTCAAGGCAGGTCTATCAAAACACACCTTACACAAAGGCAAAAGAAAAAGAAGCGTGGATAGAAAAAGGGTCTCCTATTCCATCTAAGCAAGGGAATAAAAGCCCAATTAAATATGTGTTTTACGTGATCAAAGAAAATCGCACATACGACCAGGTATTGGGTGATATGAAAGAAGGGGCCGGCGATACCTCATTGGTTTTATTTGGTGAGAAAATTACACCGAACCAACATGCGCTGGCAAGGCAGTTTGTATTGCTTGATAATTTTTATTGCAATGCAGAAGTAAGTGCCGACGGGCATAACTGGAGCATGGGTGCTTATGCCACCGACTACTTAGAGAAAACATGGCCCACTTCTTATGGAGGCCGCGGCGGTAAATATGATGGGGAGGGAAACAGGGATATCGCCAATAATAAGGGCGGGTTTATCTGGGACTTTGCAAAGCGGGCCGGTATCTCCTATCGCAGTTATGGCGAGTTCGCCGATAATTACAAACCAAATATTCCTTCATTAAAAAATCATATTTGTCCTTACTACACCGGCTGGGATATGAATACAAAAGATACTACCCGGTTTTATCAATGGCGAAGAGACTTTGATTCGTTGCTTGCTATTAATAAAGTACCGCAGTTTAACACGGTGCGCATGGGCAATGATCATACGGAAGGTTTAAAAAAAGACCGCCCTGATCCTTATGCACATGTAGCCGACAATGATCTGGCTGTAGGATTGTTTATTGAGCATTTAAGCAACTCTCCCATCTGGAAAGAGACAGCGGTATTTATTGTTGAGGATGATGCGCAAAACGGCGCAGACCATATTGATGCCCACAGAACAACAGCATATGTTGCCGGGGGCTTTGTAAAACGGGGTATTGTGGATCATACAATGTATTCAACCACCTCTATGATACGTACTATTGAATTGATACTTGGATTACCGCCCATGTCGCAATACGATGCAGGAGCAACACCAATGTGGAGGAGTTTTACGTCATCTGCTAACATCACTCCGTTTAAAGCGCTGCCAAGCAATGTTGACTTGAACGGTAAGAATATAGCGGTAAATGAATGGCAGCGCCGGTCTGAATTATTTGATCTTACCAAAGAAGATTCGGTACCTGATTTAGAGTTTAATAAAGTTTTATGGCATGGCATTAAAGGAGGCAACGTTCCTTTTCCCGCACCCAGACGTGCAGCATTTATAAAGCTAAGCAAAGAAAAAGATGAGGACGATTAATACATACTACAGTTGGATGGCATAATAGATAATAGTAAGATGTAGGGAGTAAGCAATAGTAGTGACAACGTGCCAGACGGTTAGTCAACTGCTGGCGTGCTACTACCTGCTGCAAAAGCTACGCGTTTTTATCAGCAATCTTTTCAGCTAATACTTCGTCATCAATACCATCCGGAATAAAAAATAATACCGGTGGAATAATAAAACAAACAAAAGCCAGGTACACATTTACAAAAGCTAAGGGTACCGAACATAAATAAGCAATTGTGCCTGTATAACTTTTCGTACGTGCTCTGAATGACACGCTATAAATTTTACTTGTGATTTTTTTGTCCTCGTCTTTATGAACCAGCCCTTTCCTTATAGAATAAGCCCGCATGATAGTAAAGGCAGAAGTGGTCATTAGCATGATGAAGCCGTAAAAAGCAACAGACTCCGATATTAAAGGATTAGAACCTATGAATGCGGTAGCGATGGGAATAAGGCTCATCCAAAAAAGAAAGAAAAGATTCTGCAGTAAAAGTGCTTCGTTTGTTTTTTCCAGTAAATGAAACATGTGGTGATGATTAATCCAGAAAATACCAACCATCATAAAACTAAAGCTATAGGTAGCAAAGTAAGGAAGCATTTGCTCAAGGCTTTGTTTGGTTGACCAGTGAGTTGCTTCTTTTGTAAAATCAGGCAGTTTCAGCGAAAGAACCATGATAGTAATAATGATGGCGATAACACCATCACTAAACGTTTCTACCCTAGTTGTCCCGATTTTCATGTACCTCTTGTTACGGGTATCATTATAAAATATTACGCCACTCTTTAGGTTTATAACACTAGCTGGCTGCACCCCCTAACATCCGAATTATCCATACGCCCTAAAACTTCAAAACTTCCATCGCCATGCATCCGGCCTAAATCATCGGTTTGAATAAAAGAGCAGGAGTGAATATTAGCCAGGTCTATTACATTGATGGCCCCGGATTTTGCTGCAGGAGAAAATGGATCAGTTTCATCTCTTAATAACACTTTCATCCAGGAAGGAGTTTTATAAAGTCCATTGATAGCATACGCCTGTGAGAGAAGCTCGGTCATTCCGTATTCAGAATGTATCTTTTTCAAGGAAAATGCAGTTTGCAGTTGGGCATACAATTCTGCTTTTGTTACTTCTTTTTTCCGGCCCTTCATACCTCCCGTTTCAATAATAGTGGTGTGTACTAACGGCATTGAAAAGGCATCAGCAAAGTCAAGCAAGGCAAAGCTGACCCCAAATAGGATTGTCTTTTGCCCTTCTCCTTCCAGCTTTATCAAAGTATCTTTTAACCTATGGTAGTCGTATAAATAAAAACCACTTTCACTATGATCGCTCTTTTTAATCAGGCTATCAACCATATAAACCAGCGAAGAGCCGTGTCTTTCTAAATACGAAGGCAGCAAGCCTAAAACACAGAGCTCTTTCACATCTCCATAAAAATGCGCAAAGCACTGTAAGAAACTTTTTTCGTAAACAGAAATATCTTTTACAAAATGGCTGCTTGTAGTAAGCCCTGTAGTTCCGCTGCTTTTAAATACAACCTGGGGATCAAAGGCGCCTGATTTAACTTCAAAATTTTTAAAAAATTGAATAGGCAAAAAAGGAAGCTCTTCAAGGTCGGTAACAGTAGCAGGTACCCGGTTAATAGCGTCACAGTAAGCTTTATAAACGGGATTGGTAAAATATTGATAATGAAAAACGGCCAAGGCAATCTCTTCAAAGTCTTTTTCGTTACTGAGGCTAAATACCTTTTTCTCAAGGCTTTTTGCTTTAGGTAGTTTAAAACCCATACTGTAAATTTGAGAACGAATACTATTATGAAAAAAGTACTATTTTTTTGTTTGATCGTTGCTGCTTTTGCAGCTTGCAGCAAAGATAAATTTGAAACTGTGCCACAGGTAGAGATTACTTCCTTTGGACCTGATGTTGTAGTGAAAGGACAACAGTTTACACTATTAGCTGAAGTAACCGATAAGGAAGGCGACCTGCAGGATACTTTTTACCTTGTTCAAAATCGCTTTGTGGGGACTAATAAAATATCCGATACATCAAAATACAGTTTAATAAACCTTGGCTTTCCTACTAAAGACAAGATAGAACTAAAGCTCACTTTTGCTTACGGAGAGCAGATTCCCGGAACCATTTTACAAAACCAGGAAGGTGCTGACAGGGGCCTTAGTTACGGCCTTATCGTCCGGGACAAGGCTAAAAATAAAAGCGTCTATGTAGAATCGAAAAGAATTACTTTGAAAAAAGTATAACCCCATTGTTTCGCAAACTTTTTGATTTTTTTGTTTTCACTTCACTCTTTATAGCCTGCTGCGCTGTTCTGATGGTAGAACAGACAGCCTCACTCTTCTCACTACAGCTTCCAATAACAGCCTACTTTTTTGTATTCTTCGGTTCGGTTTGCAGTTATAACTTTCATTGGTACTTAACGCCACCCAACATCAATGAGCTTTCTTATAAACTCAATTGGAATATTTCTAACAGGGGCCTGCACCTGGTCCTCTTTCTAATTGGAATAATTGGCTCTGCAGTATGTTTTTTGCTACTGATAAAATATTGGATATGGCTTTGCCTCACCGCAATCCTTACGTTTCTTTATTCCGCTCCAAAAATTTCACTGCCTCCCTTTATGCTGCTTCGTAAAATTGCGATTGGTAAAACCATTTTTCTGGCTTTCGCCTGGGCACATATCACTGCTCTACTGCCCCTGCTAATTACGCCGGCACAACTGCAACCACAGCATATATGGTTTGTTATCAACCGGTTCTTTTTCATCTATTCCATTTGCATTGTTTTCGACAGAAGAGATGTGGTTAAAGACCGTGAAGCAGGCATTAAAAGCCTCATTACTTTTTTAAGTGATGGCGGAATTGATGCCCTTTTCTGGAGTTCTATAGTTATGGTGGTAGTAAGTTCAGGCTTCCTGCTTCAATGGATTTCACTAACAGAAGTAGTAATCCTCACCGCACCTGCATTCATCATGGCCTCACTTTATAGCTATGCCAAGAAAACCACTTCGGATTATTTATATTATTTTTTGCTTGATGGCCTAATGGCACTTTCCGCTCCAATACTCATTTTAGCTAAATTTGCCCCTTAATTTTTAGCATGGCAAAAGTAAAAAAGACCAGTCCTGTTATATCCGATGATGCCTTCGCCTTTTTTAGAAATTACATTAATACCCCCTCTCCTGTTGGTTTTGAGTCGAGCGGCCAGCGCTTATGGATAGATTATATCCGCCCTTTTGTAGATGATATTTTTACTGACCCTTATGGTACCGCTGTTGGTGTAATTAACCCGAAAGCCCCTTTTAAAGTTGTGATTGAGGCCCATGTGGACGAGATAAGTTGGTTTGTAAACTATATAAACAATGAGGGGTTGATTTACCTCAAAAGGAACGGCGGTGTAGATCACCAGATCGCACCGGGACAAAGGGTTTTTATTCATGGGAAAAAGGGCCCTGTTAAGGCAGTATTCGGCTGGCCGGCCATTCATACCCGCATTAGTACACCTGACAAAGAACCGGTGGCTAAAGTGGAGAACTTATTTTTAGATACCGGAGCCCGTAACAAAAAAGAAATTGAGGATCTAGGCATCAAAGTAGGATGCGTAGTTACTTACCAGGATGGCTTTGATGAACTGGCTTATGATTATTACATCGGTCGTGCATTTGATAACCGCATTGGCGGTTTTATGATTGCTGAAGTAGCCCGTCTTTTAAAAGAAAACAAAAAGAAATTGCCTTTTGGCCTCTATGTAGTGAACGCTGTACAGGAAGAAATTGGCCTGCGTGGCGCCGAAATGATTGCCCGCCGTATCAAACCTAATATTGCTATCATCACCGATGTAACGCATGATACCTCTACACCAATGATCAATAAGTTTATTGAAGGAGATACGGTTTGTGCCAAAGGCCCTTCACTTTCTTATGGTCCTGCCGTGCATAATAAATTATTGCAGTTAGTAGAAGATGTAGCAGAGAAGGCACAGATACCTGTTCAGCTCCGTACCGTTTCAAGGAGCACGGGTACAGATACTGATTCGTTCGCTTATGCCAACGATGGCTGTCCATCGGTATTGATCTCTATTCCCCTCCGCTATATGCACACGACAGTTGAAATGCTACATCGTAGTGATATAGAGCAAACCATCCGCCTCATGTACGAAACGTTGTTAACTTTATCACCCGATACAAACCTTGATTATTTCTCATGATGCATTACCTGATTTACATAGATCCCGGAAGCGGAAGTTACCTTATACAGGCTCTGGTAGCGGCAGTAACCGGGGTCCTATTCTTTTTCAAAAATATCCGTATGTATCTGATAGATAAATTCAATCGGTTATTCCGAAAAAATCGTCTTAATGACTGATGACAAGGCTGTACAACATTCTTCTTCCTACCGCGATCCGTCAGGATATATTTTTACTTACAAACAGGAACTCTACAGACAAGTCAACCTGTCCTTCCAAA
>JAQBNG010000003.1 GCA_028288675.1 Flavisolibacter sp. | reverse complement strand
GCCTCTTTCACAAGGGGCTTTCGCTATTTTTGGCCATGAGAGCTACCAGCATGCGAAGGCCGAACAATAGTGGTCTGAGGTACAATGTCAGTACCATTTAGGGTTCGGAATGTGTGAACAAGTTTTTAGACCTAATGTAAAGAAAGCTCAGAGGGAATTGGGGCCTTCCGCTGATACTAAAGTGAGAAAATACCACAAAACATATATAACATCCCAATGAGTAATTAGCAGCGATGAGAATAGGCTGCGTACGTTGCTAATTATTAGGCAAAAGAATATATAGAGTTTTACAACAGGGACACACATTTAGTTAGGATAAATGCCCGCCATGAGTTAGATGACAAAAAGTATGCTGGAGTATTCTACTATCAACAAGGTAATTGAATGAATTTGCCTACCAGACCAGCGACGACGGGAAGCAATGCTTTTGACATTAATGAGCTAGAGCGAACTGAGAAGCAGTATTTTCGGAACTCATCAGCCATCTTTGTGAAAGATTTTCTCGGCATACTCCTGCTCAAAACCAATTCCGTTGTCTTTCACTTCAATCAGGTTGTACGGTTTTCCATTTCCAATTACAACATCTGCTTTAATGTGAATTAGTAGCTGCAGATCACTATTGCTATATTTCGATGAATTGCCAATCAGGGTTTTGAAAAAGTTGCTGGAGTTGCCTTTCGTATCCTTTTATAGTTGGCAGATTCTCCACCTGAATAACTGCTCGCCTTTCCTTCACATCCGGTTCAAGATCCTCAAGCACCCTCTGAACCTTTTGCTTAAGGTCAACCGTTTCTGTTTTGGAGAGGCCGCTGGCTAACATGGGAGTAAAGCAACAGATCATCAATCAAATTATCCATGCGTTCAGTCGCGTTTTGGATACGGTTGAAGAATTGCCCGTCCGCCTCTTTAAAGTGCATGTTAAGTTGTTCTTTCAACCTTTGGGTAAAAAAATAATTTTTCGTACCGGCTCTTTTAGGTCATGTGAAGCAGCATGTGCAAAGGCTTCCAAATTTTGATTTGAACGTTGCAGTTAAAATCAAAGAGATGCAGTATTATCCCAATTTTCTTTTTATAAAGACCGATGGCCAATGTTGAACACCTTTCAATTGCTTGCTGCGACAAAAAAGTCGTATTACTTCTTTTTTATTCCGGATGGCATTGGCTGTGGCTTCGTAGTTGGTCCTTCAACTACCAGTCGTCCATCTTTTAAGATTTTCATCCGTTCAACAAATACTACACGGTCATCCCCGGTTGCAGTAGTTCTGCCGTGATAGACGCAAAACATTTCTTTGCCATCGGGCGACCAGGTAATGCTATTGTGCCCCGTGCCTGTGACTATCCCGCCTTTGTCAACATTTTTTTCAAGTATCGGATTATTATTCGCTTTTTTAAATGGGCCTAACGGACTTTTTGAAGTGCCGTAACCAACCGCATAATTTTTACCGCCAAAAAAATTTGCAGAATACATAATGTAGTAAGTAGCTCCTTTCCGAAAGGTCACTGAACCTTCGGTCCACCGCCTGTTAACTTCTTTTGATGTTACAGAGCGGCTTTCCCATTCGGCCTGCTTGTCCTTCATTGAAACAGGCGGACGTAATAATAATACAGGCTCACCAATGACACCGCTGAAATCCGGTTTCAGTTCCACTCCATAAACCCAGCTTTCTTCAATCTCTTTAAACCAACCCTTACTCTTTGCCCAATCAGCTACTTCACTTTTTACTGGATGTTTGTAAGCACAACGCGAATAATACAGGTACAACCTGCCATCTTTGTCAAACAACACGTTGGCGTCAATAACAGGATAGCCGGGGTCAAAAACCGGCTTGTCGGTTATGTCAATAAATGGTCCTGTTGGCTTATCTGCAATGGCAACTCCAATGCGAAAGTTTTCATATTCCTGCTTTGGGTTAACCTTCCACTGCGCACTGTAAAACATATAAAACTTACCCCTTACTTCATACACTTCCGGAGCCCAGTAGGCACCATCCCATGCGGCGGTGCTATCGCTCCATCCATTTTTATTGCTGGCAAACCATACCTGACCTTCACTTTTCCAGTTCACTAAATCATTAGAGGAATAAGCTGCAAAACCATTCCTGGCCCCACCTGTTCCATACATGTAATACTTATCACCTTTTACATACAATACATAAGGATCTCCAAACACAACCGGCAGCGGATTTTTATATGTTTTCTTTTCTGCTTGTGCTATTGGCTGAGCTAATAAGCCTTCATAATTACACATCACGAAAGCGATCATTAAACAGGCTGCAAATCTTTTCATCATTTTCTTTAATTAATATTCATGTACTTTTTAGTATTTCTTCAAGTGTGAAACCAATTCAAATTAATATAATCATTTCAAACTAATACTTACTGTCGTCAAAATAATCACTAGTAGTGTAAAGATTTACTCCTGCTGAATTTGATAAGACTCTATGAACTTTTATTAAACGACTAGTGATGGAATTTATCAACCAATACCTTACAAGCCTTTTGATTTAGCCTTTGGTCTATCATCAAACAATGTGGAGCTGCACTGCATTTATTTCGGACACAGTACGTAGGAAGAAAAAAACGGCTGCTTTCACTACAACTTCCAGATCTCGTTTGACCGCTCTCGTACTTCTACTAAATAATTGTAATGCTATTTGTATTCGCCAACGATAGCCGCTTGTAGGGTTTGCCGGACAAGTGTCAAACCAGGTAATAAAGATTTATTATTGTTTGCACAACTTTTAGCAGGTTTAGCAGTAATTAATACCTGATTGATCGCTATAAATTTTAGTTCGGGTTTTTAATTTTAATCCGGTTATGTCTATGTGAAGCAGTGATTTTTGAAACTACCTATGGTTGATTTTGAGTGCTCTTTTACAAGTTGATTAATTGGCCATAGCAGATTCTTTTATAGCGAGAGTTTGAGTCCACTCCCTTGCACGATGCCGGTAGTAATGAAATGGTGGTAATGATATTTACTTGTGTTTATTGCGGCAATTGTATACTTACCCTGTGAAGATATGTCCACTCTCTTTATCTCTGGCTTTCAAATGATTTATACAATTATCCAATTGTATAAATCAATGCACAACTTGTAGAAGTCATCAGTAATATCTGAACTGAAGAACATTCTTTCATGTATGTTTTGTATTTTATTATAGGCAGCAGAATATCTTTTAGTGACATTTTATCCACTCTTTCCTATCTGTTTTTTCAAATGGCACATTATTGTCTTTGGTCTTAAACAAGACAGATCTTTTAACTACGAAAACAAGAGCTTCTTACAACAACTCTTTTGTTTTCTGTTTGATGCACATCTTCTCATCCACTAAAAGTTGGTTATAGTATAAAATACCTGAAAGGTGTATGAAAAAGCATTGTGCGTGAAGATGTATTGTGTAATGAAAAGCTGTAGTATGAATAACAAAAATGAAATTGAAATTTGGGGCGGTATAGAATGTACCATCAACAGAGTATGCGATCAGTATTTCGATCAATCGGAATATTCAGGACATTACAAACGAGGAACTGAAGATATTGACCTTGTGGCTTCATTGGGAATCAAAATGTTGCGCTACCCAGTCTTGTGGGAACGCCATCAGCCCAATGAAGGACAAGAGATAGACTGGTCATTTGCGGAAAAAAGCCTGTCCCGCATGAAAGAATTAGATATTACACCAATTGCAGGTTTGGTGCATCATGGAAGTGGTCCGGCCTACGTCAACTTCTTTAATGGCAGTTTTGAAAATGGCCTTGCAGAATATGCTAAAAAGGTAGCACAACAATTTCCCTGGCTGGAGTATTACACACCAGTAAATGAGCCGCTGACAACAGCAAGGTTTTGCGGTCTGTACGGGCATTGGTATCCGCACATGAAAGGTTACCATCCGTTCTTTAAAGTTTTACTGAGTGAGTGCAAAGCCACTGTTCTCGCTATGAAGGCCATTCGGGAAATTAACCCCGAAGCAAAGCTGATACAAACGGAAGATCTGGGCAAATGCCACAGCACACCTTTGCTGCAGTATGAAGCTGATTTTGAAAATGAACGGCGTTGGCTTTCCTACGAACTATTGTGTGGTACACTTACACCGGATAAGGTCATGTACCAATTTATGTTGAAGAAAGGAATACTGGAGGAAGATCTGAAGTGGTTCCTGGAAAACAACTGCCAGCCACATGTTGCAGGCTTCAATTATTATCTGACATCGGAGCGTTATCTGGACGAAGACATGACCAAATATCCGGAAGAATTTCATGGCGGCAATCATCTTCATGCGTATGCAGATATCCATACCGTCCATGCACCGCTGGAAGAAAAGAAATGGGGTCCTGCTGCGCTTTTAAAAGAAGCCTGGAGCCGGCTTAAGCTTCCACTGGCTATCACGGAATGTCACTTGCATTGCACAAGGGAAGACCAGATCCGGTGGTTTCATCAAATGTGGGAAACGGTTAACAAAGTAAAAGAAGAAGGTGTGGATTTCAGGGCCATAACAGCATGGGCCATCTTTGGGTTAACAGGTTGGAATAAGTTGTGTACACAACCAGGAGGCGTGTATGAACCGGGAGTATTCAATGTTAGTTCAGGTACTCCGCGTCCGACAGCTCTTGCCCGGTTTTTACAGGAACTAACTCAAAATAAAGCTTATTACCATCCCATTATTGAAAACAAAGGCTGGTGGCAAAGAGGTAACCGTGTATTGTATGGTGCCGGCAAGGTGATCAACATGAAAAAAGAAAGAGCACCCAAAACCTGCAGGCCCCTGATCATCATGGGCAAAACAGGTACGCTGGGTACAGCTTTCAAGCGTATTTGTGAAAAACGGAATATTCATCATGTAATGTTAAGCAGGACCGATTTGGATATTACCAACCAGGAGAACATAGCGCAGGTGATTGGACGGTTAAATCCCTGGGGAATTGTAAATGCAGCTGGCTATGTAAATGTTGATAAAGCTGAAACCGAACCCGAAGCCTGCATGGCTGTTAACTGCGAAGGCCCGGCACGGTTGTCCGCAGAATGTAAGGAACGTGGCATTCGCTTCCTTTCTTTCTCTACGGACCTGGTTTTTGACGGCAATAGAAACGAGCCATATGTTGAATCAGACAAAGTAAATCCGCTGAACGTTTACGGAACGAGCAAGGCCATGTCTGAAGAAGCCATATTGCAAAACAACAGCGATGCTTTAGTTATTAGAACCAGCAGCTTCTTTGGTCCCTGGGATGCATACAATTTTATCACTACTACCCTGGCAAGGCTGCACGATGACAAACCAGTTAAGGCAGCAGCGGATGTGTTTGTCACGCCAACCTATGTTCCCGACCTGGTGCATACTTGTCTTGATCTTTTGCTGGACGGAGATAGCGGTGTCTTTCACGTAACAAATGGCGAAACGATCAGTTGGGCAGGCCTGGCATCAAAGGCAGCTCTCATGGCTGGTTACGATACATCATTGATCAGGGAAGTATCGCAGCGTTTCTTGTACTGGAAAGCAAAGCGGCCCCATTATAGTGCATTGATAAGTGAAAAAGGTATCATTCTTCCAACGCTTGACGAGGCACTGGAAAGTTATTTTGAAGCACAGGAAAATCTGTATCAATCAGGACGCGTTGCTATTTAGTTGTATGACCTGTTACGCATAATATGATGGCGAAATTTTAATTGAACGAACAACCTATTTTTTTGACATGATTAAACTGGAATATTTTACAGAAGATGATTTTGACTTGTTGCTACAATGGATCAACAATGAAGAAGTATTGCAAAACTGGACCGGCTCAATGTTCTCTTTTCCACTTACCCGCGAGAAATTGGAATGGTATATTGAAGACGCTAATGACCCCGACTCCTCCGATGTATTTATATACAAGGCTGTTGATACAGAGAGTAAAAAAACGGTTGGCCATATCTCGTTAGGAAGCATTAGTGAAAAGAATCGTTCGGCGCGGATAAGCCGCGTATTGGTGGGCAGTACATGTGAAAGAGGCAAGGGGTATTGCACAGCTATGATTCAGGAAGTATTGCGTACCGGCTTTGAGAAAATGAGGTTGCACCGCATTGCTCTTGGAGTGTACGCCACTAACCATAGCGCCATTCGATGTTATGAACGGTGTGGCTTTGTAAAAGAAGGGATCTCAAGAGATGTGCTGAAATATGAGAATGAGTTTTGGAGCCTGGTGGAAATGAGTATTCTCGAGGAGGAATGGCAACAGATCTACCATAGACAAGCCGCATGATACGTTATGCTTTAGATCAAATTGGTAGACAGATAAATTATGTCGTTGCAGCATTGGTATTGCTGCTGCCTGGTTGTTGTGTATCCATCTCCTTACTTGCTTCCTCTAACCTGGTGGCGGGAGTGTGGTCTGTATTGGGATTGCCATCATTAAGGCCACCTTTTTCCCTGTTATTGTCAAGCGTTCTTTTTTCCCTGGCCGGGTCAAAGTCTCTTTGTTCTTCTATGTTGCCCAGTGGCCTATTTCCTTCCATAATTATTTCGTTTATAAAATTGAGAATTATTGATACAAGCAAAAGCTATAGAAAAGCAAACAGAAATTGTGCCCTTTTGGAGTCATTAAGAGTATTCTAATCCGGAATAAAAATCCTTATAGAAAGTAGTACAACTTCCCATATGGTGAAATGCGCTGTTCCTTGCTTTAACCTGCATCTTCAGCATTTGTTTCTGCGATTTTGATTGTTATCTTCCATTGTTGTTTATTTTCCATTTGAAATTCGATAAAAAAAGTAGCGTTAACAGTTGCACTTCACGGCCTGAACCAGTCTACTGCTCCTTTCGAAATTGACGGTGGTATCTCATGCCGGCCGTCGAATTCTTCATAAACAATAGCTAAACCTTCCCGTTTCAGTTTAGGTATAATGCGCCTGCTGCAGGAGTCAATTGGCAACACATCATCTGCCTTTCCATGTGAAATATAGACACTGGGTTTACCCATGTTTTCAAACGTGTAATAGAAGCCAGGCGAGAAGGCAATGATGTGTGTAAACAGGTCGCCATTGCCTAGGCCTATGCTCAGTGCATATGATGCACCATCGGAAAAGCCACCGATGGCCACACGTGAGGGATCGATGGAAAACCGGTCAAAGACATAGGAGAGAGCATGATCAATAAAGATCACATCTGTACCAAAAGAATCTGCTGCAATGATGTCCCAACTATAATCATGCGAAGCGGGAGAAAGCAGAATGATATTTTTTGCATCGGCATACCCCTGGATATAAGAAATGCCGTGTGCAGCAACTCCGCCGGCGCCATGCAACATCAGGGCAAGTGCGGCAGGGGTGCCAGGATCATAGTTGGCGGGAACATACAACAAACATTCTTTCTTCTGATTTAGCAGAAGCGGTTGCAAGCCTGATGCTGTTTCGTTTTGCGCCTTCCTGCTTCCTGGCTGTGCTGTTAGGTATCCTGTTTTATAGCCATCTCTTTTTGCCACGGTTCCCATAATGATAATTGATTGTTTGCTGCTAAAGAATGTTTATGACTCGATTAGAAGTTTTGTATTCAGCAATCACTTTCTGCTCTCTGAAAAAAGGAACAATATCGTTGCCAAACAGCAATTGCCCGGATTGGTTTTTTATTGTTTTAAGACCTGATACCAGACTGCTATCGGATAACAATGTTTTAAGCAGAAGCCTGAAAGGCTTCAATATGAATAACCCTGGGTGCAACCCAGGGTTAGCAATGATTGTGATTGAAACACAACCCCGAATAGGGTTGAATTAAGAACGCCAATGATGTTCAAACCTATTCGGGGTTGAATGCAAACAACATCATCATTCGTCCACCGGTTTTACCGGCGGCTATTGAAAGTTCAAGCCCTTCAGGCTTATAAGGAACTCTTAATCTTGTTTGCGGTTTGGTATGATGTCTTATTTACTTCAAGCGAATTGAAGAAGGCATCAGCGCTTGAATACTAACTTTTCAAGGTTGTTATTTAATGAATGTGTTGAAGTTTATCAGTATATCAGCATGTCGCTATCGTTGTCTAAGTCGCCAATGACAACGGCGAATCAAATCATCATCGTTGAATACCTTATTGAATTTTTATTTGACACCATCATGCAATCAATGCATCACCTTTTCCTTATCAAGTTTTAAGTAATAAGTCAGCCGGTCAGCCACTTCTTCAACTTTGTCGGTCAGGAATACAATAAGCGAATTTGAAATGCCTTGTTTTATCGCCTGGTCCACTGCCTCACTTTCGTCTGCTATGAAACTTACCGGTTTTTTTGGATCTATGTTATGAATGCCTTTCAATACAAGCCGGTTAATGTCTTCTGCGCTCCGCCCTCTCAGGTCCTTATCCTGCCGGATGATGATGCGGTCGAAAATACGGGCGGCTTCTTCTGCAAACTCGATGATGTCCTCATCCCTGCGGTCTCCTACACCGGCTAATATCCCGGTTCTAACCGATGCGGGAAAAGAGAGCACAACCTGGCCCAGCGCATTTAAAGCATGAGGGTTATGGGCATAGTCAGAGATCACCGTAAAATCTGAGAAGCGAAATACATTCATGCGGCCAGGAGTTGTTTCACTTGAAGGAACAAAGGTCCTCAACGTCTGTGCAATAGTATTCAGGTTGATCTTACTGGTGTATGCTGCAAGCGACGCAGCCAGCACATTATAAATATTGAATTTTGCGGCACCGCCAAAAGTGATAGGAACGTTCTTTACCTCTTCCACCGGGATCAGGTTCCGGCCTCTTCTCAATACCAGGTAGCCATCTTCCACAAAGGCAGCGAGTCCACCATTTTCACAATGCTTTTCAATGCGTACACTGTCGGCATACAAAGAATAAAGGGCCACCTTGCAGCTTACTTTTTCCCTCATGGCATATACCAGGTCGTCATCTGCATTTAGGATGGCATAACCGTTTTCCACTACGGTTTGCGGCAATACGCCTTTCACTTCTGCAAGTTGTCCAACGGTATCTATTCCACCCATCCCCAGGTGATCTGCAGCCACATTGGTGACGATAGCACAATCACACTTATCAAAGGCAAGCCCGGATCGTAACAATCCTCCTCTTGCACATTCCAACACTGCAAATTCGATGGAGCTGTCTTTTAATAAAAGCCGTGCAGAAAGCGGCCCTGATGAATCCCCATCGTTTAGTAACTCGCCGTTTATATAGATCCCGTCTGTAGTTGTGTACCCCGTAGTAAAACCTGCTTCCTGCACGATATTGGCAAGCAGCCTGGCAGTCGTAGTCTTACCATTGGTTCCTGTGATAGCTGCTATGGGAATTCGTCCGTTCCCCTTCGGAAACAGCATATCTACAATATTCTTTGCTACATTCCTCGGCTCCCCGTACGATGGCTGCAGGTGCATTCTCAACCCCGGTGCTGCATTTACTTCAATCACGGCACCACCAATCTTTTTTATAGGCTGGGTAAGGTCAGAAGCCATGATATCAATGCCGCATACGTCAAGACCGATAATCCGCGCAATGCGTTCAAACAGGTTTATGTTGGAAGGATGCACGGTGTCGGTAACATCAGTAGCGGTACCACCTGTACTTAAATTTGCTGTTGTTTTAAGGTGAAGCACAAGGCCTTTTGGAAGAATAGTTTCCAACGTATAATTCTTTTTTAAGAGGATGTCTTTCGTTGCATCATCAACTTTAATGGCTGTCAGTGCCTTCTCATGTCCGGTGCCCCTGCGGGGATCTTTATTGACGATGTCGATCAATTCTCCAATCGTATTTCTTCCATTGCCTGTTATTGCAGCCGGCGTACGAAGAGCTGCCGCTACAAATTTATAGTCTATCACAAGTGCTCTAAAATCATGACCACTGATGTAGCGTTCTACGATTACATCTCTTGAGTACTCCTGGGCCTTTAGGAAAGCCGTTGTAACATCTGGCCAGGTGGTAATATTGATAGCAGCTCCTTTTCCCTGGTTTCCGTTAAGTGGCTTAACAACAAGAGGGAATCCCACTTCTTCAATGGCTTCTTTTAATTGATCAACGCAATCGATTATTACACCGGATGGCACCGGTACAAACGCTTCCTTCAGTACCTTTTTTGTCAGGTCTTTGTTGCCCGCAATTTCTACAGATATATTCCCGGTTTCATTGGTGATGGCAGTCTCCACTCTCTTTTGTTTTGCCCCATAGCCTAGCTGCACATAGGAGGAATTATCCAAACGCAGAAATGGGATATCTCTTTTTGCAGCTTCATCTACAATTGATTGCGTAGTAGGTCCCAACTTATAACGGTGCCATAGCCTTTTAATTTCTTCAATGTCATCTTCAATCGAGATAGCTTCTCCTTTTACAAGGGCCTCTGTAATTCTTACAGCTGCCTCGGCTGCATAAACACCTTCCTCTTCTTCACAATACGAAAAGACAACATGATATAGACCTTCTTTGCCTGCATTTTGTGTCCTCCCGAAACGGGTGCACATTCCTGCCAGCTCCTGCAATTCAAGGGCAATATGCTCAATGACATGAGCCGGGGAAGTGCCCTCCCGTACCCGCTTCAAAATACCACCAGGTGCCCCTTCAAAACAGGAATGGTTATAAAGGGTTGGTATTAAGTTTTTCAACCTTTCATAAAACCCGGGGATCTCGTTGGTAGAAGTTGTCTTAAGTTCCTCAAGATCGATCAGCAATTGAATTAGCTTGTGTTTTTTTACTGACCAATAATTAGGGCCTTTTAATACTTTGAGCTCTGCTATTTTCATATGAGAAATCGTTTCTTGGTAGAACTAAGTACAGAAGAAATTTATGCCAAGGTCTATATTGAATTCAAAGTACCATTCCTCAGAACCTGTTCTCAATCTCTCAATAATATGTCTGGATACATAATCAAGTTATCTCGCTAATAACTGTTCATACAACAGCACTTTTCGATCTCACATTGGAGATAAAAGCTCAACATTATATTAGTAGCAGGTGATGTACAACATGAATGCATTGATGAAAGCTCATCTTATCTTAAGATGATAAAAGTGTAGAAAGTTTGATGCAAATATTAGTGAAGTGAAATGGTTTGATAATATACTTTAAGTGTCTATATCACACCGGGAGCATTGTTTACTAATAACTAATGCAACATATAATTATAGAGCCCCCGACCTTATGCGGTAACAGAAAATGGCATAACATTTTTGTTATTTCATTTGACCTATAACTATATGAAACTGAGCAGCTAAGAATTCCAGGTGGGCAGAAATTTTTGCTCACCTAAGAGAAGCGATTAATGGTAATGCGCTTGAACCCTTCGGAGATGAAGCCGATAAAAATGAATAGCATTGATGGCTTCTATGAAAATCGTAGCACGAATACGAAAGCTGGAAGCGTTAGCAAAAACACATAAGACAGGTAAGAGTACAGTTGTTATTTATCGGCAGTTAATGCTGATGAATACCAACTGATATTTTAATAACTATAAAATTTAAGTAGATGGAGAAACTGGCAGAAACTATCGATTGGAAAGCCATTATGAACCTTTTTAATTATAACCGCGAATACGTTCAATTAGGTTCATCACAATTTATTGTTTCTCATCCTGAACCCGTGAGAAAAGCAATAGAAGCTCTAAGAAAAGAATTGGATCAGGACCCGGTACTGTATGTTGAAGAGAAAGAAATGTCGATGATGCAAAGGGTACGGGAAATTGCAGCAGAATATTTTGAGGTCCCCAACCCCGATGATATAGCAATGACTGACAGCACAACAATGGGGCTTGGTACCATCTACACCGGCCTTAATCTTAAACCAGGACAAGAAATTCTTACAACAAACCACGACCATTATTCTCAGCACGAAGCAATAAGGCAAGCTACCGGCAGAAGTGGTGGCAGCTATAGACGAATTGATCTATACAAAAACTTATCAGAGGTAACTACGGAGGAAATAGTTGATTCGGTGGTACGAAACATCCGGGAAGAAACACGGGTATTAGGTATAACGTGGGTTCATTCAAGTTCGGGTTTAAAAATGCCTATACCCGCCATATCAAAAGCATTGAAAAAAATAAATTCAGGTCGTGACGAAGATAAAAAAGTGTTGATGTTATTAGACGGCGTACATGGATTTGGAATAGAGCTGGAAACGTTTCCCGAATTGGGCTGCGACTTTTTTATTGCCGGCTGCCACAAATGGATCTACGGACCAAGAGGCAACGGGCTTGTAGCAGCAACCCGGGAAGCATGGCAACATGTAACACCTGTCATTCCAAGTTTTACAGACACAATGAACCTTATAATCGATGAGAAAGACCGGCCGAAGGAAATGGATGGCAAGCAAATGACCCCGGGAGGCTTCCATGCACTGGAACACCGGTGGGCCTTGTACGATGCATTTAAATTTCATCTTGATCTTGGCAAGCAGCAGGTATGGGATCGTGTACACGAGCTAAACCGCATGTGTAAAGAAGGACTTGCTGAGATGCCTCATGTAACACTTCATACCCCTATGGAAGACGAATTTTCTGCCGGCATCATTTCATTTGAAATCGATGGATATTCTACAGAGGAAGCAGTAGATGCGTTGATAAAGAAAAAGATAGTGGCAACTGCAGGCCCTTACAAAATAAGCTGGGTACGTTTTACCCCCGGCATCATTAACTCGGAGGAGGAAATAAAAAAAGGACTTGAGGCTGTATCTTCTTTGAAAAAATAATACAATATCCGGGTTGCTGACTATAACACCAGGATGTCCTTAGTAGGTAAGATCATTAACAATGAAATGATTCCTACTCATCCATTAAAAAGTAATGTTGATCTTAATCCTTGCTTCAACAGATCGGCGATGCCCGAATAGTACTGCTGGGAAAAGCTTCTCATGGTACATCTGAATACTATCAACAGAGAGAAGAATCTCTAAGAGACTAATGCAGGAAAAAGGCTTTTCGGCATTAGTCTCTTTTCTAATTCTGATGCTACGATATATAATACATTCTTTCCGTTGATTCAGTCTTGCAGATTTAATTACCTTCTCAATGACACGCTGCATCCAGTTCGCAGAATAGAAAATTTACGAAAAATAAAATTTGAGGCGCAACCAGATACAGACAATGCTATTTGGCAGGCATGTTTTTTTAGTTTTGCCTGCACCAGCTATAACCGCTGTAGCATGAAGCAATACAATCGTTCTTCTTTTTTTTCTTTTGTTCGTTCCCAAGATGTCAGGTTAGAAATGTACAGTACTCTGATGCTTTTCATCATTGTCTACTTGCTGATACTTTGGATATACCCACTTCCAAATATTTATGCAGATACCGGTGCTTACATCACTGTGGCGGAAACGAAATTAATTGGCAACTTCCGGCCACCTGGTTTTTCCTGGTTCCTGGCAATGATACATTCCATTTCTCCAAATCCCGATGTGCTGGTGCTGGTGCAATTGATATTATATTTTGCCTCCACCTTGTTTTTTTATCTCACCGTTCGCTATTTTTTTCCTGAAGGAAAAAGGGCCTGGTGGAAGATTTTCTTCTTCATTTTTTTGCTGGCTCCTGTTTGTATTTACCTCTGCAATTTTGCCATTAGCGATGCCCTGTTTATTGCACTTACCAATTTTTGGGTAGCAAGCCTGCTGTGGATGATGGGCACAAGAAAGGTTAGTGTTATTATTTGCAGCGCTGTTCTGCTTATCCTTGTTATGCAGGTGAGATACATTGCACTCTTCTACCCTGCCATCAGTGTATTCGCTATTTTTTTAGCCTACTTCAAAGCCAACAAACTTCGGTTCTTTTTCTTATCAGCTCTACAGGTCGTGATTTTTTTCGGCGTTATCTTCTTTACCACATGGCAAACAAAAAAGAATATTAACGTTGCTGTTCTTTCAGGCTTCAGCGGATGGCAAAAAGCAAACAATGCCATGCATGTATTACCCTACATCAATCTCAAACCGGAAGACATAAAAGATCCTGAGATCAGCCGCATGCATGCGTTCATTCTGGCTAATAATAAATTTTACCCGGCAAAAGACAGTATTGTGATTTTTTATTTATGGAGCCCTGATAGTCCATTCAAAAAGTACATGAATGAATTACGGCGCGGTTGGAAAGCATCCTATTTATACTATTGGCATCTGTCAAGTATAGCGTTAGGCAAGTGGGGCGATTTCATTATGAAAAAGTATCCGGCGCTTTACTTCAGGCATTATATTATGCCCAACTTTCTTTTACTATCCAAACTGCCTAACGAAGCGCTTTTTTATTTTCCTCCTTATTCAGGGCAAATGAAAAAATGGTTTCAATGCAAGGAATGTGATGCTACACCACGCTATACTTTTTTTCACGAATTTCTTGCTGCAACAGCTTCAAAAAGCTTTAATATTTTGTGGCTGTTTCTATTTCTTTCCTGTGTTGCATTATGCTTTCGTTCAAAGCTCAACTGTACATCTCAGCAATACAACATGATTTTAGTGGTATCATTTTTTTGTATCCTTTACACAGCAATGTCTGTGTATGCAAGTCCAATTGTACTCCGTTATCTGCTTGCCATTCGGCACTCATTGCTATTGATCCCTTTTCTTGTAACAATTCATCTTAGTCATAGGCGAAAGAATTGATCTTTTATGAATGCAGATAAAAAGAGTGTAGGAATAGTGGGTGCCGGGCCTGCCGGGTTAACCGCTGCTTATTTGTTAAGTAAGAAAGGCTTTGCGGTTGATGTATATGAAGCAGATGCCGAAGTTGGCGGCATGTGCAAAACCATTGAGCTATGGGATAATAAAGTTGACATTGGACCCCATCGTTTCTTTAGCAATGACAGGAGGGTAAATGAACTATGGCTGGATGTTGTAGGTTCAGACTATGAAATGGTTAACCGGCTGACACGCATTTTTTACAAAGGAAAATATTTCGACTATCCATTGAAACCCGTTAATGCATTTGTTAACCTCGGCCCTGTTGAAACCACACGCTGCTTGCTGAGTTATGCACAGCAACGTTTTACAAATGGTGTACAATGTGATGATTTTGAATCGTGGGTAACCAAACGATTTGGCTACCGGCTGTACAACATCTTCTTCAAAACCTATTCGGAGAAATTGTGGGGCATTCCCTGTACAGAACTGGATGTTGATTTTGCAGCGCAACGCATCAAAAAACTTTCTCTTTATGAAGCCGTAAAAAATGCCTTCTTTGGCGGTGGTGGACATAAAACATTGGTTGACGAGTTTGCGTATCCTCTTGGGGGTACGGGCATGGTGTATCGTAACATGGCAAACAAGATCAAAGAAAACAATGGCCAGGTGATTACTGGTACACCAATCAAAAAGATCTGCGTAGAAGATGGGAAGGCTAAGGGAATTGTTCTGTCAACAGGCGAAGAGAAAATGTATGATTCCGTCATCAGCACAATGCCTATAACGCACCTGGTTAACACAATGGATAATGTACCGGATAATGTTAAAGAAAAGGTGACAAAACTAAAGTTCAGAAACACCGTAATCGTCTACCTGAACATTGCTGGCAAAGATATTTTCCCCGATAACTGGCTATACGTTCATTCTAGTGAATTAATGACAGGCCGCATTACTAATTTCCGCAATTGGGTACCGCAGATCTGCAAGACGGATACAACTATCCTTGCTTTGGAATTCTGGAGTAACACAGATGATGAGCTTTGGCAATCAGACGATGCGCATTTAATTGACTTAGCGAAGAAAGACATTCAAAAAACGGGTCTCATTGGTGATCGTGCAATTCTTGATGGTGCTGTCTATCGCATTCCCAAATGTTACCCGGTCTATCAAAAAGGCTACAAAGAAAATCTCGATCTCATTCAACTATGGCTGGATGCAGTACAAAACCTGCAGGTTATCGGACGATATGGTTCTTTTAAATACAACAACCAGGATCACTCTATTTTGATGGGCATCCTCGCCAGTGAGAATATTGCTGATAACAAAGCAAATAATCTATGGGAAGTAAATACTGATTATGAATCCTACCAGGAGTCGACTTGTATTACAAAAACAGGATTAGCAAAGCAAGCCGTGAATTAATGTGTTGTTGAAATAAATGCATTAGTTCAATCCCTTTCTTCTAAAGAAAATTTTTTTGTATTCGTGCCTGACTATAGCTGTCTTGGAATTGAATTTGATTTATAAAACGCTTGAGTAATTAAAACGTTTTGTCAATTAAAAAAGTAGCTGTTATGAAAAGTGTGAAAGGAAAAGTGTGGTTGATCGTGTTAATAACGCTTCTTGCAGCCTCCTGCAAAAAAGAAAATAGTTCACCCCTTATTAAGGAAACGATTACTACTCATCCGCTCAACAGTAATGCTGATCTTGACCCTTTGCTTCAACAGATCGGCGATGCAAGAATAGTATTACTGGGAGAAGCATCTCACGGTACATCTGAATACTATCAATGGCGGGCAGAAATTTCCAAGAGACTGATGCAGGAAAAAGGTTTTTCAGCAATAGCAGTAGAAGGTGAATGGGCTGACTCCTACCGGTTGAACAATTTCATTAAAGGACCTGCAAAAGACAGTATCGAAGCAGTTAAAGTTCTTACTCAATATGATCGCTGGCCAACATGGATGTGGGGCAACTACGAAGTTGCCTCACTCGCAACATGGATGAATCGCTTTAACCAAAACAGATCGCAACAACAACGTGTGGGCTTTTATGGCCTTGACGTTTATTGCCTTTGGGAATCTACACAGGAACTAATGCCCTACCTGCAGGGCGGAAACCAGCAGGCCATAGATGCTGCACGACAAGTAGAAACGTGTTTTAGACCTTACAGCGCAGACCCACAGGAATATGGTTATGCTGTTGCCAACGCTTCTGCAAATTGCAGAACCCAAACCACTAACCTTTGGAATGCGATACTGCAAACAACCGGTAATGCTACTGCAACAAACGAAGTGCATTTTGTGATGCAGCAAAATGCACTTGTCGCTTTAAATGGTGAAGCGTATTACCGCACTTCGGTAAGCAGTTACGAGGATTCCTGGAACATCAGGGACAGGCATATGCAGCAGACTTTAAAACGACTTGTTGAACACCTTGGACCTAACTCAAAAATAATTGTGTGGGCACATAATACACATGTGGGCGATGCCAGGTATACAGATATGGCAGCGCAGGGAACGGTAAATCTTGGCCAGCTTGCCAGGGAAGAATTTGGCCA
The DNA here is from genome assembly GCA_028288675.1 of Flavisolibacter sp. GTDB lineage: Bacteria > Bacteroidota > Bacteroidia > Chitinophagales > Chitinophagaceae > Flavisolibacter. Next base: position 12,665 of record JAQBNG010000003.1, on the reverse strand, counting down.
GCAAAACGTTTTTGCCGTTGGCTTCGGATCTTACGAGGGATCAGTGATTGCCTCATCACAATGGGGTGGTACTATACAGCAAATGCCTGTGCCTGCTGCTCCGTTAAACAGTTGGGAAGGTTATCTGCATAGCATTGGTGCAAACAATAAATTAATATTATCAAGTGAAATCTCAGGTATTGCTGCATTGCAAAAACAGGTAGGACATCGTGCTATCGGCGTTGTATATAACCCATCTGCAGAATCCGGAAATTATGTTCCATCCATTATATCAAAAAGGTATGATGCATTTCTGTACATAGACCGTACTTCAGCTTTGCATCCAATTCAGATCCCGGTACGTAATGAACCTCCTGATACCTATCCTTCGGGTTTTTAATTAGTATGTCCGAATTTCTTTTGTGTGTTTTTATGCAGCAAGAACCAAAGCAAAAAAGCTAAACATAACGATGATCAGTCTAAGCCAAATTATATTCTTCGTTGTCGATCTTTGCGCTTTTTTTCTTGCAAAATTCTTCTGGCTTCTATTGCTTTGACTGCACTTGCCTGAAACTAAATTCAACAATGCATCCCCTGCAAAAGCTTTTCTTTGGTTTACCCTCTGTTGGTCCTGATGACCTGGCAGAACTATCAACGGCCAGGTAAATTTTCCGGCCATCAGGTGCCAGCGCAATATCCCTGTAACGGGCCACTTCTTCTTTAAAATACATTAGTGTATCGCCGGTTATACCATCACCCTTATTGTTTAATTGCAATCGTATCAATTGTCCTGTTTTAAGCGTAGGCAATAGCAATGAGTTTTGCCAACCGGGTATAGCTGATGAAGAATAAACCTGGATACTGCTTGGAGCTTCAGAAACCCAGTCAATCTTTTCTCCTTCTCTTGTTTTACTTAGTACGTTCTGCAATGTGCTGTTTGGTGTAGGATAAAAACTTTTGATGGGATTTCGGTAATCGGCACCGATAGCAGCTGAATTGGCCTGTTCATTTACAATGGCAGGATAGCTGGTATGCCAGGTGCCAGGCAATTCTTTATTAGCTGAGGCCCCGGCTGCAAGGCCGTTGTAATTTCCATCACTATATCCTTCAATCAATGGGTGTCCATAGTTCTTTCCTTTTTCAATTACATTCACTTCATCATCAGAGTAAGGTCCATGCTCTGCTGCGTAAATTTTTCCTCCATGATATGCAAGCCCCTGTGGATTTCGATGACCAAGAGTCCACACGGCATTTTGTTTTTGATTATTAAAGGGATTGTCATTCGGTACCCATTGATCAAAAGTATTTGCATCGCTATCAGGTTCAGTATTGAAACGCAATATTTTTCCCTCGTAAAAATTAATATCCTGTGCATGATTTGGACGGCCACCATTATCAAACTGGCCTGAACCCATTTCACCAATCGCATAAAATACATAATAACGATCTGCTACAGGGGCAACCAATAAACGGCCCCCGTTATGATCACTGCTGCCAGGCACCGTATCACACAAAACTTGCGGATCAACAAGTGTATCGCCTTTTGCATCGTAACTATACCTTACAATTCTTGTGGTAAAAAAGCAGCCGCCAAACTTGTCTTCACAGCCTTTACCATCTACCTTGGCCCCTTTAAAATTGTAAACATAGGAGAGATAGACATAAGGCTTGCGATTGAGCAATTGCGGGTGTATGTCGAGGCCCATTAAACCACCCTGGGGCCACGGTTTTTTCTTTTCTTTATCCCCTTTTTCCTGGTCATACCTTGTAAAATTTTTTGCATTGTTCAGATCAAGCAAAACTTTTCGTTTTCCATCCGAAGGATTAATTCTACTTACCCTATAGCCTTTGGCTTCGGTGACCCACAGGTAATTATCAGGTCCATACTTAATCTCCCATGGATCGCTCAATTGATCTGCAACAACCCTTCTTATAAAAATTTCTCCTTTTGGACCCACTACCGTTTCAGGTTCTTTTTTACTATCACAAGAGTTCACTAAAAAAAGGAAAGCCGAAAGTATTCTCCACATACCAATTCTTTTGCGGGTCTATTTATGGTTACCCAGATTAAAGTACCATATCACTTTACGCATTCACAATGCTGCCACCATTTGGGTGAAGCACCTGGCCGGTGAAGTAGCTGCTTTCCCTGTTCACAGCAAGAAACACATAGCTGGGTGCAATTTCTACCGGTTGTGCAGCACGTCCAAGCGGCACATCTTTTCCAAATTCTTTCACTTCTTCATCGGGAAAAGAAGCCGGGATCAATGGCGTCCAAACAGGACCGGGAGCTACTGCATTTACACGGATCCCTTTTTTCGCAACTGCTTGCGCCACGCTACGGGTAAAAGCAACAATAGCACCTTTGGTAGCTGAGTAATCCATTAGTTCCTGGTTGCCTTTGTATGCATTTACAGAAGCCGTATTGATGATACTGCTTCCTTCTTTTAAATGCGGCATGGCATATTTTGTCAGGTAAAACTGCGCGAAGATGTTTGTCCGGAATGTTTGTTCCCATTCCTCACTTGGGATATCTTCTACACTTGTGTGTTTGAACTGGATGGCGGCATTGTTTATAACAATATCAATCTTTCCAAAACTGTTCATTGTTTCATCAACAATGCGTTTACAGTTTTCTTCCTTGCTTACATCCAGTGGCAGTAAAAGCGCCTGCTTGCCATACTTTGCACAGGCTTTTTTTGTTTCTTCAGCATCCTGGTGTTCATTCAGATAGACAATAACAATCTCTGCGCCTTCTTTTGCATACGCTATGGCAACAGCCCGGCCTATTCCGCTATCACCACCTGTAATGATAGCTACCTTATCTTTCAATCGTCCATAACCCGGTTGTTCATCATCATAGATAGGACGAGGATTCATTTGCTGTTCAATTCCGGGTTGTTGGTCCTGGTGCTGCGGCGGCATTTCTTTGGGCATTTGTTGTGTTTCCATACATCAATATTTAGTAGGAAGTATGCTCACAAATTATCTGCCTGTTACATCTCATCAACACAGATATTTTTTACCGTGTTAACAAGGTTGCCCTTATCCATGATTTAGGAATAGAATTCGTGATGATTTTTTGTAGAAGCTATCCAGATCTGTTTGCAGCAATATGTCTGCTATTATACATGAAACCTACTTTTTAAAAGAATTAAATGAAAGAGAAGAACAACCAGGTTAGAACCGCGGATATGATGCTGACGTCGCCTGCGGGTACTCCGTATCCTTTTACAATTATTATCCGGGATGCATTATCGCTTCACTTACTTGCTGATGTCCAATAAAGATACCTGGTTGGACATTTGTAATCAATCCACTATTTCATAAACACTATGTTGGCGGTTCATGCTTCTGTGACACTATAGATCTGTTGCATACAAGTTATTGGTGATTTGTCTGACAGCACCTTTTGTTCGCGGCACACGATCCTTTTCAAGGTATGCTGTCAATGTGTTTGCTATATCTTCAGGTCTTGCTGCATCAATTAGCGTTTGGGGATGTTCTCTAAGCGAAAGAGGTTGATTAAGTCGTTCACCTATAGTTGTGCAGTAAATTAAAGCGTCAAGAGCAATCAAACTTAATGGTCTGCCATCGTCTAGCCACTTCTTTGCTGTCTGCCAATCAAACTTGGAAGCGGCAGCCAAAACGCCCCAAGTGGAAGAAACATTTTTTATTCGGTCTTTAACTTTTTCAATCCACAGGAGTGTTCTGCTGCTTTGAAAATAGAGCAAAGCATAACTGTTGTAAGTAATTGACTTATCGTCCGATTGTTCTACCTCATTTATTACAATCTCAAAGGCGTCATGAAAGGGAAGGCATGCGGCTAAAGCAGGTGTAAAAATCAAAAGCTCATTTTCCTTCCGTTCATTCCACTGTTGCTGTACCCAACCTTCGGCATATGAACCAAGAACTTTGGCTGCAATTTCATATGCCTTGTAGTTGATCGACCTGTTATAGTCAACTTCGAAACGCATGTATTCTAAAACAGCGGTCTTGTCAGATTGTTTCAATAACTCTATCACTTCATCACTAGTGTAATATTGAACACAAGCATAGTCAATTAATTTTTCGGGCTCTGCCTTAATTGCCTGCAAATCGGGAAAGGGGAAATCCTCCGGTTCTTCTACGTCTAATTCGGGCTGTGTGGCTTTGCCTGTGTTATACTCATAGAGGTCATCATGTAAATAGTAGCCGTATCCATGAATCGTAGCAAGGTTGAAAAATTCCAAAGGACGAAGGGCATAATTAATTAATCGGTTGTGACATTGGGTGCATAAACGGTAGGGCTGCAGTCCTTTGTCAGGCTGCTCCAATAGTTCCACAGGTCTTGTTTTGCAACTCTCACAAATGTTTGGGTGTGTCTCCATAGCATGAACGTCAACAGTTACAATACATATTTGTTCTTTTTCCAACTTAGCTTATAATCAATACAAATTGGAACAAGAGTTTTGGCTCAACAGAACTACAAACCGTACAAGAGTGTACTTCGGTAGCCTCAGCATACACTGTGCAACAGACGATAAATAGCACCACGTTCTGCCGGCTACAAAATGCATTTACATCTTCGGCATCTTCCAGCCATTGTGATAATCCGGTTTCACTAAATCATCTGCCTTTGATTGCAAAAATTTATTACCGCCGGCATCCCAAAAAATAGTTTCACCGGTGCGGTATGCTATGTTACCCATGTGCGAATTAATAGCCACCCTTGCGCCGGCTTCAATTGGACAATTAAGCGTTTCCTTCTTCCTGCTTTTCACTGCTTCAATAAAGTTTACTGTATGCTTGTCTAAGCCACGATCGCTTTGTGCCTGCCAGGCAACAGCTTCCATTTTAGGAGAATCTTTTACTTTATCGGGCCGCACTTCCCATCCGCTGCGGTTAAGCAACATCGTTCCGTTCTCGCCAATAAAAGCAATACCGTGTTGCATACCGTAAAGGCCAACTCCCGTTGCCAGGTTTTGTTCCCAACTCATTTGAAAATCGCCGTAATCATAAAGGGCAGTCATTACATCAGGTGTTTGGCGTGCATCCGTGGGAAACACGTATTTGCCACCTAAGGCAGTAACAGACTTAGGCACGTCAGCCTTCATACCCATTAGTATCATGTCAATTAAATGCACGCCCCAGTCGGTCATAAGGCCACCGGCATAATCCCAAAACCAGCGGAATTCATAATGAAAGCGGTTCTTGTTAAATGGCCTTTTTTCGGCGGGTCCCAGCCACATATTGTAGTCGACACCGGTGGGTACAGGTTCGTTAGGCACAACCGGCAAAGGTGTTGTGCCGCCACGGTACATCCATGCTTTTGTAGAAGAAACTTTTCCAAGTTTACCGGAATGTACAAAGGCGATGGCATCTTTAAAATGTTGCTGACTGCGTTGCCATTGTGCTACCTGTACAATCTTATTATATCGCCCTGCAGCTGCTACCATCAATTGCGCTTCGTATATAGAATTGGCTGCGGGCTTTTCAACAAAAACATCTTTGCCTGCTGCTACTGCGTCTGTCATTTGTAAACAATGCCAATGGTCTGGAGTAGCCACAATTACAACATCAATGTCTTTGTTCTCCAGCAGTTTTCTGTAGTCAGTATAAAGTGTCGGGTTATTGTTGATCTTTTGAAGATCGGATTTGCGGCCTTGCAGTATGGTCTGGTCAATATCGCACAGCGCCACGCATTGCACTTCTGAAATTTTTAGCATGGAAGTGATGTTACTCCAGCCCTGGCCCTTGCAGCCGATAAGCCCTACACGAATAACTTCTGAAGGCGAAACCCTTTTGCGGATGGTGGCTAAAACTTCCATTGGAACAGCTGCAACAAGGCCAGAGCCAATGACAGTAAGTGCGGTATTGTGAAGAAAAAAACGACGGTTCATACAGGGCTATTTTTTTTATGAAAGATGAATATAAAAACAAATTGTTTGGGAAGGGACTTTCTAAAATTTTTGATGTAATGAAATTGAGTAACTTAAACCCGTTTTAGTAATGCTTACACTATATGAATAAAAACTTTCTCCTCCTTATTACTATCTTATCCAGCATGATAGCCTCATCGCAAAACGCCTGGAAACCTTTATTCAACGGTAAAGACCTCGCAGGTTGGAAGCAGTTAAATGGTAAAGCGAAATATACAATAGAGAACGATGAGATCGTAGGTACTACTGTCTTTGGCGAACCCAATTCATTCCTGGCAACCGACAAAGATTATGGTGATTTTGTACTGGAGTTTGACTATAAAGTTGACAGCACCATGAACTCCGGTGTGCAGTTCCGTAGCGAAAGTAAGCCGGATTTTAAGGCGGGCAGGGTACATGGTTACCAGTTTGAAATTGATCCGTCAAAACGTGGCTGGACCGGTGGTATTTATGATGAAGCACGGCGTGACTGGCTTTACACAATGGATGTTAACCCCACTGCTAAAACAGCTTTCAGGCAAAGCCAATGGAACAAGGTAAAGATTGAATGTATTGGAAATAATTTACGTACCTGGGTGAATGGTATGGCTACTGGTTTTGTGATTGATGATATGACTCCAAAAGGTTTTATCGCCTTACAGGTTCATGCTATTGGTAAAAAAGAAGACGAAGGCCGCCAGATACGCTGGCGTAACCTGCGCATACAGACAGAGAACCTGAAACCATCTGCTTACAATAATATTTTTGTTGTCAATCTTATCCCAAACAATGTTTCCGATGCGGAAAAAAAGAACGGTGTATCACTTTTGTGGGACGCTAAAACAACTACCGGATGGCGTGGCGCTTATAAGGATGCTTTTCCGCAAAAGGGTTGGTTAATTAAAGAGGGTACATTGAACGTGATGGCATCATCGGGTGCAGAGTCAACCAATGGTGGCGATATTGTAACTACAGGAGAATATGGTGCTTTCATTCTGCAGTTTGATTTTAAACTTACCGAAGGGGCCAACAGTGGCGTTAAATATTTTGTTACAGAAAAAGAAGCGAACAGCGGTTCTGCCATTGGATTGGAATATCAGATTTTAGACGATGAAAAGCATCCCGATGCAAAGCTGGGTGTTGTTGGTAACAGAACGCTGGGTTCTTTATACGACTTGATACCATCATTGCCAGAGAAAAGAGCAAGGAAACCTATTGGCGAATGGAACCGCGGGATAGTGATTGTTTATCCCGACAATCGCATTGAGCACTATTTAAACGGTTGGAAGATCCTGGAATTTCAAAGAGGCGTTCCCTATTACCAGGCTTTGGTAGCAAGAAGTAAATATGCGCAATGGCCAGCGTTTGGTATGGCGCCAAAAGGCCATATTTTATTGCAGGATCATGGCAATGCTGTGTCGTTCAGAAGTATCAAAATACAAGAGCTTAAGTAGATAACGGTTAGCAGTTGGTCGTTCTTGAAATCAATCGCGTCTTATTCAACATTCATAACTCATAATTTTTCTTTATGCCTTCACGCAGGAATTTTATCAAACAATCATCTAAAGCATCTGCCGGACTTTACCTCGGTGCTATGGGTTTCAGTGCCGCAAGTTATGGCCGCATCATTGGTTCAAATGATAGGGTAAGAGTGGGTGTTGTGGGTTATTCTGACCGCCACCGCAGTTCGCACATGCCTTCTTTTATGAACCATTACAAAGAACTGAATTTCGACGTGGTAGCCGTATCTGACATTTGGAAACAACGCCGTGAAGAAGGCGCTGCCGCATGGAAAGAAAAGATGGGGCATGATGTTGTTGCCTGCCGCAATAACGAAGAATTGTATGATAAAAAGTTAGCGGACGCAGTCTTTATCAGCACTGCCGATTTTCAGCATGCGTTGCATACGGTAGAGGCAATGAAAGCCGGCTGTGATGCGTATGTAGAAAAGCCTTTTGCCGAAACAATGGATGATGCTAACGCGGCTTTGAAAGCAGTAAAGGCATCAAAACATATTGTGCAAATAGGTTCGCAGCGAAGAAGTGGGCCTAATTATAAAGCCGCTGCCGATTTTATTCAAGGTGGAAAGTTTGGGCCAATAACAATGGTAGAACTAACGTGGAATGTGAACCAGCCGGGCCGCTGGAGAAGACCGGCATTGGTAGATAAAATAAGGGAAGAAGATACAGACTGGAAGCGTTATTTAATGAACCGTCCTGCCGAAAAATGGGACCCGAGAAAGTACTTAGAGTACCGCTTATTCTGGCCTTATTCATCAGGCTTACCCGGACAGTGGATGAGTCACCAGATAGATACCGTGCATTGGTTCTCAGGCATGGGTTATCCAAGAAGTGTAACGGCTAATGGGGGCATTTATATGTGGAAGGATGGACGAAAAAACTGGGATACTATTACAGCCGTTTTTGATTATGGTCCGGCTGCAGATGCATCAACCGGCTTCCAGGTCACGTTCATGTCGCGTATGCATAACGGGGATGAAAACCCTGCTGAATTATATTACTCCAATGGCGGCGAACTGAATCTTATCACCAATAAAGTGTCACCGAAAGGAGGGCTGCGGAAGAATCATGCCGATGCGATGAAGATGCCGCTTAACCTCTTGCCCGAACTTGACCTGGTAAAAGAAAAAACAGAAGTGATCGCATCAGCAAATACAGGTGGCGATTCACTGACCAGCGCTCATGTACGTAACTGGATGGAATGCGTACGCAGCCGCAAAACACCTAATGCACCGGTGGAAGCAGGCTACAATCATTCTATCGCCTGCATTATGACCACTGCAGCAGCACATACCGGCGGCAAAGCAACCTTTGATGAAAAAACACAGCAGGTAATGGTGAACGGAAAGGTGTTTAAATACTAAATATGAAAAATCTACTTCTTCTTTTTTGTCTCTTTCTAAGTGTGGTTGGCTTTACGCAAACATCAAAAGGGTTTGAGATCATCGAAAAGGGCGAGCAAAGAAAAATTGATGTTTTATACAACGGAAAGCTTATGACTGCGTACAGGTTTGATGATTCAGTTCGCAAGCCCTTTTTGTTTCCATTAAATACGGTTGACGGCATAACTGTTACACGTGGATGGCCTATTGATCCACGCCCCGGCGAACGTACCGATCATCCGCATCATAATGGCTTATGGATGAATTATGAATCAGTAAACGGGCTTGATTTCTGGAATAATTCTACAGCGATAGAACCGGCTAAAAGGAATTTATATGGTACCATTCGTCATGAAGCATTGGTGGATAAAAAAGCAGAAGAAAATAATGCCACACTTATTGTTACCGCCAATTGGCTGCATCCCGATGGACATGTGTTGATGAAAGAGCGAACTACTTTTTTATTTTCCGTTAAAGACAATCAATTTTTTATTGAAAGGACATCTGCATTAACCGCTAACAAAGAGAACGTGGTTTTTAAAGATGTAAAAGACGGCTTCTTTGCCATAAGGGTAGCAAGGGAACTGGAAATGCCTTCTACACAGGAAGATGTTTTTACAGATGTGCATGGCAATAAAACATCCGTGCCCAAATCGGCGAACAACCAGGGGGTGACAGGAATGTATAGTACCAGCGAAGGAGTGAGGGGCGACTCCGTGTGGAGCACAAAAGGACGATGGGCAATGTTGCAGGGAAAAAAAGAAAGCAAGGAAATTACTATCGGAATTATTGATCATCCAACTAACGTAGGTTACCCGGCTTACTGGCATGCACGGGGTTATGGTTTGTTTGCACTCAATCCATTGGGAAGAAAAGTTTTCAGCAACGGAAAAGAGGAATTGAATTTTACTTTAAAGCCTGCCGATTCTGTTACATTTAAATACAAAGTTGTCATTGCATCAGGAAAAAAGATTGGTAATCAAGAGATGAATAGTCTTGCCGATGAATTTGCGAAGTAGTGATTATTTATATCTGTTAGATATATAGCGAACACGGGGAAAATTATTTTCTCTTGTTCGCTTTTTACTTCCAGGTGTAATGATCTAATACCAGTAATTAAAGTTGAAAATAGTTTTATTAATTTGATTGTCACATCTGGTTGTATGAATAGACGTAGTTATCTCTTACCATTTATACTGATTACTTCTTTATTCTTTTTATGGGGGTTTGCTCATAACCTTGACCCGATCTTGATACCGCATTTAAAGAAATCATTTACGCTAACTACTACGCAATCTACTTTGGTAGACTCTGCGGTTTTCATAGCCTATTTTCTTATGGCACTTCCGGCAGGTTTTATTATGAAACGGTTTGGCTATAAATCCGGCATTATCACAGGGCTTCTTTTTTTTGCTGTTGGATGTTTTTTATTTATCCCGGCCGCTAATACACAGTCTTATTCTTTCTTTTTATTTGCCCTGTTCGTTATCGCCTGCGGGCTAACTATTTTAGAAACAGCGGCCAACCCGTATGCGGCAAGTTTGGGCGCTCCTGAAACATCTACACAACGCTTGAATCTTGCGCAATCCTTCAATGGGCTGGCGGCATTTCTCGCGCCGGTTATCGGTGCAAGGGTCATCTTCACAAAAGGTTATACAGACGCTGAATTAAATGTAATGAGTGAACAGGCAAAGAAGATAGCCCTGGCTACAGAAGCTTCTTCTGTAAAGACGCCCTACTTAATATTAGGAGCTGTGTTGGTGCTAATAGCCGTAGTTTTTGCTTTCACTAAACTTCCCAAAATTCAAAATACTGAAACTAAAAATAGAAGCAAAAGTATATTTCATGCCTTTAAGCACAGGCATCTTACATGGGCTGTGATTGCACAATTTTTTTACATAGGCGCCCAGGTTTCTGTTTTCAGTTTGTTTATTTTATATGCTACCAAATCAGCCGGCATCGGTGAAATTAAAGCCGCTGATTACCTGGGCGCCTGTGGTCTTGCGTTCTTGATCGGACGTTTTTCAGGTACGTTTTTAATGCAGTTTATCGCTCCTCAACGGCTGCTGGCAATCTATGCATTCATCAATGTACTGCTATGCATAGTTGCAATGGCGGCGCATGGAATCATTACCGTTTACACAGTAATTGGTATTTGTTTTTTCATGTCTATCATGTTTCCTACGATATTCTCTTTAGGCATAAAAGGCCTGGGCGCCGATACTGAATATGGCAGCAGTTTAATTATTATGTCAATTGTAGGAGGCGCCATTTTACCGCGTCTGTATGGTTTGATAAGTGATGCAAGCAGTGATATTCAAACAGGCTATATTATTCCATTGATCTGTTTTTTGTTTGTTCTTTATTTTGGACTTAAAGGATATAAACCCAAAGGGAATTACGGGCAAAAAATATTTCCTGGCTATGAATCTAAACAACGCTCCGGTATTACTACAGCAGTATGAAGAACATCTTAAAGCAACATAGCGGAAACGATGATAAATAATTTTTAATTAAAAATGCTTAGCGCAAATTCATGTTTCGGTTAAATGGAAAAATAGCGGTGGTTACCGGTGCCGGAAGTGGCATTGGAAAAGCGGTCGCTTTGTTATTTGCAAAGCAAGGCGCAACGGTGCATTTAATTGATTTGAACAGGGAGGCTGTTAGTGCAACAGCAGATCAAATAAATGGGCAGGGTGGGACCGCGGTTGCGCAGGTCTGTGATGTTACGCTTCAACAGGAAATAAAAGAACTGTTTGGTAAAATTGGACGTGTAGATATTTTAGTAAACAGTGCCGGCGTGTCCCATGTTGGAAATGTAGAGAATACCGCAGAAGCCGATTTTGATCGTTTATATAATGTAAATGTAAAAGGGGTTTATAATTGTTTGCAGGCTGCCGTTTCAATAATGAAGCAAAATAGTTCAGGTGTCATTTTAAATCTTGCCTCCATTGCCAACAATGTTGGCCTGGCCGACCGCTTTGCTTATTCTATGAGTAAAGGCGCCGTTTATGCAATGACCTTGTCGGTGGCAAGAGATTATATTCATGCAGGCATCCGTTGTAACTGTATTTCTCCGGCACGGGTGCACACACCTTTTGTTGATGGGTTTATCGCCAAAAATTACCCTGGTAAAGAACAGGAGATGTACGAAAAACTTTCAAGATCGCAACCTATTGGCCGTATGGCTAAGCCGGAAGAAATAGCATACCTTATTTTATACCTATGTTCTGATGAAGCCTCTTTTATCACTGGTTGCGATTACCCGATTGACGGTGGTTTTATAAAATTGAATAACTGAACCCAGCCCCTAAAAGGGAGCAAAAAAAATAAACATTATTATGAAGCTTTTAAGACATGGCGAACTAAATAAAGAAAGGGCAGGTGTAATTATAAATGAGGACTACTATGATGCATCTTCTTTTGGTGAAGATTATAACGAACAATTTTTTGAGAATGAAGGATTAGACAGGCTGCAGAAGTTTGTGGAATCAAACAAGGACAAACTGCCTAAGCTTGATAAAAGCATACGTCTTGGAAGCCCGGTGGCAAGGCCATCGAAAATCATTTGTATTGGTTTAAATTATGCCGATCATGCCAAAGAAACAGGAGCCGCTATTCCCACAGAGCCTATCATTTTTTTTAAATCAACCACTGCTTTAATTGGTCCTTTTGATAATGTTATCATTCCCAAGGCTTCAAAGAAAACAGATTGGGAAGTGGAACTGGCAGTAGTGATAAGCAAGAAGGCATCTTATGTGGAGGAGCAGGATGCCATGAACTATGTTGCCGGCTATTGTTTGCACAATGATCTAAGCGAAAGAGAGTTTCAATTAGAACGAAACGGACAATGGGTGAAAGGAAAGAGCTGCGATACATTTGCG
>JAQBNG010000242.1 GCA_028288675.1 Flavisolibacter sp. | reverse complement strand
TCTGTAATCTTTATAGAGATGTTCATTTGTGATTGCTTGTGTGGGTATCTGTTCAATAATCTTAAACTGGAACTCAAATTCAAAACTTTTGCAGAACTATTTTTTTCATGCCGTGTAATTACTTGGGTTTGTTGTGGGAACTACGGCGGTCTGGTATGAGTAAATGAGTTACTCATACATATCTCATATTTCCTGTGAGTAAAGGGGGGTAAACATGAACAAAAATGAACAGTCTCGCAAAAGAGGGGAAACGATGAAAATGAGTGTAGGCAAGGCTTTAAACGGAAAAAACCCTGCATTGCTGCAAGGTTTTTCTTGCCCAGGACTGGATTCGAACCAGCACGCCGTTTCCAGCACCACCACCTCAAGGTGGCTTGTCTACCAATTTCAACACCTGGGCAAAGAAATTTGAGGTGTACAATCTTAACTTCAAAGATTAAAATATAGATAACTATAGTTCTAAGAAGGCCGCAAATGTATCTATTTTTTCAAAATAATTCTGAAAGTTGTTCCCTTCCCCAACTCAGAATGTTTTACCGTTAACGAGCCCTGATGATACTGGTCAATGATACGCTTTGATAAGCTTAGACCAAGCCCCCATCCTCTTTTTTTTGTAGTAAAACCGGGCTTGAAAACTTTGGCAATGTTTTGCCGGCTTATACCTTTACCCGTGTCGGCAACATCAATCATAATAGTGCTTTCCTGGTTAGAAATATCAATCGTTATTTTCCCCTTTCCTTCCATAGCGTCCAGTGCATTCTTCAATAAATTCTCAATAACCCAATCGAACAATGGTGCCGAAATTTTAGCAATAATGTTTTGTTCATGAGCATTCATGTCAAATGATACCCTGCCGCCTGCCCGCTTCTGAACATATTCCATCATCTCCTGTACCTGTAGTACTATATTCTTTTCCTCTAATTGCGGCTTGCTGCCTATTTTTCCAAAGCGGTCCGAAACTAGTCGCAAACGGGTAACATCTTTTTCTATCTCGTATACAAAATCTTCTTTGCTATGTGTTTCTTTTAGAATTTCTACCCAGCCTTCCAAAGAAGAAACCGGGGTTCCTAACTGGTGTGCTGTTTCTTTTGCCATGCCGGCCCAAACGCCATTTTGGGTAGATCGGAAAGAAACACGGATAGCTTGTATCGTAATAAATATAAACAGACCTACGATCAGCAATTGCACCAGGGGATAATAGCGTACTTCTTTCAGTAATTGCGACTCGCCATAATAATACCTGTTGCGCTGCGTAGAGTCGAGAATATTTACCGGAACTTCGATAAAGGTTTTGTTAGACTGGAATTGCTGTAATTTTTTGAGCAGGTAAGAGTTCTTATTTAAATCCTTTGCCGAATCACCTGCAGCCCAGGCATCAGCGATCTCAGCGGAGTCAAGATTAACGGATTCCATAATGCTATCCCGCTCAGTTGTAGCTATAATTGGTATATCGTTTTGCTGCGCGACCAGAAGCGGCAACCTTGTATCATACGTATTTAAAGGGTCGGAAATAGAAATGCCCGCCTGTACCCACAACTCAACTTTTTGCCTTTCTTCCTTTTCAATTTTTTGGGCCAGGTAAGAAGAGTACCACACAGTACCGCTAACAATTAAAATTGCAAGAAAGGCCAATAAGGTACGCCAGTTCAAAAGTTGCTGAAACATGAACGAATATAATTACAAAGTGGTAAGAACAAAGTACAGTCACGAGGTACATGATGACAACAAATTTCTATAAACCCCGTCACCTCTTACGGCTAACTTCGCACAAAAAATTATTTCTTGCAAGCTCCTTCTGTTGCTATCGTTATTTTAAACTGGAACGGAAAACACTACCTCCGGCAATTTCTTCCTTCTGTACTCAATACTTCGTATCCTAAGTTAAAAGTAGTGGTAGCCGATAATGCTTCTACTGATGGTTCGGTGGCGTACCTGCAAACCAATTTCTCACAGGTAGAAGTGCTGTCTCTTCACAAAAATCATGGTTTTGCCAAAGGTTACAATGAAGCTTTAAAACAGGTGAAAGCGGATTACTATGTTTTGCTCAACTCCGATGTGGAAGTAACAACTGATTGGTTGCAACCCATTATTGCTTTGTTGGATAAGGATAAAAAAAATGCTGCCTGCCAGCCTAAAATACTGGACTACAAAAACAAAAATTTATTTGAATATGCAGGTGCCTGTGGCGGATGGCTGGATGCGTATGGATATCCTTTTGCCAGGGGGCGAATTTTTGATATTTGCGAAGAAGACAAAGGACAATACGATACTACAATAGAATTATTTTGGGCATCCGGCGCAGCAATGGTTATCAGGAGCAGTGTTTATCATGAACTCTATGGTTTTGATGAATACTTTTTTGCACACCAGGAAGAAATTGACCTTTGCTGGCGGGCGCAGTTGAGCGGCTACAAAGTTTTTTGCTGTCCTGATTCTGTCGTTTATCACATAGGTGGTGGTACATTACCCAGAGGGAATTCTAAAAAGACATATCTCAATTTTCGCAACAACCAGATTATGCTGGCAAAAAATTTACCCTGGACCGAAAAGTGGTGGAAGATTCCTTACAGGCTGGCACTTGACCAGGTTTCTGCTTTCAAAGGATTATTATCAGGTGATGCCGGTTATTTTTTATCTATTGCAGAAGCGCATCTTGCATTTTGTTACTGGATCTTTTTTGGCAATAAGAGATGGAAGGTCAACAGTATAAAAAAGCTATACAAACTTTCGGGTGTATATAACGGTAATATTGTATGGCAGCATTTTGCCCGAAAGAAAAAAAGTTTTACAAGTATTATTACGTCTAAAAAATCTGCTTATTAATCCTTTAATAAATTCTGTTTCGCCTTATTTTTGCACCACAAAATCAAAACATGGATTACCGCCAGGCAGAATATCAGCAAGAACTGGAAAAATCTCAGGACAGAGACTTCACACATAACTGGGTTTCCTCTTCCGCATTCATTTTTTATTTATCTATCGCCTGTCTTACCGCATTTTCTTTTGGTACCTGTGCACATTTATATACAAAACGGTTTGACAAAAGCGGCCCCGGCGAAGTAACCGTACAGGAAAGCAGCCGTTATATACCACAATACAAATAATTTTTTTGTTGCAATAGCCTCAACTCTTATTTTTGCACCCCTTTAGTTCTTAGAAACATAATTGCGGAAGTAGCTCATTTGGTAGAGCACGACCTTGCCAAGGTCGGGGTAGCCGGTTCGAGCCCGGTCTTCCGCTCATGTTATTCCTCCTATTAGGAGGAATTTTTTTTGAAGTAGTTTTGTTTTTAATAAAAGCTACTCTCGCCCTGGTGGTGGAATTGGTAGACACGCAGGACTTAAAATCCTGTTTGCAGCAATGCGAGTAACGGTTCAAGTCCGTTCCGGGGCACATAGTATAAAAAAGGTCCGTTCAGCGGGCCTTTTTCTTTTTAACTCAACTGGCAAAAATCTGACTTTTTTTATCCTAGTTAATTAATGCGTTTTAAGGGAAGTAAATAACATCGCAATTATTTTTTTGATGCCAATACTATATGAACTGTGTCGTATTAATGCCAGGCACAAAAGCATTAAAAAGATATTCCTCTTTATTTGAAAATGTCGTCTTCACCTGTGTAATGAAACCAGTCGAAATAAGCTTTCGCATTACTTTCTTTTCCGATCGAAGTTGCATATAGCCCAAACACGCTTCCTACAAATCCACCTGCGGTTTTTGTGCTAAGAAATTTTCCGTCTACATCCTTCAAGGGTATCCACCTTTTATTATCAGTTGAATAAGACATGGTATAAATCGCATTCTTCGCCTCAATGCGCAAATACAAGTTTTGATCTATCGAATACAAAGGTTTCGATTCCAGCAATTCCATGCCTTCGCCGGGAGTTGATCTATATAATGCTATAACCGGTTTTCCACCTGCAAAAGATTTACACAGAAAATAGAACATATGTTCGCTTTGAAAGATGATCAACCCGGCTTTTTCATTTTCTGCTTTTGGGATAAAGTCTATTTCCGTTGTTACTACGCATTGATTGTGTTGCTGACGAAAACCAACAAACGATGGATTGCCTGTACCACTTACCGTTTCAGCTCTTAGTTTCAGACTGAGTGCACTTCTTTTTTCTGAAGTGCTATACCATTTATCGGTAACTGTACGTAAAAAAGTATAGCGATGATTTAAATCCGAATTTGAAAACTCATCTCTGAATGTGAAGTTTCCACTAAAAGAATTCGCCACCTTTTTAGTAATGTTTGGCTTTGGTAAGGGGTACTTATATTTTACTAATTCATTACCTGTAGTTATAATTGGCCAGCCAGCTTCCCACCTGACCGGGGCTAAAAAAGTTTCTCTTCCTATGTTGTAATGATTGTCTTCATACGGCCGGCAACCTAAGAACACCGCATACCACTTTCCATCGGGTGTTTCTACCATATCGGCATGACCGACAGTAGTAATAGGATCAGGCCTCTTCGGGTCTAAATGGCGTTGCGTAAGAATAGGATTACCTGCATACGAAACATAAGGGCCTTCTACATTCTTGCTCCTGAAAACAACTTCAGAATGATTGCCACCGGTACCGCCTTCTGCACATAGTAAATAATACCAGCCATTGATGTTGTAAATGTGTGGGCCTTCAATCCATACCGGCTTTTTAGCTATATCGGTACCGCCATTGATCACCAGCTTCTCTTCACCTATAGTTTTTAAACTTTTATAATCAAAAGCTCTCATTCTTATTGTACGGTGACCATCCCATAAGGTTTTATTATCCGGCGGGTTGCTATTGTAAATGATGTATGCTTTATCATCGTTGTCAAAGAAGAGCGACGGATCAATACCATCAACCTCTTTCAACCATGTTGGGTTACTCCATGGCCCTGCAGGGTTGGTTGCTGTAATAACAAAGTTTCCTCCCTTATCAATCAGCGTACAAACAATATAAAAGATCCCTTTGTGATAAGAAATGGCTGGGGCAAACAAACCTCTTGATACGCCGGCACCTATTGTATTCAGTTGTTCCGGCCTGTCCATAGCATGGCCAATTTGTTTCCAGCTTACCAAATCTTTACTATGAAAAAGCGGAAGGCCGGGATAATAAGCAAAGGAGGAATTGACAATGTAGTAATCATCGCCTGCACGGCAGATGCTTGGGTCTGGGTAGAAGCCGGCAAGAATAGGATTGGTGTAGTAACCGGCCTTTTGTGCATAGCTGCAAACAAGCAAACAGATGAGGGTAGTGGAAAACAGAATTCTTTTCATTATGATGTGCTGTTATAGATTCAAATATGCCTGGGTACTTTTTTTACTCTTTAACGTTGTTATGTCTGGCTGGCTACCGCCTGCTGACAGTATTACTTTTCCTTTTAATCGTTGTGGGTTGCCCTTGTCGTCAAGTATGGATAGGTCTGCCTGTGTAAGGTTGAATTGAACCTGCTTTGCTTCACCACTTTTTAAAAAGATACGTTGAAAACCTTTTAGTGAACGGATAGGTGCCAAGCCATTTTTAGCAGTTCCCGCAACATAGAGTTGTACAACTTCCTCACCATCTACATTGCCCGTATTGGAGACAGTAACCCGTATTGTTGCGTTCTTTCTTTTGCCAAATGATGCAGGCCATCCAAGGTTGGTATAAGCAAATGTTGTATAACTCAAACCATGTCCAAAAGCATATAAAGGTTTTCCTTTAAAGTAGCGGTAGGTGCGATTTTGCATAGAGTAATCATCAAAGTCAGGCAGGTCCCTATCGCTTGCATAAAACGTTACCGGTAATCTTCCTGCGGGATTATAGTCACCAAATAAAACATCAGCTATCGCTATTCCTGCCGATTGCCCACCATACCATGCATTTACAATGGCTGGAACGTTTTCAGCTTCCCAGGGAATGGCAATAGCACTGCCAGTCATCATCACAAACACAAGTGGTTTGCCTGTTGACTTAAGTGCTTTCATTAATTCGGTTTGAACTGCCGGTAGAAGAATAGAAGTGCGGTCGCCACCATTAAAGCCGGGATAATCAACCCTCATTTCCTCGCCTTCTAACTGCGGTGAAATGCCACCAACAAAAACAATGGCGTCCGCATCTTTTAAACGATTCGCCAGTGCAGCAAAATCCGTCTTTACATAATGTCCTGCTCTTAAATGAACACCGGCCTTTCCTTCGCCCTGGAAGTATTCTATAACCAGTCTATAGGTTTTATCTTTTTCTGTAGCCAGCTTATACGTCCTAGCACCCCAGCGGTTTCTTGTCCATGCATTGATGACTTCTTTGCCATCCACCAAAAACCGGTAGCCATCATCAGCGTCCAATTCAAATGTAATATCACCGGTGGAGGTTGCTTCGAAATCAGTTTTGTACCGAACAGAAAAATTGTACGCCTTTAAGGTGTCAACTACGATCTGGCCTTCCTGCCAGTCTTTATCAACAATGTTTTCCATCCGTTTGGCAATTGCTTCGCCTTTTAGTTCACGGTTGTTGAAGTATTCTACGGCAAATCCTTTTTGACCCTCAAAGGAATATTGGTCATTGATGTTGGCGTATTGAAGTAAGGTGTCATTGGTAAAATTTACTGCCTTCTCATACACGACTTCAGTATTGTTACCGAGTTTGTTTTTTATGCCTTGCAAGGCCGTAACAATCTCCGATGGAATTCCATTATAATTGCCAAGAACAGCGATTGCATTATCTGCATTGGGTCCAACCACGGCAATCTTTTTTATGGTCCTTTTAAGTGGCAGCGTATTGCTTTCATTCTTTAAAAGAACAATGGATTGCCGTGCCATTTTTAGTGAATGTGCTTTATGCTCTGAACTTTCCAAAACAGCCGCTGGTGTCTGCGCCCATTTCACCATTGAAGCAGGGTCGAACATGCCAAGCCGAAAGCGGATCATAAACAAACGCCGGACGGAAACATCTATTTGCTTTTCGGTGATCTTTCCCTGCTGAACAGCCTGCACCAACGATTTATAAGCATCAGTGCCGCAGTCAATATCGGTTCCGTGCAGTACGGCATCAGCTGAAGCGCTTGCTGCATCCGGATGTGTTTTATGGTTCTTAAAAAAGTCATCAATCGCCCAGCAATCTGATGTTACATAACCACTAAACTTCCACTGCTTACGAAGAATATCAACCATCAATTGATCGCTGCCGCAACAAGGTTGCCCTTTAAAGGCATTGTAGGCACACATTACACCGGCAACATTTGCATCTACCAATTCTTTAAAAGCCGGCAGGTAGGTATTCCATAAATCATAGGCTGTTGGAACTGCATTAAATACATGCCTCGAAGGTTCGGGTCCGCTATGCACTGCATAGTGTTTTGCGCAGGCGGCGGCTTTCAAATACTTTGGATCATCGCCTTGTAAACCGCGAACGAAAGCCTTTCCCAACATCGCTGTAAGAAAAGGATCTTCACCGTAGGTTTCCTGTCCACGGCCCCACCGTGGATCACGAAAAATATTGATATTGGGTGTCCAATAAGTAAGGCCTAAATACCGTTGTCCTCTCTTCCCATCCTGAACCGCTTTGTTATAAATGGCCCTCCCTTCCAACGCGGAGTAATCTGCCATTTGTTTCAGTGATGTTGTATCAAACGTAGCCGCCATTGCAATGGCCTGCGGGTAAACGGTGACTTTATAAGGCGTTCTCGCAACCCCGTGCAACACTTCATTCCACCAATCATAAGCTGGGATATCTAAGCGATTAATAGCTGGTGCAGCATTAAGCATCTGCGCTACTTTTTCTTCCAGCGTTAA
>JAQBNG010000104.1 GCA_028288675.1 Flavisolibacter sp. | reverse complement strand
ATCAATTGCTCCATTGCCACCATCTTATCGCAGGACGTATTTTTTGTTTGCTGTTCAGCAATCAGCGAAGCAGCAAGCATGGGCTTAAAAGATTGCAGCATAGAAAAAGGTAACATGGCACTATTTTCTTCAAAATACAGTTTCACCTTTTTGTATTCTTCTTTTGACAGCAAGTCCATCAGCGTTGTATCGCCCTTCATATTCATGTGCTGCATGGCTCCCATCATTTCAAATAAGTTGTCCATTTCCAGCTCCAGGTAAACATTGTCTGAGCCTTCAATTGCTTTTTTCAAGCTATCGCTTAATACGATATCATCTGCGCAAAGCATATGCATTGTACCAAATAAGTAAGAAGGCTTTGACAGGTCTTTACCAGAGATGCGCCAAAGCAATGTATTGTCTGATACGGATTCTTTTGTTTTAGTTTTCTGGCTGCAAGCCCCTAATCCCACTGAAGCCAATAAAAATGTTAACCACAACGATTTTTTCATAAGAGCAATATACAATTGAAATTGATTGTGAAGAAGACCAAAGATTTTTTAACAGTTATAACATGTCAGTACATAAAAGCCACGTTGTTTAAGCCAACTGGAACGAAGTAAGGTGATGGGAGATTACTTCTGTAAATGGTTCATATTGATTTTCCAGCTTTCTAAACGGAATTTTTCGATACCTGTTATTTTGCAGGTTTAAAATAATAAATATTTGAAGGCCATGAGTGTCCTCTTCAATTTCCATCGATTTGATTTTGTTCAAAGCAATCCTGCTGGCATAGCTTCTTTTAAAAAGAACATCATAGATAGCAGGCAGCCTAAAAGCAAAGACTACTCCCCATGCTAAGAGGCTTACATAAACCATAGGTCCGTGCTCTTTAAAGAATTGCAACGCAAATACAACTACAAAGAACAGTTCGTAAGCTATTTGCGAAAATGCAGTTTTACTAAAAGGCACATCCAATGACCTGATAAAAAGTTTATCCTTTTCGATGATTGCCTTACCATATACAGTTACAAACTCGTGGTTCATTGCAAAGCTTTATTGAACAATAAAGTTAAGAAGCTACCGCCTCTTCGCCATACATCTGCCCTTTAAATTTTAGTGAGGGAGAAGGCAGAAATTCGCCAACACCAAGCCGACTCCATTTTTCATCCACCGCTTTAATTGTTTCATCATTCATCACGATAATATTTGGCCAGTCACGTTGAAAATTATCAAGCTCCTTAGTCTTTATAGTTCCATCTAAACCCATGCAGGAAGACAGGTTAGGAGTTTGGAGTCTGGAGTTTGAATTTTGGGGTTTATAGAGGTAGCTGTCTCTTTTAGGGTCAAGGTTGTTGCAGAAACGCCAGAGTGCAACTGTTAGATCATTTGCATCAACTGTATGTTCTACATACAAGATCATCTTCACTCCTTCCAGTTCTTTCAACTCGCAAATCTGCTGATGCAATTCATTTATATGTCCTCTTCTCGACTTTTTTACCGATAGAATTAAAACAGGAATCTCCTTTTCCAGCAATGATGCATTTACAATATGAACCTCTGAAAATCGTTGAGTTATAACCAAAGTATTCAACCCCAAACCCCAAACTCCAGACTCCAAACCCTCCTCCTTTTCCTCCTCAAACTTTGCTGTTCCATCAATACACATCTTACCGCCAAAACCCATTTTGCTGCAACTATGATCCAATACATCCATCGGCCCTTGAGAAAAATAAATATCAGTAGCAGGATCTAAATTTTTGAAAGCGTATTTAGCCAATGCTTCGTAATCCTGGATCTTCACGCCTTCGTCAGCTACCACTAAAATTTTATTAAACATCATCTGCCCCGCACCCCACATGGCATTCATAACTTTTTGTCCCTGGCCTGCATAGTCTTTTTTTATCTGCGCAATAACCAGGTTATGAAACACACCTTCCACCGGCATATCCATATCTATAATCTCAGGCACCATTGTCATCTTCATAGGCGCTAAAAAAATCCGTTCTGTTGCCTTACCTAGCCAGGCATCTTCCTGCGGTGGAATGCCAACGATAGTGGCAGGATAAACAGGATTCTTTTTATGCGTGATGCATGTTATATGAAAACGTGGATACCAATCGGGTAACGAATAATACCCGGTATGATCGCCGAACGGACCTTCCCAAATTAATTCATCAGATGGATCAACATAACCTTCGATAATAAAATCAGCATCCGAAGGAACTTCGATATCCGGCTGCGTAATACATTTAACCAGCTCTACTTTTTTCTTACGCAGAAAACCAGCTAACATATATTCATCAACATTCTCTGGCAGCGGAGCCGTTGCAGAATATGCATAAACCGGATCGCCACCTAATGCCACGGCTACAGGCATTCGCTTGTTTAGTTTTTTATACTCGTTGAAATGCTTTGCCGAAACTTTATGTTTATGCCAGTGCATACCCGTAAGCTGCGGGCCAAAAACCTGCATACGGTACATGCCTACATTGCGTGTGTTATTGTTTGGATCTTTTGTATGAATGATAGGCAGCGTAACGAAAGGCCCGCCATCTTTTGGCCAGCACGTAATTACCGGGAGTTTGGTAATATCTGCATCCGGGCCTTGCAAAATAACCTCCTGACATTCGCCACGGCCGCTTTTAACTTTAGGCATCCACGAAGCAAACTGCCCCAGTTTTGGAAGCAGCTTTAACTTATCAATAATGTTCTCCTTCGGCGAAGCCAATAATTTAAAAAGGGCTTCTATATCGTTTGCCACATCGTTTAAATGCTCTACGCCCAAAGCAAGGCACATACGCCTTTCGCTGCCATAAGCATTCATTAAAACCGGAAAAGCATAACCGGTATTCTCAAACAATAATGCCTTACCACCACCGGGTGTTTTGCTGATGCGGTCTGTGATTTCTGAAATTTCTAAGTGGGGATTGACGTATTCCTTTATGCGGACAAGCTCACCTTCCTTCTCTAATACATCAATAAATTGCTGCTGATTTTTGTATGCCATGTATGGCTGCAAAAATAGTGATGGGTAAGGTTGGGAAAGAGTTTAGAAAACATTTGCAGGACAGCCATACCCTTTTTTGCCGCCGGAATTACCGTTCAAGCGGAAAAATAAATGGAAGCCGGTAAAGTAGTACCAATCTTTATACTTAATGTTCCCTCGTGGTGTATCTTTTGTTGGATAACCATTATCTGGAAACTCAGAAATTCCACCTGGAACCTCATCTCCTCTGTAGGAAAGTCGAACTGCTGTTTGACCCCTGTGCTGAAGTAAAATATCGGATCTATAAAATTGGTGCTCACATCATCCAAATAATCTGTGGAAGTTTTACGTAGCCCAAATTCCAAATCTAACATGACGTTATCAGATAAGATGTATTTAAGTCCGCCACCGAAGGGAATGGAAAATTGGGTTAAAGAATAAGGTTTCCGATCTGGGTATTCCGGGAGACCTTGCCCTTCTGTGCTAAGTGGTTTTAAATAAACTGTGGTTCCCGAATCCTTTACATACGGATTAAAATGAAAGAGTGCTATTCCACCAAATATGTAAGGCGACCAGTTAATTTTATTCAGGTTGAAAGGAATAAATTCTGCTACCAGGCTAAACTCACTAATGTTGGAAGTAAAACTGAGGTTGCGATTTTCTTTTAGATAAGCTGTGCCGCTCCATTGATCGCCACCTTCTAATTTACCAAATGTAATTCCTCCCCTTAGGTTTATTCGATTGCTAACCTCATATAAACCGGCGATACCAATAGCAGGTTTTAATCTTTTCGCAGGCGTGTAATTCAGATCACCTAAATACCCCCCTGCTCCCAGAAAAGGTCCAATTTGAAATTGAGCAAATAAATTCTGTGAAGTCAATATCAATACGATAAACGTCAATTTCCTCATGACGGTGTTTTTAAAACAATTTACAATTTTCAGGCCGCTTTAGAGATATAACTTAATTCTAAAATTCAATAAATCAATTACTGATACCATAAGTCGCTTGCAACGTTTCTGTTTTTTGAATTTACCGTTTAAACAGGTTAAACCCTGGTGAAATATTATAGAACAGCGGAAAAAGGGTTTAAGAAAAATTTAGACCTTTTGAAAAACATCCTTGAAAATAATACCCAATCCCGGGGCATCAGAAGTAGTAACCTTACCATCATTTTCATATACCAATCCTGTTGCAACATCTTCACTTAACAACAAAGGTCCATCCGCATCCAGGTAATCAACCTGGCTTTGTAAATGTGCAATAGCCGCAGACCCAATTGTAGATTCATTCATACTTCCGGCCATCACCCCCATGCCTAATTCTCTTGCCTTCGTTATCATTCGCAAGGCTGGCGTAAGCCCGCTGCATTTGGTAAGCTTGATATTGATTCCATGAAAGTGGCTGTAACATTTCTCAACATCGCTTTCTGCAACACAACTTTCATCCGCATACAAAGGCAGCGGCGATTTATCGTACAAAAATTTCATCCCTTCCCAATCATCTTTAGCCAGGGGTTGTTCAATAAATTCAACGCCCAAATCTTTAAAAGCGTTTATTTTTTCCAAAGCTTCCTCTGCCTTCCACGCTGCATTTGCATCAATACGAAATGGGACATCCGTATGTTTTCTTAGCGCTTCAATAATGGCAACATCATGTTCAGTGCCCAGCTTAATTTTATAAACCGGCCATGGCTTTTGCTGCATCTTTTCTACCATCTTCTCAATGGTATCAATACCAATAGTATAGTCGGTAATAGTTGTTTTTGATTGAGCAGGTTGCCACAATTGATTCAAAGGCTTGCCTTTAAACTTTCCATATAAATCCCAACCGGCAATATCTAAAGCACATACTAAAAATGGATTCATTGGAAACAAGTGATGCAGGTAATGCCACCATCTGTCTGGTTCTGTAAAGGCGAATTTTTCGACAAAGAGCTTTTTGCGCTCCAGGTCTTCCACCATTTTTTCTACCGGAATATTGTAATAGGTAATTGCTGGTGCTTCGCCAAAGCCTACCCTGCCCAAATGTTCAAGTTGAACTATTAATGTTGGCTGGTGCGTTTTTGTTCCTTTTGAAATAGTGAAAGGATGGCGGAACTGGAGATTGTATGTTTTGTAGAAAACTTTCATTTTATTGATCTGCGTAAATCCACCTGTCCCCTTAAGGGGAGACTTAGGTCAATGTTTCTTTATGTTTGGCTGGCTATCTTAAGGATATAGCTTTCGATCTTCTGCTTCACTTCATCAGGATTAAATTTTACTTCATCATTGGTAAATCTTAAAAATTTAAGGCCGCAATTTTCTAACTCTTCTTGCCTTCGGCTATCTGCTTGTTTTACTTCTTCTACATCATGAACAGAACCATCAACTTCAATTACAAGTTGCAACGCATGGCAATAAAAATCTAAAACCCAAATTGCATAAACATGTTGCCTTCTGAACTGAAGCCCAAGGCTTACTTCTTAAATAACCCCAAAGAACATCTTCCGCATGTGTAGGCTGCTTTCTTAATGCCGCAGCCATTTCGAAGGTCCGTTTTCTTCCACCAGCAAACATGTCCTTTTTAATCATAAACAATGTGCTTTAGTGATAATAGAGTTTTATAGGAACTATCCAGCCTAAGTCTCCCCTTTCGGGGGACAGGGGGGACTTACTTAAACGCATTCAACCCAGTAACATCCATGCCCGTAATCAATAAATGCACATCATGTGTGCCTTCATACGTAATTACACTTTCCAAATTCATCATGTGGCGCATAATGCTGTACTCCCCGGTAATGCCCATGCCCCCTAACATTTGGCGTGCATCCCTTGCAATGTTGGTGGCTATTTCACAAGAGTTTCTTTTCGCCATAGAAACCTGTTGCGGTGTAGCTTTTCCTTCGTTCATTAGCGTACCTAATCGCCAAACCAATAGCTGGCATTTTGTAATTTCAGTTATCATCTCCGCCAGCTTTTTTTGCTGTAACTGAAAGCCACCAATAGGCCTGTCGAATTGTATTCTTTCTTTACTGTAACGAAGTGCTGTATCGTAACAATCCATTGCTGCACCTAATGCTCCCCAGGCAATTCCATAGCGGGCTTTAGTTAGGCAGCCTAACGGTCCTTTTAATCCTTTTATATCCGGAAAAATATTTTCCTTTGGCACTTTTACATTATCAAAAACCAACTCACCGGTTGCGGATGCACGAAGGCTCCATTTACCATGCGTTGTTGGTGTAGTAAATCCTTCCATGCCGCGTTCAACAATCAAACCTCTTATGTCACCGGCATCATCTTTTGCCCACACTACTGCTACCTGCGAAAATGGTGCATTAGAGATCCACATTTTGCTGCCATTTAAGATCACATGGTCGCCGGCATCTTTATAATTGGTAAGCATACCACTTGGGTTGCTGCCATGGTCGGGTTCTGTTAATCCGAAACAACCGAGCCACTCACCACTTGCCAGCTTTGGTAAGTATTTGTTACGTTGTTCTTCGCTGCCATATTGATAAATAGGAAACATCACCAGCGATCCTTGCACCGAGGCTGTAGAACGTACGCCGCTATCGCCTCTTTCCAACTCCTGCATCATTAAACCATAAGAAATATAATCCAATCCGCCACCGCCATATTGGTTTGGAATGGTAGGGCCAAAACATCCCAGATCTCCTAATTGCTTTACTATCTGCTGTGGAAACTCAGCCCGTTGCGCATAGTCTTCAATGATGGGAGAAATTTCTTTTTTTACATAGCTGCGAACAGTTTCGCGAATGAGTTTATGTTCATCTGTTAAGAGTTCATCTACACCAAAGTAATCGGGAGATTGAAAGAGGTCTGTTGCCATAGCGGGCAAAGATAAGAGAGGTTTTGAGGTTTGAAATACGATTTAGAAGCGCTAAAATGCAGGTTGGTTGTGACAGGTGTTATAACATTTCAGGTAGTAGTATATTAGATAAAATAATACGTCTCAAAAATTTAGTGGTGACTAGCTGAATATATTTGTACCAGCAGTAGCACTAATCAATCGTTGTGAATTAACCAAATATTCCTTGCTTCAAATATGAAAAGAAAATTTGTAGTCATCATGGTAAAAGCAATTGCTCTTCTTTTACTGCCAACTATAACTTTTGCACAGAAAGCTGATGTTATTCTTACTAATGGAAAAATTTTTACGTCAGATACATCACAACTTTATGTAGACGCTATCGCTATCAAAGGCACTACGATCCTTGCTATTGGTTCCAATCCTTCCATTCAAAAACTTGCAACAGCAAAAACAAAAAGAATAGACTTGCAGGGAAGAACCGTTGTGCCGGGATTTAATGACGCACATGATCACCTGGCCTGGTTGCTGCCGGGTGATAAAACCTTTATTACACCATTTTCTGCTGCAGGCCCATCCAAACAAACGGTCATTGATTCTTTGTCCATACTGGTAAAAAAGGCACGGCCAGGCGAATGGTTGCAGGGAACAATAGGTCTTGCTGTTTTTACTGATACCACTATCAGAAGGCGTTTACTTGATAGCCTTGCACCACAAAATCCGGTGGCTCTGTTGCTTATGTGGGGACACGGGGCAGTTGTTAACAGCGCCGCACTTAAAGCTATAAACATAACCGATAATGTTGCTGATCCTTTGGGGGGATGGTATGAACGCCAGCCAGGCACTGCTTATATAACGGGTGCTTTGTACGAATATGCACAGTTCCCTTTTTGGCAAGCGGTAACCACTTCTAACCGGGCTAACGCAATAAAAAGACTGCGTTCTTATGCGATTGAGCAATTAGATTTTGGTATCACCTCAGTACAAAACATGAGCAGCACACTACAGGCGGTGGCAGCAAAAAGCTATTTCTCCGAAGCTAATTTGCCATTACGTACAAGAATCATTGCTATGCCTTCTACCACTGAACATGGCCGGCTTTTATCGGAATGGAAGAAGCTGCCCGTTCAACTGTCACCGCTAACTGTGGTATCAGGTATTAAGTATATAATAGATGGTACATCGTTAGAGCAAACAGCCCTTAAATCGAAACCTTATCCAAATAAAAGAGACTATTACGGAAGGTTGGATTTTCCTGTGGACACGATCAAAAAAATATTATTAGAAGCACTTACCACTAATAATCAGTTGATGATGCACATTACAGGTGACAGTGCAACTAAAATTGTTTTACAATTGATGAAAGGGCTGGCTGCACCCGAAATTTGGAAGACGAGAAGAGTACGAATAGAACATGGGAATGGAATTACTGCTGCCACAGCACAAGATATAAAGGCGTTAGGAATTATAGTTGTTCATACACCTCAATATGGAATGAATAATCCTATTGCTACATGGCTGCTGATGGGTATCCCTGTTGCCATTGGTCCGGATGGGTTAACCAATCCGTTTATCAACATAGCGATGGTATGCAGCCGACAAGCAAATAAGGCCGAGAATATAACAAGGGAACAAGCTGTAATTGCTTATACAAAAACAAATGCTTACGCTGAATTTGCAGAAGGGAAGAAAGGAACATTAACACCTGGTAAAGTTGCTGATATAGCAGTGCTGTCACAAGATATATTTACCGTTCCCATTCAGCTATTACCGGCAACACGGAGTGTGATGACAATCGTGAATGGTAAAATTATATTCAAGAAGTTTTAAAGAGAAAGTTCATGTGCCCACAAAACAATTGGCTCGGCACCACAGCGATTAGCCCAACGATCCTTTATAGCAACGAAAGGTGTTAGTCGTTTTACAAGCTTACAATTTTTATTGCTCGTTTTTCCTGAACCTTACTGCTACTTTTTTTAATTCATCTTCCTTTTGTGATGAAGTAGTACGCAGTACACCAATAAAACAGGCTACATCTTCAGCACTTGCAGGGCAACCTGTATTCTTTCCAGTGCTGTATTGCGAATCAGCCAGTTTATTTTTCTTTCTCTTCCGGGTTTCACTGCGTAGCCTTGTGCATGGCGCACTGGGGAGCTTTCGGTAACTATTTACGTGTTATAATAGAAACGTAGGTATATGCTCTTTTAATTTAATAGTAGCAATACGGCTTTGCCACCGTACATATCCGTAAGCAATAGCCAATTCGTATGATGCGGAGGGCTATTCGTAACACGAAGACACCATTTCGTGTGATGCGGAGGCCTATTCGTGTAACGATGAAGCCATTTCGTGTAACGATTAAGCCATGTCGTGTGATGATTAGCCATCCTCGTGTGACGCGGCGGCCTACTTGGGTGACGAGAAGGGCGAATCGTGAGACGAGGAGGCCTCCTCGTCTGATGCGGAGGCCTATTTGTACGATGCGGAAGGCCTTTCCTTCTTTGCGGAGGGCAAGCGGGATAAGCATATAAGGGATCTTACGTACTAAGCCGA
>JAQBNG010000218.1 GCA_028288675.1 Flavisolibacter sp. | reverse complement strand
ATACAGACGAATCTCTCTTGTTTCACCGGGCAAAAATGTTCTTGCATAAAAAGGCTTGTCAGCCTTTTTGTTGGAAGAATCAACGCCAAACAGCTCCACTACAACTTTCCCATCGGGCAGATTGGTTACGTTAAAATAGTCGGTCTCTTTTGTTCCTGTTATATCCACTTCGCGGGCCAAAAAAAGATAATAGTCAGTGGCATATTTTACCAGGTCGGCCTTTCGCTGCTTCAATTTTGCAATAAGTTCGGGACCGGTATTATCAAAAACTTCCGGTGGCAATTGCTTCACCGATGCTGTAATGATTTCATCTGTCAATGACTGCTGTAATTCCTGTGCAATGCCTGTCCACTGCTGCAGTGTGGTTTCGTTAGCCACGCGGCGATCGAGGTCGCGGGCAGGGAAGTTGAATGTTGTAATGTCTTTTATCTTATAATCAAAAGTTTGCAGGTGCCCTGCCCCTGCAGCGCTTTTTGCTAATGCTATAAACAGGCCATCAAACTTGGTATAAGCCTGGTCGCGGTCGCGGGGGATAGGTCTATAAATTGTAATGCCTTCTTCTTTAACAGCGGCCCACCGCCACTGGTCTTCGTGCCGGCCCCAGTCGCCAATCAGCATATCAAATAACCGGGAGCGTACATACAAGAGTTGATCAATTCTGTGCCTGCTATCTTCTGTTATTTTTTCAAACAGCTTTTCCGTACCGATAATGTTTTTTGAATTACCAAAATTCATTGCGCCTTCCCAATTCTCATCGGGGCGTTGCTCAAATAAGTAAAGCTGGTTTGCAAACTGGTCGTTGAAAGTATCAAGGGCTTTTTGTTGCGGCACAAAAACAATCTGCGGCCAGGTATGATAAATTTTCGCGGCTTCGGCCATTAATGGAATTGTGAGTGCTGCGTAAGGCTGGGCAATGGAAACCTGGTCGTTCAAGACCTTTTCAACAAAGGTGTTTTGATAAATATCCGGCAATGCCCTGCCGAAGGATTTATCTATGCTGCGGAGTACATATTCCCGCCGTTGCAAATCATGCAGCCTTAGGGTTTTGCTTTGCCTGCCACCACCCGCACTGTAAGGTGTAAGCCCGCCTGCGGCCGTATCTAAATAAAATAGTTTTATTCTGACGGGTGTGTTCCAGTCGCGGCGGTAATGGCTGCCCCAGAGTTTTTGGTGGAGCGGCGAGGTGGTGTATTGGGAGCCGGCGCTAAGTATTTTGTAAACGTCGCTACTATCAGGCCTTTGTGCCTGTATAAATAGCGAGGCATAACAGAATAAAACAAGTAAAGTAACCTTTAAGGGAAAACGAATTCGTGGGCACATGACTTAAGCTTATCTGTAACTACAGTAAAATATAGTGCCAGATGAGTTTAAAAAGCTTAAGCCAGAGTAAGTTGCTGTGAGATAGACTACTATATCAAAAAAGCTGATAACGTTTCAATTACTACAATATTGGCCAAGTTGGTTCTGAGTACCTAAAACAAAAATGCCCCACCAGCAAAAGCTGGCGAGGCACAACACACATGAGAAAAAAGATGCTGTAGGGGGAGGGATCGAACCTCCACGAGGCAGTTAGCTATTGTGCAAAGATTAGTGGTCAACCCTGGTCGGCCTTACCATAAGTAACGTCGGCTCTACACGTAGTTTATCCTGTGCTCCCCACCCTCGAGACAAGAGGGTATGTCTGCCAAAATTTCATCACCCCACAATGTGATCAATAAACAATAGCAATTGGCAATGATTTGCCGGTTGCTGATTGGCTTTTGTTTCAATGAACTTGACAGGTCAAAAATAGGGATGCCCATACAATCTCCAATCAACTTAGCAAAAATTTAGGTTTCGTTTAATATATTGCATATCGGTTGAAAATTATTCAAAAACACTTCTACAAATGGCCGCCGCTTTAAATATTGACAAATTGGATCTGAGCATCATCCAGCAATTAATGCACGATGCTAATATCTCCTATGCTGAAATCGGCAAAAAACTGTTTGTTTCCGCAGGGACAATTCATGTACGCATAAAAAAATTACAGGAGGCGGGCATCATCAATGGCATAAAGTATAGTGTGGATCTAAAAAAGATGGGGTATGATGTGATCGCTTTCATTGGGATTTTTTTAGAAAAAAGCTCGCTGTACGATGCTGTAGCCAAAGACCTGAAGAAGATTCCTGAAATTGTACGCATGAATTATACAACAGGCAACTACAGCATCTTTGCCGAAGTTGTTTGCCAGGATATTGCCCAACTGCGTTCCATTTTACACGACGAACTGCAAAAAATTAAAGGCATTGAACGTACCGAAACATTTATCTCTTTAGAAGAAAGCCTGAACCGAAGTGTAAAAGTGGCCACTGCCTGATATGAAGAAGGACCAATTTTTCAAAGGGCTTTCATGGCTCATCCTCCTGAACCTTCTTATAAAACCTGTTTGGATCTTTGCTATTGACAGGCAGGTACAAAACAGTGTAGGCCATCAAACGTATGGAACCTATTTCGCTTTGGTTAGCCTGAGTTTCGTATTGCTGTTTATTGCCGATGCAGGTTTAAGCAATATGCTTACCCAGCGCATAGCCGCAAAAGAAGGTATCAGCACCGTGCAATTGCTGCAGGTTAAAGCTTTCTTTTTACTTCTTTATTGTATTGCCTGTTGCTTTATTGCCTGGCTTACTCATGTTTCGGAATGGGATATATTGTTTTACATTATTGCGATACAAGTTCTCAACTCACTATTTATTTTTTTACGAAGCTTGCTAACGGCGCACCAGTTTTTTACAACCGACGCCTTTTTTTCTGTGCTTGATAAAAGCTTGCTGATCCTTTTATGCAGCATCGCCATTTATAGCACTTTAAGCCCTATCGATATTATACTTTTTGTTCAATTGCAGGCCGGCACCACTGCCTTATCGGTTCTGATTCTCTTAGCAGTATTAGTAAGGAAAAAAATCTTTGCTAAAAGCCATAAACAACCATTGAACACCATTCTTAAATGGACAGCACCTTTTGCAATTATTATTTTACTCATGTCTGTTCACAACAAGCTGGATGGATTTTTATTAGAACGCCTGCACCCTGCCGGTGCTTTGCAGGCAGGTATTTATGCCAGCGCTTTCCGGTTGCTTGATGCAGCTAACATGGTAGGTTATCTTTCAGCCTCTTTCCTGGTTGCCTTTATTGCCCGTCACAAAAACGATAAGGAACAAGTGCAACAGGTTTTACTTACAACCCGCCATGCACTACTCTTTTTTGCCATTGCAATCAGTTGTTTTACATTCCAGTTTGCACCATGGATACAACAGCTTTTATATCATACCACAGATGATTACGGCAGCCGCGTTTTGCAGCTATGCCTGCTTTCTTTACCTGCTTATTACCTTGTACATGTATATGGGTCGGCGCTGACAGCTACCACTAATTTCCGGCTGTTTAATACCGTACTAGGTTGTTCTGTGGTGCTTAATGTCCTGCTCAATCTTTGGCTTATTCCTTTGCTTGGTGCATTGGGCTGTTGTATAGCTGCATTAGCAAGCCAGTACAGTTGCGGGATAGCATTGTATATAATCACCACACGGAAGCTGCAACTTTCTTATTCAGCCTGGTCATTTTTCCTTTACCTGGTTAGTGCAGGTATTTTGTTGCTGTTGTTTTATTATTCTAAAATGGCCGTAAACAATGTTTGGATTATTTTAGCCGCCATTGCATTTTTAATGGCTGTCGTTTGTATTACGCAACGGAAGTTTTTTAAAAAACTTTTTTTTCTCTTTCTTAAATAACCATCATGCCCGATATTATTTCTGTTATAAGCCGTCGCTGGAAGCTTATCTTCTTACTTACGCTTCTTGCTACAGCCGTGGCATTTATTGTCTCAATGCTTATACCGAAGCAATATGTATCTACTGTTACTGCCTTGCCGGCCAATTCAATGCTATCAGATAAGGCAAGAATTTTTAATAATAATATTGAAGGTCTTTACCCTGAAATTGGCGGTCCTGATGAACTAGATCCTATAGAAGGCACAGCCAAATTGGATACGGTATATATAGCAGCCGCTTCAGCTTTTCATTTAGCACCTCATTATGCTATTGAAGAGGGAACTGCCTATGCTGATTACAAAGCGGCAATCATCCTGAAAAAGAAAACAGACATTCGCCGCAGTGCTTATGGTGAATTAAAAATAAAAGTATGGGATGTCGATCCGGCAGTAGCGTCGCAATTAGCTAATATCTTATTACAAAAGATAAATGAAATACATCAGCACCTGCAAAGCGCCAACAATACACAGATACTTCAGAAGATCAGAGATGCATTAACCGCCAAACAAAAGGAACTTGCTTCGATAGAGCAATCGGTAACCAGTTATAAAGGTGGCAACCAATACAACCCAAAGAACGAGGCTTTTACAGGAAACAATTCAGTAAGCGATACATCTGCGAAACCGGAGAAACTTAGCACTCTCACAGGAAATATGCCTATGCTATCCGGCCAGGTAACAGAATATCAAAAGCTCATTGCCCAATATGAGCTGGCCATTAAACTAGCTCCTCAACCCTTACTTGCAGTAGAAGCCGCCAGGCCTTCGCTTTGGCCTGATAAACCGAATGTTTTGCAAACAACCATCGTTGCTCTTATTGCATCACTGCTGTTTTCGTTTTTACTGGCCTTACTTGTTGATAGTAGAAATAAGCCAGCGTGACGATAGGGAGCAATAAAACAACAATAGTTATAGCCAGTGGTATACTGGTTACCACCACGTCTTGTGCCACTTACCTGGGAGAGCCGTTACTCTTTTTATTGCCTGT
>JAQBNG010000093.1 GCA_028288675.1 Flavisolibacter sp. | reverse complement strand
CCTTTGAATCGGGCAGCTTTGAAAAGATAGTGTAGAACTCTTTCAAAGCTGCACCTGCCATATACTTAGCAGTGGTTCTTGCATAGTCAATGCTTTTATATTTTCCCATTCGTTTTAAAATCCAGGGCACCATTTCTTCCGTGTTGTTTGCAGTTTCGGCAAGAAAGGCTTTGAGCTTTTTATATTCAGCCTTGCTGCAATTATTTAGCAGGTGAATAAGCATAAGAGTTCTTTTACCTTCTACAAGATCGCCGCCTATTTCTTTACCATATTTGGCCTCTTCTGCAACAAGGTTCAGTATATCATCCTGTAACTGAAAAGCAGTACCCATGTAATAGCCAAAGCGGTTAAACTGCGCTCCGGCTTCCTTGCCATTGCTGCCAATTAAAGCGCCGATGCGAAGGGGATAAATACAAGTGTAGCAGCAGGTTTTTTTTAAGATCATTCTCAGGTAATCCGCATCCTGTAACTCGCAGGCATTATCTTTTCGCCAGCCTAATTCCATCGCCTGGCCTTCTACCGATTCGGTAACCATGTGCTCTACTTCTTCCAAAACTTTTAAAGTAAGCGAGGGGCCAAGAATTCCTTTATTCAGCATCAGTGGCTTCAGGCTTAAAGCATTCATCGCATCGCCCACGTTAATAGCGATACCTATATTATTATACTGGTGCATGGTAGGTTTATTGCGACGTGTGTAACTGTTGTCTTCAATATCATCATGCACTAAAAAAGCATTGTGAAAGAGTTCAAGAGAAATAGCTGAATTAAGCACACGGTCCAGCGTTCCGCCAAATGCTTTACAAGTGGCGATGCACAGCCCCGGCCTAAAGCCTTTTCCACCCCGCTGCGGGTAATCGCCAATCAAATCGTACAAATATTTTTTGGGTTCTTTATTGGGAATAAAATGTTTGATACCGGCCAGCGCATGGCCTGAGTATTCGGCAAGAATCGTTCGCATGAAGCTGTCTTGCATAGCAGTTTTTTAAGCAACTTCAATAGTAAGCACCGTTTTAAGTTGCGGGTTATTTATATCCTGGAAAAGGCCCGAGTAGCTTCCCGGTTTGGCAGTTGCAGGAATTGTTATATTAATAATGACTTCTTTAGCTTCGCCCGGCGCCAGCATAAAAGATTTAGGGATCACCTGGATCGCTTTCGCTGGTATTTTATTTCCTAACGGGCCAATTAATTCGGACTTAGCAAACTCCACCTGCATTGCTTTATCGCTACTATGGTTAGTAATCAAAACCGGCAGGTCAATACTTTGTCCGGGCTTTGCAGGAACATCATTTTGCACAACTGCTATTTCATTACTATCCCGCTTTGTTTCCTTTGTTGATCTTGTACCATTAGCCGGTTGTGTAAGACTGGTAATTTGATTGGTTAGTGCAGTCACCGCATCTATAAAAAGGTCAACGGCGTCGTGGGCATCACGCCTGATGCGGCTCATTAATTCTTCCGGTGCCGCACTCCTGATTTCATCAACATTAATTACTTTCTTTTCCAATTGTTTTGCCGCTAAAATGCCGGCCGCAATTTCTTCTTCCAGCACGTCAATTGCGGTGCCTAGTATGCGTTGCGCATTATTAATTACTTTATTCGGACTAACATTTTTAATCCAGTCGTTCAGTCCATCATTGGCTGTGTTTGTATTTGCTGAAGTTTTTTGAGAAGCGTTTTTCATTCGGGTTGCATGTTTAAATCCTGCGGGCCTGTTACGTGTAAATAAAGCGAGAAGAAACTGTGTTCAAAACCTTCAACCTGCATATTGCTTAAATAAATTCCTTCTTTTGTGTCTAGTGGAATTGCAATGATAATCTCTACTTTTTGCGGCTTACCAGGTAAGAGTTCAAAAAATTGTGGAGAAAACGAAGTGTCAAATTGCGCTTTCAGTTTTGTATCATCCTGGCTTGTGTATTCTGTTTGTTTAATGTGACACAGAATAGGCTCCTTTTTATCACTGTCCAACAAAAACTCCGCTTTTGCTATTGAGCCAGCAGCGCCGGTTGCCTTTAATGTAAAAGCTGGCTTTTGAGGCTGTTGAGGGTCTTGTGGTGGAGAATCATTTTCTTTTGGTCCTAATTCTTCGTTCAGGCGTTTTGTAAAATCAAGGCCAAGGTCTATCAGGCTGGATGTGTATTGAATACCAAGCTTTATATATGTGGTGAATGCATCTGTCAATGCCCCTTTTTGCACCGCGGCTAATTTATCGCTCCCTAATTTACCAGAGCTTAAACCCGAAACAAATCTTGCACTCTCGGAAAGAAAAATTTTGTTGGCCTCCGCTGTTTTTTGAAAGAGGTCCTGAAATTCTTTTGCAAGGTCGTCTTGTTGTTCGCTCATATATTCCTGGTTACGGTAGGTAGTAATAAAAGATTTATTGGTGCTATTGGCTATTGCAAATTGCTTATTGCTCAATGCCAACTGTTCCTGCTGCATTCTTCGGCGTTTCGCAATAGTAGTGGCGTTGCCAGCTTTGCCAGTGCTGCCTGTATTTAATTTCTTCCAACGGTTCTGCTACCGCCAGGTTATCAAAGTTGTCAACCTTAAGCGTAAAGCAAATATTCTGGTTGATGTCTTTTTCCCGGATAACAATTTCTGCATTATAAGTGCCAGGTTCAAATCCTTTTAATTCAATCATCATCAATACCATTTCTGTTTCGCCGTTATCAAGCGTTACATTCTGTTTATTTAAAATTGGCTGAGAAGGAGCAGGGTTTCCATTGATATTCTTTAATTCCCGTACACCAATTCTATAGTGCTTTTGATTTTTGCATGCGTTCTTCACACCAAAAGGAACAATGATCCGCTCTCCGGCATAAGCCTGCCGACCCAGTTCCATCAGGCAATGTGGAGGGCATTCTGCCTTTGGCGGGCAGCATTCGTTTTCTTTTGTTGAAGAAGGCAGGCTGAAAGTTGCGATGCCCATATTGCTCATTAGCTGATTAATGGGTTTCATATTTACAGAAACATTTTCTATTGCGGCCTTCATTGTTTTAGAATAGGTATTTGCTAAAGATTGAAGACTGCCTGCAAGACCTGGCCCGGTAGTTTTATTCTGATTATCCATAACTGGTTATTTAGGAAGTAAATCGTATTCGTAAGCGTTGATATGATAAGAGATGTTCTTATTCCACAGGCGAATGTTGCCTGTATAATCACGGCTGCTATCAACATTGCGGGGCAGGACCAGGGATAGATGAAGCTGTGTAGATTTTCCCGGTTCTATAACCTTACCGCTTTCTTCAATTCGCACATCCACCCAATCAGTCATCTCTTTATGAATATTTCTCGTGAGTTCGTCCATTGTCGGATTGAAGCCTTCACCACCTTTTTCCCTGATGGCTAAAGACAAGGCTCTGCAGAAATAATCTTCATCCAGCATGGTGGTATGTTTGATATTGGCAGGCACTTTAAAAGAAAGATTGCCGGAGTTGGTTAAAGTCAATTCAGCCCTGTACGTTTTTCCAGCAGCAGTTCCCTGGAAGTGAATTCTTGCCGGGTTAATATCTATTTCAACAGAGGGTTGAACAATCAGCCTCACTGTTTTTTCTTTACCGCCAATCTGCAGCTTTTTTTCATAATTGCCAGGTGGTGTATGCTGTGGGAGTTGTACGGTAACCTGCTGTACTCTTTCTTCACCAGCACGTAAGGAGGTAAGCAATTTAAAACTTTGAGGCAGTTGTGTGGCAGATAAGCTTTGGTCTTCAGGTGTAAACGCAATGTCCCTGATAAAAATGGTGTCAGCTTCTTTATTCTTTAAAAAAATTGTTCCGGTTAAAAAGCCCGGCGGCCCGTTTAATATTATTTCTTCTTCTTCGATATGCAGGCTTTCCTGGAAATCAGTGGCGGTTATTTTAATCATACCAAAAGATTTTGAAGTGAAGAGGTTATTTGGGAACGTTATCCCTGTTATCATCGTTGTTTCCACGCTCAGGGAACGGCCTTGTATCCGGCTCACAGCAAACAGTCTCGCATTTTTCCATAGCGTTCGGCACATAAGGCTCGGTAATCATTTGCGTCTCGCCATTCATGCAAATACTAAAAAGTTCAACACCCATTATTTTAAAGCATACCTGCGAGTAATTGGGAATGCTTACACGCACTTTCATCATATCCTTAATATCCTGGAGGGTGAACCGCGGCAGGTTAAGGAGTTCTACTTTCGAGTCGGTAGCTATCGGCTTGTCGCGGTCGCCAATAAGCAAAGTGGCAATTGGTTGCGAAGGATCGCCGGTAAGTTTTGCATTTACGTTGGAGTTTAAGCTGCCGGCCACATTGGTATTTAGTGAACCATCTAAATGGGTATCCAATGCCATGCCTCCTGATACTTGTGGATAGAGCCAGTATTTATCGGGAATTGAAGGTGCACTCATAAATAAAAGTTTAAGCTGTTCAATAAAGATAGAGAACTTATTAGAAAAAATTATTAGATGATTTGAATGGATGAATTTTCAAATTGTAGCATGGTTAGCTATTTTATAACTGTTACTAAAATGATTGATCATCCTCTTTCCAGGCCAGGATGTGGCCTTACTAATGTTGATAATGATAGAAGCTTAAGCCAATACATTTATTTACCTGCCAGGCATAAACTTTTCTTTGTGTATAAACTGAAAGATTGCGGGTAATAAGGAATTGCTAACTTCAAAAAAACAATTTTATTAGAGTAAAGAGTTAATTGAGAGATACGGTTAATTCTATTTTAATTTTTTTATTTGTCAACAACTACCTCTCCTCAACTTAAGCGAACCCTTACTCCAACTATGCTTTGGGGCCTCGGTGTAGGCTATGTTATCTCCGGCATGTACTTCGGCTGGAACCTTGGCCTGGAGAAAGGCGGTACACTCGGCATGGCCATCGCCACTTTTTTTATCATCATTCTTTATGTATGCTTCACCTTCAGTTATGCTGAACTGGCTTGTGCTATACCCAAAGCCGGTGGTGCTTTTGATTATGCCAAACGGTCTATGGGAAAGGATATTGGCTTCATAACCGGAATGGCGCAAAACATTGAATTTATTTTTGCACCGCCTGCTATCGCCTTCGCTATCGGAGCTTATTTTAATTTGTTCTTTCCGCAAATACCTATCATAGCTATCGCCATATTTGCCTATGTTTTATTTACCGCATTAAATATTTTAGGGGTAAAGGCAGCGGCAACTTTTGAATTGATAATTACCATACTTGCCGTTGGTGAACTGTTAGTTTTCTCGGGTATGACATTGCCCCATTTCGAAACAACAAATCTTAAACTTGATGCTTTTCCAAACGGATGGAATGGCGTGCTGGCATCTATTCCCTTTGCCATCTGGTTTTTCCTGGGAATAGAAGGTGTGGCCAATGTTGCAGAGGAAACAATCAACCCGCAGCGAACAATACTCAAAGGTTTTGGATCGGCTATTTTAACGCTGGTGATTTTGTGCGTACTAACCTTTATAAGTTCCATAGGAGTAGCAGGATGGAAAGCTGTTGTTTATAAAGGCGATGGTTCTGTTTCCGACTCCCCGTTGCCGTTAGCGCTGGGACAAATCGTTGGTACAAATGACCTGCTTTATCATCTCTTAATCACGGTTGGCTTATTTGGATTGATCGCTTCTTTTCATGGACTTATACTGGCAGCCGGACGATCCAGTTTCGAGTTTGGAAGGGTAAGATTTGCTCCGCCATTTCTTGGAAAGATTCATCACAAATTTCAAACGCCTGCAAATGCTTTAGGTGTAAATATGGTGATTGGAATTGTTGCGCTGCTGACTGGAAAAACTTCCGAAATAAT
Organism: Flavisolibacter sp.; assembly: GCA_028288675.1. Lineage (GTDB taxonomy): Bacteria > Bacteroidota > Bacteroidia > Chitinophagales > Chitinophagaceae > Flavisolibacter. Next base: position 1,419 of record JAQBNG010000093.1, on the reverse strand, counting down.
TACCATTGCTGTTTTTGGTGCATTGACCTTATATATTTTTTCTATGATTTCGCTGTTGCTTTTACGAAAGAGAGAACCGTCACTACACCGGCCTTTTAAAGTGCCTTTCTATCCATTGTTACCGGTGGTTGCTTTGGTTATTAGCATTGTTTCGTTCATCGCGATGACAATTTTTAATTTGAAGCTGGCACTCGTCTATTTTTTTATCATAAGCATTTGCTATGGCCTGTTCAGGATTTTTTCTGCTAGAAGTGAAGCCGATAATCCGTAATTTTTCTTTTCTAAATATGGCTAATGACTAAGGAAGAAACAATTCAATATGTGAAAGGCCATCCGGCAGGCAGGGTGAAAATTGCGTTTACAGATATTGATGGAGTGCTCCGAGGGAAATACATTTCTACAGAAAAATTTTTATCTGTTTACAATACCAGCACTAGCTTTTGCGATGTAATTTTTGGGTGGGATGCGAGTGATGCGGCTTATGATAACAGCAAGTTCACAGGCTGGCAGACTGGTTACCCCGATTGTCCTGCACAAATAGACATTGCTACTTTTCGAAAAATCCCATGGGAGGCTGATCTGCCTTTCTTTCTTGGAGATTTTATCGATGGTACCGGAAATGCTTCTCCTATTTGTCCACGTCAACTACTAAAGAAAGTTTTGGCCGATGCGGAAGCAGCCGGGTTCACGCCATCTTTTGCACAGGAATTTGAATGGTACAATTTTAAGGAAACGCCACAGTCGGTAAACGACAAAGGGTTTAAAAATTTAACCCCCCTTACACCGGGCATGTTTGGCTATTCCATTCTGCGCAGCACATCAAACAACCCATTTTTTTCTGACCTGTTTGAATTGCTTACAAAATTTGACGTGCCCATTGAAGGTTTGCATACAGAAACCGGTCCGGGTACTTACGAGGCAGCCATTGGTTATAGTGATATTTTGTTGGCCGCAGACAGGGCGGTACTATTTAAAACATCAGTAAAAGAAATTGCTTACAAACATGGTATCATAGCAACCTTTATGGCAAAAGTGAGTGAGCAGCTGCCTGGATGCGGAGGACACATTCATCAAAGCTTATGGAGTGGCGCTGAAAATGTTTTTTATGGGGAAAAAGATGATAGGAACATGAGCGCAGTCATGAAAAATTATATAGCAGGACAACTACACTGTTTGCCTTTTATCCTGCCAATGCTTGCGCCGACAATCAATAGTTATAAACGATTGGTTGAAGGGGCCTGGGCGCCAACAACCTTAACATGGGGAGTTGATAACAGAACCGTTGCGCTGCGTGTATTATCAGGCAGTAAGGCCGGTTGCAGGTTAGAAACAAGAGTTGTAGGTTCCGATGTAAATCCCTACTTAGCAATGGCTGCCTGTCTTGCCGCTGGCTTATATGGAATAAAAAATGGTTTCGAA